>JADJQM010000001.1:825000-1125000 GCA_016712715.1 Rhodospirillaceae bacterium
GCTGCCGCGTCAGCGAATCAAGCGCGAGATCGCCTTGAATTCCGCCGCCGCCGCCGTGCGCAACCACTCAAAGAGCACCATTTCGCTGGTCACCACGTCAATACCCGCAGCGCGCATCCGCGCGATCGCGACGCTCTTGCTCTCGGCCCGGCGCGAACCCACGGCATCGGCCACCAAGCTGACCTCGTGACCCGCTTCCCGCATCTCCAGCGCCGTCTGCAATACACAGACATGCGCCTCCGTGCCGCAGATGATCGTGTTACGCCCGGGGACCTTGGTGAGTGCCGCGCGCAGAAGAGGATTGGCAAAGCAGGAGAACTCCACCTTCTCAAACGCTTGATGCTTGCCGGCGAGCGCCAGCAGCGTTGGCAAGGTCGCCCCCAATCCCTTGCGGTATTGCTCGGAAATCAGCACCGGCACGGCGAGTTCGGCCGCCCCCTGCAGCAGGATTCCGCAGCGCGCCGCGACACCGGCGATATCGTCGATCGCGGGCGCCAGGCGTTCCTGCATATCGACAACCAGCAATTGAGAATTGTCACGCTTCAGCAACATGGCGACCTCCCAGAACACGCGATTTTGACGGCATTTCCTCGACCATAGCCCCCGGCTGTGATTGACAAAAGCCAACATCTCCCTATATTGCGCGACATGTATGCGGCGGTCGCCACGGGAGCCGAGGGCGGCCGTTTTGCTTGTGAGATCGGCCCCCCAATTTTCGAGACATCATGGTTTTTTCCGATCTGGGGCTCAGCCCCGAGCTTATCCGCGCGGTCACCGAAGCCGGCTATATTGAACCGACGCCGATCCAGGCGCAGGCCATTCCGACGGTGCTGATGGGGCGCGACGTGCTGGGCTGTGCCCAAACCGGCACCGGCAAGACCGCCGGCTTCACCCTGCCGATGATCGACATCCTGGCGAACGGCCGCGCCAAGGCGCGCATGCCGCGTTCGCTGATCGTCGAGCCGACGCGGGAACTGGCGGCCCAGGTCGCGCAGAACTTCGAGAAGTACGGCAAGTACCACAACCTCAAGCACGCCCTCATCATCGGCGGTGAAGGTTTCGCCGAACAGGAAGCCAGGCTGATGGGCGGCGTCGACGTGCTCATCGCAACGCCCGGGCGCCTGCTCGATCTGTTCGAGCGCGGCAAGATCCTGCTCATCGATGTGAAGATCCTGGTCATCGACGAAGCCGATCGCATGCTGGACATGGGTTTCATTCCCGATGTCGAACGCATCGTCAGCCTGCTGCCGAAGATCCGCCAGACATTGTTCTTCTCGGCCACGATGGCGCCAGAAATTCGCCGTCTCTCCGACCAGTTCCTGATGAACCCGAAAGAGATCACGGTCTCGGCGCCCGCCAGCACGGCGACAACCGTCACCCAGGGCATGATCGTCGTCAACGACATGGACAAGCGCGAAGCGCTGCGTCGCCTTATCCGCAATGAGAATGTCGGCAACGCGCTGATCTTCTGCAACCGCAAGGTCGATGTCGACATCCTCTACAAGTCGCTCACCAAGCATGGCTTCAAGGCCGTGCGCCTGCATGGCGATCTCGCGCAGTCGGCGCGCAGCGAAACGCTGGAAATGTTCAAGCGCGGCGAAGCATCGCTCATGGTCTGCAGCGACGTTGCCGCCCGCGGCATCGACATTGCCGGCCTCACCCATGTATTCAACTTCGACACGCCGATTCACGCCGAGGACTATGTCCACCGCATCGGTCGCACCGGCCGCGCCGGCAAGGAAGGCCGCGCCTTCACCTTCGCGACACCCGATGACGGCAAGAACATCGCCGCGATCGTCAAGCTGATCGGCAAGGAAATTCCCACCATCACCATCGAGGGCATCGAATCGCAGCCCTTCGGCGAAGGCGACGGCCGTCGTGGCCGTGGTCGCAGCCGCGGTGCACCGTCGTCGGGCCGCAATGATCGCGGCCGTGGCGGCAAGGATCGCCCGCGTCATGGCGACCGCCCGCAGCGCGATGAGCGGCCCCAGGCCGCCGTTGCCGAGACGGACATGACGGCCCTGCCCGTAGCCGATATCGAACAGCCAGTGACGGTCCTCGATGTCGAGGCCAATGGCGCCGTGCCGAATGAAGCGAAGTCGCGCACGCCGCGTCGTCGCCGCGGCGGCAAGAAGGACAATGTCGCGGTCGCAGCAAACTCGGAAGCCGTGATCGATGCGGCGATTCCGCATCCGACCGAAACGCTGCATCGCCATGACCTGCTCGAAGCCAGCACGGCCCTGCCGGAGGCGATCGACACGAACGCCCATGTGCAAGGCCAGAAGAGCTTGGTGCCCGTTCAGCCGCATGAGAACAGGCATCAACGCCGCGCCAATTCCAAGCCGCATCATGAAGAAGAAGCAATGATCGCTGGCCACGGCTTTGGCGATCATCTGCCGGCCTTCCTGCGTCGCCCGGTACGCCTGCCCGCAGGCGACCGGCGGACTGGAAAGTAGATAAGGACTATTTGAGGCGGGTTGGGCTGAGCTCGCCCGCCGCTTCGAGAATCGGCTGGCCGACAATGGCCAGATGCGAGTTGATGCGCTTCAAGTCGCGCAGGATGTCGAGATGCAGGCTGCTGGTCTGAATGCTCTCGATGCGCCCCGAACGCAGGCGCGACAGATGATTCTCCGCCGCACTCTTCTCCATTTCCCGGAACAGGCGCTTTTCCTCGAATAGCTGGCGCGCCAGCTTGATGTCGCCCGACATGAACACGTTCATGGCGAGTTCGAGATTGTGCGTCAGGCGTTCATGGAGCTTGTCGAGTTCCTGCGTGCCCTCAGGCGAGAATTTCAGCTGGTACTTCACCTTCTTCGCGGCAAGGTCCATGAGGTTCTTGTCGACGATGTCGCCTATATGCTCGAGATTGGTGATGAAGGTGATGAGGTCGAGCACGCGCTTCTGATCGGCCGGATCCATCAATTCGCGGCTGACGCCGGTGAGATAGAGCTTGATCGCCTCATTGAGTCGGTCGATCTGCGTGTCGAGGTCGCTCACCTGCTTGATGAGGCGCCGATCATCGGAGCGGAACACTTCCAGCGACTGGCGCAGCATCTGTCCCACGAGATCACCCATGCGCAGCGCCTCGCGCCCGGCATTTGCAAGTGCAATGGTCGGCTGGTCGACGGGACCTTGCGACAGATAGCGCGGCTTGCCTGGATCATCGGCGCCGGATTGATCGGGCAGCAGGCGCGCGGTCAGCCGCGCCACAGGCCCGGTGAAGCCGATGAAGATCACCGCCAGTGCCAGGTTGAAGGCGACATGATAGTTGAGCGCCTGGCGCACCGGGGCCGCCTCCAGCATCGCAAGATAAGACTGCACGATCCCGATAAGCGGTACGGCAAGACAAACACCGATTACGCGGAAGATAAGATTGCCGAGCGGCACACGACGTGCCTCGGGCGGTTCGCCGGAGGTGGCAAGGATGGGCATGACGGCGCTGCCGAGATTGGCCCCGAGGATGAGCGCAAAGCCGAGATCGACCGGCACCATGGATTTCGCCATGAAGCTGATAACCAGCAGCACGACCGCAAGGCTGGAGGTCGAAAGCACGGTGAGGGCTGCTCCCACCAGCACGCCGAAGACCGGCGCATCGCTCATCAGCTTCAGCACCTGCGGCAGGAGCGGCGCGTTGCGGACAGGCTCGGCCGCCTCGGTGATGAGATGGAGGCCCAGCAAGGCGATGCCGAGGCCGACGATGGCGCGGCCGAGATCGCGCACCTTGGAATCCTCGAACTTGCTGAACATCACCCAGCCGATGACGATCATCAGCGGCGAGATCCAGCCCACCTTGAAGGAATAGGCCTGCGCCACCAGGCTGGTGCCGAGATCGGCCCCCAGCATGACGGCAAGGGCACCGGCCGTCGTCACCAGCTTGCGCGACGCAAAGGAAGCCGAGAGCAGCGCCGTGGCACTCGAAGATTGCAGCAGGCAGGTGATGCCGAGGCCGGAGAGGAAGGCGCTGAAACGGTTGCTGGTGGCGAGGCTGAGGCTCTGGCGCAGCCTGGCGCCATAGGCGCGCAGCACGCCTGTCCGCACCATGCGCAGGCCCCAGAGCAGGAGCGCCGCCGCGCCGAATAGATTGAGCAGAAAGATCATGCCGGTATCGCCTCAATTTTTCCGCGCCGGGCTAGTACGCCCGACTCAGCTTCTGTCACGAAACTGTAACATACTGGGGCTGGCGATGGCGATGAAGGCTTAGGACCGACCGCTAACTCAGCGCTTGCGCCACGCCTGCGTCCGCCGCTCGACCCGGCGCATGATCAGGCTGTGCAATCCCTTGAGAACCGCCGAGGTGGCAACGATGGTCATGCCCATGGCGCAGGCGGAGGCCGTGTTGCCGGCATCGTCGGTGTTGATGGCATTGATCGACATCAAATTGGTATCGGCCGAATAGAGAAACACCACGGCCGACACCGTCGTCATTGCATTGACGAAGAGATAGACGCTGATATCCAGGATCGCCGGCAGGCAGACCGGTACGGTCACCCGCCAGAAAGTCCGGTAAAGCGGGACCTTCAAGGAGGCCGCGACGGATTCGAACTCGCTATCCACCTGCTTCAGTGCGGTGACGGCGGTGAGGTGGCCGACTGTATAGAAATGACAGATCGTGTTCACGACCAGCACGGTCATGGTGCCGTAGATGAAGTTGAGCGGATTGTCCGGCGCATTGAAGAAGAAGATGTAGGAGAGGCCGAGCACGATCCCCGGTACCGCCAACGGGATCATCGCGAGGAGATGCAGCATGGCGCGGAGGCGGCCGCCCCCCTGCTCTTGTCCACCAGATAGGCGCCGCAGAAGATGATCGCCGTGCCGATCGCCGCCGCCAGTGCTGCCATGCGCAGGCTGTTGAAGTAGGGCCCCCAGCCATCGGTGCCGGCGCGGGCGAAATCATACCATTTGAGAGTCAGGCTGAGATTGTAGGGCCACAACTTCACCAGCGACCCGAACAGCGCCATGCCGAGAACCAACAGCAGAAAGCCCGCCATCGCCGCGACCAGGCAGAAGAACAGACGGT
Organism: Rhodospirillaceae bacterium; assembly: GCA_016712715.1. Taxonomy (NCBI): domain Bacteria; kingdom Pseudomonadati; phylum Pseudomonadota; class Alphaproteobacteria; order Rhodospirillales; family Rhodospirillaceae; species Rhodospirillaceae bacterium. The sequence goes on from JADJQM010000001.1 coordinate 830,018, forward strand.
CGACCAGCACGCGGGGCTTGGGCTGCAACGGCACTGCCCGCGCCGAAAGGAGCGCCACCTGCTTGCGCTGGATGATGCGGTCGACGGCGAAGGAAAGAACAGCAGGCAGCAGGAGCAGGAGGCCGACAACGGCGCCCATCTGGAAATTGAACTGGCCGATCACCTGCCGATAGACATCGGTCGCCAGGACGTTGTAGGAGCCGCCAATGACCTTGGGCACGCCAAAATCGGTGAAGATAAGTGTGAAGACCACCAGGCCGGCGCTCACCAAGCCATAGCGGCAACCGGGCAACGTCACCGTCATGAATATCCGTGCCGGGCGCGCACGGAGGGACTCAGCCGCCTCATAGAGTCTCGCATCGGCGACCGACAGGGCCGTTACCAGAATGATGAGCGCATGGGGAAAGGCGAAGAATACTTCGCCCATGACGATGCCGATCGGGCCATAAATCTCGTGACCGAGCAAAAGAGATTTGAAGATTCCCTGATTTCCGAACAGATAGACTAGCGCCAAGCCAGGCAACAGCGAGGGCGCCAGCAACGGGATCAAGGCAATGGCACGGAAGAGGCCGCGCCCCTTCATGCAGGTGCGCGTCAGGGCATAGGCATAGAGAAATGCCATGAGCAGGGTGATGACAGTGCCGATGCCGGCCACAAAGATCGTGTTGCCGAATGATTGTAGCATTGCCGGGTCGGCGAAGTAGCGCGCAAAATTGGCGAGACCGACGAACGTACCGTCCTTGTCCTGCAAGCTCTTGGCCAGCAGCGTATAAAGCGGCAGGACCAGAGTCACGACCAGGTAAAGGCCGAGCAGCAACAGGCACAGGCGCACCAGCCAATCTTCTCGCGTGATTGTCGGCCGGATCCGGCGCGGTGTGACGGCGCTGGCGGACATTATCATGTCAACCATGATGGCTGGCCGCGCTTACCAGTGCCGGGAACAACCTTATGCGATCGGCCGGCAGGGCGATGGTCAGCTCCTGGCCCGGCGCCAGAGACAGATCGCGCATTGCATTGATGGAGAAATCGGCCTGCAAGCGGCGGCCGCAAACGAGCCGCAATTCCGCCCGGCAGAAGGAGCCCAGGAATTCCATATGCTCGATCTTGGCGAGTACGCTGTTGGCCTGTCCGGGTACCACGCCGCGAATCTGGATATCTTCTGGGCGAATACAGAGCATTGCGCCGCCGTTGCCATTGGACCTGCCACCACGGATCTCAAGCACGGCTTCGCCCAGGCGGATCAAGTTGTCGGATTGATGCTCGACGTCCAGGAAGTTCATCTGCCCCACGAAATCGGCCACAAAGGATGCTTCCGGTTGACGATAGACGTCGATTGGCGTGCCGATCTGTTCGATGCGTCCCTCATTCATGACCACGATGCGGTCGGCGATGGCAAGGGCTTCCTCCTGGTCGTGGGTGACCATGATCGTGGTGACCTTGAGGCGGCGCTGCAATTGCTTGAGTTCGGCGCGAAGATGCTGACGCACACGGGCATCGAGGGCCGAGAGCGGCTCGTCCAGAAGGAGCAAGCCCGGCGACATGGCAAGCGCCCGCGCCAGTGCCACGCGCTGCTGTTGTCCGCCCGAAAGCTGGCTAGGATATTTCTTCTCCTGCCCGGTCAAGCCGACCATGGCCAGCAGATCGTCGACGCGCTGATGGATGTCAGTCCGCGACAGTTTTCCGCCGACCAGTCCGTACCCAACATTGTCGGCCACGTTGAGATTGGGAAATAGCGCATAGGATTGGAAAACGATCCCGAAATCCCGCTGCGATGGCGGCAGGGCCGAGATGTCGACACCGTTCTGGACGATCGTGCCGGAGGATTGAATGTCGAGACCGGCGATGGCGCGGAGCAAGGTGGTCTTGCCGCAGCCAGATGGCCCAAGGAAGCAGACAAATTCGCCGGCATAGATATCCAGCGAAATGTTCTTCAGTGCCTGGAAGTCGCCGAAACTCTTGCTCACATGTTCGATGCGTAGGTAGGGCGTCCGGCCGGTCATCTTCATATTCCGTTCGATCAACGACAAAACAATCGGACGACCTGGCCACACGCAGTGGCCGGGTCGCCCGAGGTCACAACTAAGGTCCGCGTCGCTGTTACTTCGGCGCGTCCTTGGAGCCGAAGCTCTTCTGCCATTCGTCGAGAATGGCCTGACGACGATCGGCCATGTCATAGAAGTTGTTGGGCGAGATCATCAGCTTGTCTTCGTCGGCCGGATAGTTGGCCGGCAGGCTTGCCGTCACGTCCTTGCGTGCGAGGACCTGATAGCTGTCGTTGTAGAGCTTGTTGGCGTCCGCGCTGGCGGCAAAGTCAGCCAGCTTCTGGGCCGCGGCCAATTGCTTGGTGCCCTTCATAATGGCGGTTGCTTCCATGTCCCAGCCAATACCTTCCTTGGGCAGGATCACTTCGACCGGTGCGCCGTCATTGATCAACTTGACACCCGGATAGGCGAAGGAGATGCCGATCGGATATTCACCGGCGCCCACCGCCTTGCAAGGCTTGGAGCCCGAATGCAAGTAGGTCTTGATATTGTCGTGGAGCGCCGTCATGTAGGTCCATCCGCCCTTGTCGCCAAAGAGCTGCAGCCAAGCCGAGACCGTCAGGAATCCAGTGCCCGAGGAGCCCGGGTTCGGCATGACGATCTGGTCCTTGTAGACCGGGTTGGTGAGGTCCTTCCAGCTGGTCGGCTTCGGCAGGCCGAGCTTCTCAGCTTCGACCGTATTGAAGCAGATGGCGGAGGCCCAGGCGTCCATGCCGACCCAGGTGGGCCAGCCGCTGCGCAGATCCTTGAAATCGTCCTTGATCAGGTCGAAGCCAACCGGACGGTAGCTTTCAAGCATGCCTTCCTTGTCGAGCACCATCAGACTGGTGGCGGCGAGGCCCCAAACGACGTCAGCCTGACGATTGTCCTTTTCGGCCAGCAGGCGCGCCGAGATGACACCAGTCGAGTCACGTTGCCATTCGATAACGATGCCGGGATTGGCTTTCTCGAAGGCTTCCTTGTAGATCGGCATCTGCTCTTCTTCGAGCGCGGTATAGACCTTGAGCACGACGTCGTCAGCCAAGGTCGGCGTGGTAGCAGCGAACAGTGAAGCCGCCGTCCCCAGAACGGCTGCCCCCATCAGCGCCATCTTGCGGCGCGAGATCCAATTTTTCATATCCCCGTCTCCTGGTGTGCGACCGCTTAATTTGCGGCGACTGGAAGTTGGCGCTCAACTGCGCACCTTTGATGATGCTTTGATTACAAATCAAAGTCGCCAGGGGCTTTCTCTATGTCCTATATAGATAATTTCAATGTCAGTGGTGCGACCGACGGCTAAGCGCCGGTCGCCTCTTTTCCAGGCAGACGTCGCCTAAATCTCAGACAATGCCTTCGCTTTTGGCCACAAATTGTTCCAGAAGCTGGACAGCATAGCCCGTGCCGCCGGCCGGGCAGGTGCTGCGGTCCTTGGCCGCAAACTCTCGGCCGGCAATATCGAGATGCGCCCAGGGGAGATCCTTGACGAACTGCTTGAGCAAGGCCGCTGCATGCGGCGCATCGCCCGATTCCGAATCTTCGGCATGGTGCTTGATGTCGGCGATGCGGGATTCCAGATGCTCGTCATAGGATTTGTCGAGCGGCATGCGCCACAAGCGTTCGCCAACCTCCTGGCCGGCGCTGGTGAGATGCGTCGCCAGATCGTCATTGTTGGCGAAGATGCCGGCAAAGACCGTGCCGAGCGCTGCCTGGATCGAATAGGTGAGCGTCGCCAGATCGACGATCGATTTCGGCTTGAAGCGTGAGGCGGTGTAAAAGAGCGCATCGATCAGCACCAGGCGCCCCTCGGCATCGGTGTCGATCATCTCGATGGTGCGGCCGGAAAGCGTCTTGACGATGTCGCCCGGCTTGAAGGCATTGCCGGAGGGCATGTTCTCGACCAGGCCGACGACACCCACCACATTGACCTTGGCCTTGCGTTCGGCAAGCGCCCAGATGAGACCCATCACAGCGGCACCGCCGGCCATGTCGCCCCTTCATGTCGTACATGGCGCCCGAACGCTTGATGCACAGGCCGCCGGATCGAAGCAGACGCCCTTGCCCACGAACGCCAGCGGCGCATCGCCTTTCTTGTTGCCGGCACCGCTATACTGCAGCACCAGGAGGCGCGGCGGCCTCGCGGAGCCCTGGCCCACGGCGAGCAGCGCGTTGAGGCCGAGCTTGGCCATCTGCTTTTCGTCGAGCGCCTCGACCTTGACACCGAGTTTGGTGAGCTTCTTCGCCCGTGCGACGAAGCTTTCCGGATAGAGCTCGTTGGGCGGTTCGTTGGTGAGGTCGCGCGCCAAAGCGACGCCATTGGCGACGGCACCCAGACGCCGCATGACCTTGTCTGCCGCGGCCGGATGCGCTGTCACCAATGTGAGGCCGGCCAGCGCCTTGGGCTTGTCGGGCTTGTGTTCAGTGAGGAAGCGGTCAAAACGGTAGTTGCGCAGCTGCGCGCCCAACGCGATCTCGCCGCCGATCTCAGCCTCTTCAAGCTTGCAGCCCTTGACCGGATCGACCAGCAGGGTGGCGCTGGTCTCGAATTCCTTGACGAGATGGGCCGCGAGCGCCCCGCCCGCTTCGCGCAGCGACAAGGCAGCCATATCCTTCGCGGCACCGAGGCCGAGGATGATGACGCGGCGCGCTTTCGTTCCATTGGGCACCAGGAGCTCGGTGAGTTCGCCCTTCTTGCCCTTGAAGCGCGGCAGATCGAGGCTGCGCTGCAGCGCACCGGAAAGCACCTTGTCCAGAGCCTCGCCACGAGGTCCAAGCTTGCCACCCTCACTGATCAGCACAACCAGAACCGCGGCATCGGCAGCCGGCTTGGCCACAAAGTCAATTTTCATCGGTCGTTTCCCTTGAGAGAGCGATTTTCAGGCGATGGCCGGCACGAGATCCCTGCCCCGGTTTTCCCGGATGGCAAAGGCCATCAGTCCGGCGAGAATAGCCAAACCGAAGGCGACAAGCCAAACCCAATCATATCTCGCTGACCAGTCGAAGATGCGGGCGGCGAGGAACACGCCGACGGCACCACCCAGTGCGTGACCGGCGGAAAGAAGCCCCATGGCAAGCCCCATCACCTTCATGCCGAGATGGCTGGCAACGAGGCTGGCCGTGGGCGGGACGGTCGAATAGTCGAACACGCCGAACACAACCGCAAAGCCGAACAGCAAATTGATGTCGTCGGCCGCCATCAGCAGGATGAGGAAGCTGAAGGCGCGGGCGATATAGATGGCGCCCAGCAGCAGCGGCCGGTTCATGCGGTCGGTGAGCCAGCCCGCGAACACCATGCCGGCAAGATTGATGGCCGAGAGCAGCCCATAGGCCACAGCACTTTCCTGGGGTGGAAAGCCGCAGGTAGCGGCAAACGGCAGGAAGTGGGTTTCGATGACGCCGGTCGTGGTGAAGCCGCAGATGAAGAAGCTCCAGAACAGCAATTGGAAGGTGCCGCTCTTCGCCAGCCGAGAGAGCCGAACCGGCAGGCTATCGAGTTGGACCGCGTTGCGTGACGTGCGCGAGGTGCCCTCATTGCGCAGCAGGAAGAAGACGATCGGCGCCAGGGCCAGACATCCCAGACCCAGCACGACATAGCTCGCGCGCCAACCGAAGGCCGCGAGGATGAGCGCGACGATCGGCACAAAGAGAAACTGACCGGCGGAAGAGCCGGAGGTGGCGATGCCGACGGCCAGACCCTGGCGTTCGCTGAACCGGTAGCTGACTGCCGTGGAGACGACATGGGTTGCCACCGTGCCGAAACCGATCGCGGCCAGCAGGCTGTAGGCGAGATAGAACTGCCAGGCGTTCTGCACCATGCTGGTGCCGAGCATGCCGACACCAAGCGCCACCAGGCCACCGCCCAGCAGAAGGCGCGGACCGAACCTGTCGACGAGGTTGCCGGCGAAGGGCGCCACCATGGCCATGATGACCAGGGCCCAACCGGCGGCATCCGACACGCCGGTCCGGTTCCAACCAAGCTCCAGTTCCATGGGCGCCATGGCGAGGCCGATATTGGCCCGCGCCGAGAATCCGACCGAGAGGGCGATGAAGCCGAGGCCGACGACCAGCCATCCCATCACACCCGGTTTTCCAGCGATCCCGGCCGTCCCACCCGTTCGATCCATCACGCACCCCTGACAAAGGGGCGCGCCGGCCCTGATGATCGACCTAGCCCAACGCCCCGACGGTGTGGATGATACCTGAACTCAGCCGCCTGACCAGTGTGTAGAGACCGGCAATAGGACCAAAGATCGCCTGGTGTTCACGTTCATAGGTCTGGTGCCAATCCCCTACATAGGTCGCGGCTTCTCCGAAATCGCCTTCGAACTTGATCTGCTCGACCTTGGGAAAAATCGTGTTCAGCTTGCGCATGGCGTCGTCGATCTCGAGATGGAAGATCTTCGACACCAATTGCTGTCGCGTGATGTTGTGCTGGTCCGAAAAGTCCGGGATATGCGCGGTCAGCGTGAAGATGCGCATGATGAGCGCGATGCGCAGCCCATGCAGCAGGCGGAGGTCCATGCGCACCTCGTCGCTGATCTTGGCCTGTGGCAGGCCGACCAGGGCAAGGCCTTCGCGCAAATCAAGCATGTCGCGCTGGAAGACGCGGTAGATCTTGGCGAGCTTCTCATAGACCCGGTCGCCTTCGAGATGCTCCGCGACATGGCGAAGCTCGGTAGCAGCCACTGCGTCCTTCGCCTGATAGGCGCGCGAGAGCCACTGGCCGGGATCGAACAGATCGACATAGCATTTCAAGGCTTCGAGATCGGTAAAGGCCAGGGCCCAATCGACCATTCCCAGCAGCCTGCGGCAGCGCGGCGATGATTGGTAAAGGCGCTGGAAGCGTTCCGGGTCGCGGGCAATCGCCTGCCCCACGCCGCCCACCGTGTTCGCCAGCATGCCCAATTGCTGGAGGATGCCGTTATGGGGGATGGCGCGCATCTGGCTGGGATGGGTGAGGTTGACGCGTTGCGCTAATCCTTCGTGTTCGCGCTTCACCGGGCGCGAACCGCTGATGAAAAGGAGATTGCCGCCGAACGTATCGAGGAGTGCTGCATAGGCCGGGTCGTTCATCACCTCCTCATTGAAGCGGCGGATGGTGATGAAGAACTCCTTCACATAGTCTTCGTCATGGCGATAGGCAGGATCCGATTCAACATCGTCGGTGGGAATCGGCAGCATGTATTCGAGGATGCGCGTGACCGAGGCCAAGGCAATATCCGGCGTGATGAAATAGAGATAGCCATCGCCACCCTGGAAGCTTGCCTCCTCCTTCCCGCGGATGCCCTGCTGCGCGAAGTTCTGGCGGCTCACAGGCGAGGCCACATATTCGAGGCGAGCGCGGAAATCCTCCGGATGGCCACCGCGGCCGATCGATTCGCCGTGGGTGTCGAAGATCACCAGTTCGATATCGTCGAAGCCGCGCTGGCGCATCAGCTCGGCAAGCTTGAGGCGCAGCCACTCCACTGAAATGGCCGCCACTGTCTGGCCGAGATGGCGGCCGGCATCCGAGAAGCCGGTCTGGATGCACAGGCGGCCGCGCTTGCGCACGTAGGCCGCAAAGGCCGGGTTCTGCAGGCATTCATCGATGACGCGGATACCGCGTTCGAACGCCTTGGTGGTCTCGAACAGCGGCGAGATATCGACCTTGCCGTCGACGCCAAACAGCTTGGCAAAATAGAGCGCCGAGAGAAGTGTGAGTGGCGTCTCGGTCTCGGCGATGAGGAAGCGGACGGGGACCGTGGTGTCAATGTATTTCAGCATCTTCGCCACGATCATGAACAGACGCTTGGCCGATGTGCGCTCAGCGAGGATCGAGGCGAAGTTGATCTGTACCGGCTTCACATGCAGCAGCAGCTTGGTGATCTTGGCGATGTAGGAGCGCTTGTGGGCGGGATCGTCGGGGGCCGCCTCCATGTCAATCAGCTTGCGGATCGCGTTATGGATCTGCACGGCGTTCAGGCGCACATGGGTATGCGCCATACCGAGCCCGTGATTGGCGATCTCGGCGCGCAACACGATGAGCTTGCGCCGCTGCTCAGGCGTCTTGGAGAGTCCCAAGGCCCGATCGATGAGTTCCAGCAGTTGCGCCGAATCAATGAGGCGCAGTTCGCGGCCGTCATGCATGCGCTTGGCGATGCGGCGGACCTCCTCGGCCCAGGCCAAGGGTGCCTCGCCTTCCTTCTTGCCACCCTGGAAGACCTCGATCTCGTCCTCGGCTTCCTTGATGGCCAGCGCAAGGCGGCTTTCCAGCAATTCGAGGAGATGAACCAGATCGACATTGCTGCGCTTCGATTCAATCCCTGTACGCAGTTCGTCGACCAGCTTCACATAACGCTGCAGCTGCAGGACCTGGATCTTGAGGCGGGTGAAGAGCGTGTCACTCCACTTGATGTCGGAACGGCCGTCGAGATCATAGCCGACCCAGCTTGCGACCGTGATGAGGCGCGGCGACAATTGCTCCCATTCGTCGGGATAGTGCTCGGCAGCGACGTCGAGAGCGATTTCATAGGCGCGGCGGAGCGCTCCGTGGATGTTGGCAATCGCCACCACCGACATGTCGTATTCATAGGTGAGATCGAGCTTTTCCGGCGGCCGGTGCTCGACGGCCCGCGCATCGGCCAGGATCTTGCGGCGGCGCGTGGCGGTCACCTTCTCGCCATCCGCCGTGCGGCCGACGCCAAGCTCGGCCAGCAGGCGCACCATTTCGTGGGATTGGCTGAAGGTCGGATGGCCGGTGATGACGATGCCGAACAATTCCCGCTCTACCGCGGCCTTGTAGCTCTGAAAGGAAATGCGATTGGCCTTCTGCTTGCCGCCGCCCGGCCTGCGCGAGCTGGCGGCCAGGGCCTGGAAGGCATCGCGCAGGCGCTGCTCGTTGCGCCTGGGATCGCTTTCGCCCAGATAGTGGTTGAGGCGCGCGGCGCGATGTTCGAAGCCCGCCACGGTCAGTTCCTGAATCAGGGTCTCGATGCCGCCGAGCGACAGCTTGCCCTTGTCGAGGCGCTTGCCGACCTCAAGCGCCAGCAGCTTCACCGAATTGCCGAAGGGATTGCGCTCGCGGAGGCCCGCAAGATCGCCGAACGCTGATTTCAGATCACGCTCCGCCTTCGCGACATCGAAGCCGCGCTCGATGGGGAACATGCGCTCGAGGGGCTTGAGGCCGGCTTCAAGCGCCGGCCCCTTCGCGGCCGGCTTGCGCGAGGCCGGTTTGACCCGCAAGGCAGCCGCATCGGAATTTCGCGACTTGCCCTGCTTCGCCGTGGTCATGGGTACCTCCAACTCAAGAAAATTCGTGCGCCGAGACCCAAAGAGTACAGGTCCCGGCGCAGGCGCAAAAGAACTTTTGTGCAGTGCAATAAAGTAAATCTAGGCGCGCAAGGCCTCAAGGGCCGTCTGGCCCAGCTCCGCCGGGCTGGGGGTGATCCGGATACCGGCCGCCCGCAGCGCGTCGATCTTCTCGGCGGCACTTTCGCCGCCCCCCGAGACGATGGCACCGGCATGGCCCATGCGCCGCCCGGCGGGGGCAGCCTTGCCGGCGATGAAGCCCACAACCGGCTTCTTGCGCTTTTCTCGCTTGAGGAACTCGGCTGCCTCGATCTCCGGTGTGCCACCAATTTCGCCGATCATGATGATGGCCTCGGTCTGGTCGTCGCCCAGGAACAGCTCCAGGATATCGAGGAAGCTGGAACCGTTGACCGGGTCGCCGCCGATGCCGACCACGGTCGATTGGCCGAGGCCGACCGCCGTGGTCTGAGTCGCTGCCTCATATGAAAGGGTGCCGGAGCGGGAAACAATGCCGACCTTGCCGGCTTTGTGGACGTAGCCCGGCATGATGCCCATCTTGCACTGTTCCGGCGTAATGACGCCGGGGCAGTTCGGGCCGATGACGCGGGACTTCGTGCCCTTCAGCTCCTTGCGCACGCGCGCCATATCGTGGACGGGGATGCCGTCGGTGATGGCGACGATGATCTCGATGCCGGCGTCGATCGCTTCCATGATCGAATCCATGGCGTAGATGGGCGGCACATAGATCGCGGTCGCATTGGCGCCAGTCTTGGCGCGCGCCTCATGCACCGTGTTGAAGACCGGCAGGCCGAGATGTGAACTGCCGCCCTTGCCCGGGGTGACACCGCCCACCATCTGCGTGCCGTAATCCAGCGCCTGCTGCGAATGGAAGGTGCCGTGCGTGCCGGTGAAGCCCTGGCAGATCACCTTGGTGTCCTTGTTGACGAGAATTGCCATGGCTTAGGCCCTCTTCTGCTCGGGAGTCTTGGATTGCGTGGCGGCGACAATCTTCTGCGCAGCATCGGCCAATGTGGTTGCCGTGATGATCGGCAGGCCGGATTGCTCCAGGATCTCACGGCCCAGTTGCACATTCGTGCCTTCGAGCCGTACCACGAGCGGTCGGTCGAGGCCCACTTCCCTTGCTGCACCGACGATGCCTTCGGCAATCGAATTGCAGCGCATCATGCCGCCGAAGACATTGACGAGAATGCCGCGCACGCCGGGATCGTTGAAGATGAGCTTGAAGGCGCAGGCGACGCGTTCCTTGGTGGCAGCACCGGCAATGTCCATAAAGTTGGCAGGCTGGCCGCCGAAATGCTGGATGATGTCCATGGTCGCCATGGCGAGGCCGGCGCCATTCACCATGCAGCCGATATTGCCATCCAGCTTCACATAATTGAGGTCGTGGCGGGCGGCTTCGAGTTCCAGCGGATCGACCTCGTTGTCATCTCGCAGATCCTGGATGTCGCTGTGCCGGAACAAGGCGTTGTCGTCGAAGATCATCTTGCAGTCGAGTGCCACCAGGCGGCCGACGCCGGTCACGACCAGCGGGTTGATCTCGATCATCACCGCATCGAGGCTGCGGAAGGCCTTGTTGACGGCCATCACCAAGCGCACGAACTTATGCACTTCGCGCTCCTTAAGGCCGAGAGAAAATGCCACCTGCCGCGCCTGGAAGGCGCGCATCGGCGTGGCCGGCTGCATGTCGAGCCGGATGATCTTGTCCGGATGATGCGCCGCCACCTCTTCGATATCCATGCCGCCTTCGGTGGAGGCAATAAGCGTGACGCCGCCGGTCGCACGATTGATCAACTGCGCCACGTAAAGCTCGCGGGCAATGTCGCTCGCCTGTTCAATGTAGATCTTGCGCACCTGGCGCCCCTCAGGGCCGGTCTGATGCGTCACCAGCTTCATGCCGAGCATCTGGTCGGCGTTGGCGACGACTTCCTTGATCGATTTGCAGATCTTGACGCCACCGGCCTTGCCGCGGCCGCCGGCATGGATCTGCGCCTTGACGACCCAAGTCGGGCCGTCGAGTTCCTCGGCGACCGATTCCGCCTCGACCAGATTGTGCGCGACATCGCCGCGCGGTACCGGCACGCCGAAGCGACGCAGCAACTGCTTTGCCTGGTATTCATGGATGTTCATCGCCTGCTCTCCCCTATCAGCCCGGGCTTGGCCGCGAGGCAAGTTTGCCCGTGGCGCCCAACGCGCGATCGATTTATCTGGATGGCAAATGCTGCGTTCAGCAGGCCGATTGACCAAGCGGACGGAAATTTCTCCGCCCCCTGCGTCCGGCATGCGATCACTCTGGTCGCATGGGCGGATGACGACTTCTTAAATGCGCTTGCGCGCGTGTCCGGTCATTCGTCCGGGCGCTTCTGGGCTGCCCATGATCATCTTATCGTGACGGGTCTTTGCCACTGTCCCAGATTCGACTAGCATGATTGCGAAAACGTCACGAGTCGGTTGCGCGCGCAAATCATGCAGAAACACCTGTCGATTCAGGTTCGGCACTACGCCGTCATGACAACGCTGACAGGCGCGATACTGTTGTTGACCGCTTGTGCAGATAGCCTGGAGGCGCCGCATGTCGAGCCGCGCCCGTCGACCGCGTTCCTCGATATCCCGGCGCCCAGTTCCACACCTGGCTCGCCCTATACCACGATGACCTGCGTTCCCTATGCACGCATGGTGTCTGGGATTAATCTGCGTGGCGACGCCTTTACCTGGTGGGATGGTGCCAGCGGCATCTATCAGCGCGGCGCATCACCGGCGCCGGGCGCGGTGCTGGTCTTGGCCCAGACCGGCAGATTGCGGAGCGGTCATGTGGCGGTCGTGCGGCAGGTGATCAGCGCGCGCGAGATCCTGGTCGATCATGCGAACTGGATTCGCGGCCATGTCACCCATGCCCAGAGCGTCTATGACGTCTCACCGGCCAATGACTGGAGCATGCCACGCTTCTACAATGGCGAGGCCGGCTCCTATGGCAGCGTCTATCCGGCCTACGGCTTCATATACAATGTCGCAGCGGGCACAGCGCCTGCCCCAATAGCATCAAGCAACCCTGGGTCAATGGACGGCCAGGCCTGGGTTCCGCCGCAATAGGCCGCGCTGCTGCAGATCGGCTATCGTGTCGCGCAAGGACTGTTCCAGCGGCCGGCATTGCCAGTTGAGTTCGGTCCGGGCCTTGCTGCAATCAAACGCCATCGAGGAGCGCGCAAGACGGACGCCGGTAAGCGGCGCCATGGGCGGCTTCTTGGTAATGTTGGCAACGCCCTCGCTGACCAGGGCCGAGGCATAGGCCAGCCAATAGGGCACTCGGTGCCTAGGCATCGACAATCCGGTCAGCCGCTGCAACTGGGCCAGCAAATGGCCGAGACTCAGATTCTCGTGACCGAGGATATAACGATCCCCGATCCTGCCATGCTCCGCCGCCAGCAGATGGCCAAGCGCCGCATCGCGGGCGTCGACCAGATTGAAATCGCAGTCGAGATATGCCGGTGTGGTGCCGTCGAGAAAGCCGAGGATCATCTTGGTAGGTGGCGTCAGCAGAAAGTCACCAGGCCCGATCGGCATGGTGGGATTGACGATGACGACGGGCAAGCCGCCCTGCGCCGCGGCATGGGCCGCTTCTTCCGCCCGGAACTTCGAGCGGCAATAGGGGCCGGGCACATCGTTCACCGTGTGATGCACTCTTTCATCGATGAGCGCCTTGCGCGAGGCGCGCGGCGCGTTGATGTTCTTGAGGATGGATTCGGTCGAGGTATAAACGAAGCGGCTGACGCCAGCCGCCGCCGCCGCGTCGATGACGCGACAGGTGCCCTCGAAATTGACCTCGTGAAAGGTGTTGGGATAGGCCGCCCACAGATTGGGGTTGGCGGCGAGATGAAAGACCCGGTCCACGCCGGCGCTGGCGCGCGCCAGAACTTCCCGGTCGCGGATCGAGCCCAGGCGCATCTCCACATTGGCCGGCAAGGGCATGGCCGGCGAGCTTGGCCAGTCGCGCAGGTCGAGCACACGGACACGGTCGCCCCGGGCGCTGAGCAGCGATACCAGGTGCCGGCCCATGAAGCCGCATCCGCCCGTCACAAGGGATAGTCGCCCCTCGCGTCGCTCCTGCCCTAACATGTAGTATCAGCCTTGATGCGCATCATTCGTACCCTCTTGCCGATCCTCATCGGTCTCGTTCTCGTCGTGGCAGGACCCGGCGCGCCGCAGGCCGAGACGCCGATGGATCTGGCTGCGGCACGCTATATTCGCGCCCTGTTCAGCGCAACCCTGCCCACGCGCGGTCAAGCCGCCGGTTTGTGCCCGGAGGTCGAGGCGTTCGGCCGATTCGCCGCCGGCCGACTGTGGCACGATCTGACAGATGACGAGCGCCGCCGCTTTGCTCGCGATTTCTGCGCCCTGGCCAGCGATGCGGTGGCACGCGTCCATGCCACCTATCCCGGGCTGACGCTTTCGGGCCTGGAAGCTGTAGCCGCTCCACAACAGATGACAGTGGTGCACTCATGGCTCAACCGGCCGCAGTCGGAACCCTGGCCGGTGGATTGGCAGATGGCCGGCATGCCCGACCGGCCGCATCTGGCTGATCTGCGCATTCTTGGCGTGTCGTTGGGCATCTTCCTGCGCAGCGTCGCCATGATGCGGGCCGCGCCGATCGGGCCTAGCCAGCGGACCGCGGCGTCGATCCTGGATCCCTGGCGCCAAGCGCTGGACCGCGCCTTGCCGCCGCAGCCAGGATCCCCTCCCAGGTGACTCACGGCGCCCGGTCTGCTATGTAGCGAGCAACCCACCCGTCGCTCATTGGGGGCTGCTAAGATCTTGAACAAATTTAACTTTTTCTTGAAGACCTTGGTCCTTTGCTGGCTCCTGGCTGGATTGCCGGGGGCAGCCCTCGCCCATGCCATCATCGTCGCGCCCCAACCCGCAACCGGCGAGACCGTCACTGGCCCCGATGTCGACGTAGTTTTCACGTTCAACGTGCGCATTGACGGCGCGCGCTCCAAGCTCATCCTGACCAGACCGGACGGCGGCACTGTCGAGATTGCCCTCCTCCCGAATCCCAGCCCTGCAGTCCTTGCGGGCCGATTGACTGGCTTGACGCCTGGCGCCTATTCGATCCGTTGGCAGGTGCTGGCCACCGACGGTCATATCACGCGCGGCGACGTGCCGTTCGTGGTAGCCCCTTGATCCATTCACTTGCCTGCGTGAGCGTCGCGCCTTGACCTTTCTCCTCGACATCTTCGGGTTCCTGAGCGTGCTGCTGTCCGGCTTTACACGGTCGGCGCAGAGTTTCTATCTGGGGTCACTCTGCTTCATGTTCCTGGTCGTCCTGCCTCTTCAGGACGAGCTAGGTCCGATCGGCCAACGCATCGCCACCGGCACCCGCCGCATCGCATTCTACAGCGTCATGATCATGGTGGCGTTCCTGGCGGCCAGCCTGTGGGCCCATACGGTCATCCTGGCCGGAACCACCGATGGCAGCTACCTGAATGCGCTCGGCGGAAGCTATGCCAGCGCACAGTTGATCCGCCTGGCGGCTGCCGTCCTGGCCATGTCCTTGCTGGCACGCGGCGGCAGGCTGGGTTTCGTCGTGGCCTTGCTGGGGGCAATCGATCTTGCTGCCGGCATTGCCACCAGCCACGCGGCCGCACGGCTCGACAACCAGCTCATCCTCCTTATCGCGACCGCGCTCCATCACCTGGGGGCTGCCGTCTGGATCGGCGGATTGCCGGCTTTCCTGTTCGCGCTCAACACATTGCCGCATGGTCCCGGTCTCGCGCGGGTGGGCGCGCGTTTTTCGATGTTGTCGCTTTTATCGGTCCTCGCCATCGCCGCATCAGGTATCCTGATGCTGGTCTTCTATGTCGGGTCCATGGAAGCCATGTACGGCACTGCCTATGGCATGATGCTGGGAACCAAGACCATCCTGTTCGTCAGCCTGCTCTGCCTCGGCTTCTTCAATGCACGCGCTGTCCGCGAGCTCAGCCGTGGGACCGATCGCTCGTTGCTGCGGCTGAAGCGGTTTGTCGAGGTCGAGATCGGCATCGGCATTACCGTGCTGTTCGTCGCCGCCTCGATCACCTCATTGCCGCCGGCCATCGATCTGGTCGAGGGCCGCGCCACGCTCAACGATATCGTCGAGCGGCTGGAGCCAAAATGGCCGATGCTGACCAGTCCGGACAAAGACAGCCTCGCTTTCTATGAAGCGCAGCGCGCGGCCAGTGACTTGCAGGCCGGCGACACGCTCAGTCATCAGCAGGTTTATGTGCCCGGCTCAGGCGTACCGCTGCCTCGCAACGCCAAGGATATCGCCTGGTCCGAATACAATCATCATTGGTCTGGGATCATTGTTCTCCTGATCGGCATCCTGGCCCTTCTTGAGCGTAGCGGCCGCGCGCCCTGGGCCAAGCACTGGCCGCTGTTGTTCGTGGCACTCGCCGGCTTCCTGTTCCTGCGATCGGAGGCGGAGGGGTGGCCTTTCGGATCGATCAGTCTTGGCGCCAGCTTGCGCGATCCGGAGTTCGTGCAGCACAAGATCTTCATGCTCCTGCTGATCGGGTTTGCCGGGTTCGAATGGAGCGTGCGCACGGAAGCGCTGACCCGCAGATGGGCGCGCTATGTCTTCCCTCTGCTATGCGCCACGGGTGGGATGATGCTGCTCACCCATTCGCACTCGATCGCCAATGTCAAAGAATTGCTGCTTATCGAGATGACACATATGCCGATCGCGATCTTCGGCATCTGGGCTGGCTGGGCGCGTTGGCTGGAGCTCCGGCTGGAGGGCACGGCACGCAATATCTGCGGCTGGTTGTGGCCCATCTTCTTCTGCGCCGTCGGCGCGATCCTTATTCTTTACCGAGAGATTTGACCCGATGTTGGAAAAACTGGTTGGCGCCATCGTTGCCTGGAGCGAGCGCCGCGCCCTCCTCCTGCTTATCCTCTCTGCACTGCTGACGGCGGGCGCCGGCGTCTTCACGGCCCGTAACCTCGGCATGGACACCGACACGGCCAACATGATTTCGCCGGACCTGCCCTGGCGGAAGGACCTTACCCATTTCAACAGCCTGTTCCCGCAGAACACGGGCCTGCTGGTGGTCATGATCGATGGCAAGACACCGGATGTGGCCGAGGACGCGGCAGCTGCTCTGTTTGCGAAAATCGAGGCGCGCAGGGACCTGTTTTCAACCGCGCGCCGGGCCGATGGCGGTGCGTTCTTCGAGCGCTATGGCCTGTTGTTCCTGCCCACGGAACAGGTGCAGAAGATCGCCGACGCGGTGATCGAGGCGCAACAATTCATCGGTCCGCTGATGCAGGACCCGACGTTGCATGGCCTGTTCGGCACCCTGGCGTTTTTCGCGGAACATGTCGCAGAACAGCCAGGCAGCATCGGCCGCCTGGAAAAGCCGCTGGCATCTATTTCGGCGACGCTGAGCGACGCCCTTTCCGGCAAGCGGCAGGCGATGTCCTGGGCAACCCTGCTGCTCGACCGCCCGACCGAGGCACGCGACCTGCGGCGCCTGATCCTCACCCAGCCCAACCGCGACTTTGCCGCCCTGAAGCCGGGTGCCGCGGCCACGAATTTCGTGCGCGAGAGCATAAAGGAATTGGGGCTGACAGCGGATACCGGCGTCACCGTGCGTCTGACCGGGCCGGTGGCGCTCAACGACGATGAGTTCGCTACGGTTGCCGAGGGCATGGGCTGGGCGCTGCTGATATCGACTGTGCTGGTGCTGCTGTGGCTTTTCCTGGCACTGCGCTCGTTTAAGCTGATCCTCGCCACCTTCATCACCCTCGTCGTCGGCCTGATCCTCACCTTTGCCTTCGCAACGCTCGCGGTCGGCAAGCTCAACCTCATCTCGGTCGCCTTCGCCGTCATGTTCATCGGCCTGTCGATTGATTTCGGCATCCAGTTCGGCGTGCGCTATGGGCAGGAGCGCCTGGAAGGCGGCTTGGAGGGGGCGCTGGTATGTTGCGGCATCGCCATGGCGCGGCCACTGACATTGGCTGCCATCGCCATCGCCGTCGGCTTCGCCGCCTTTGTGCCAACCGACTATCGCGGCGTCTCGGAACTGGGACTCATCGCTACCGCCGGCATGGCCATCACACTGGGATTAAACCTCACCTTGCTCCCGGCCCTGCTGGCATTGATGAAGCCCAGCATTCTCGGCAGTGAGATGGGGCTTGCCTGGGGCAAGCCGGTCGATAGCTGGCTCATTCGGCATCGCTGGCCCGTGCTGGCGGGTTGGGGTGTCGTGGCCATCGTCGGCCTGGCACTCTCACCGCGGCTGGAATTCGATTTCCATCCGCTGCACCTCAAGGATCCAAAGGTGGAATCGATGGCGGCGATCCTCGATCTCATGAAGGATCCCATCCGCTCGCCCTATGCGATCGAGATCGTCGTGCCAAACGCGGAAGCCGCCGAGAAACTGAAGCCGGAACTCGCGAAGCTGCGCGAGGTGCATGCCGTCATCTCCGCCTCCAGCTTCGTGCCGAAGGACCAGGACGACAAGCTTGCGATCCTCGGCGATCTGCAATTGCTGATGGGCCTCACCCTGGAACCGCTCAGCACGCGCCCGACTCCCAGCATCGAAGAAACCCGCGCGGCCTTGAAGGAATGTGCCGCGAAATTGCGCCAATCCTTGCCCTCCTCAGACAAGGCGCAGCAGCTGGCGCGCCTGCTCGATCAGGCGGCAGCGGCTGATCCGGCGATCTATCCGGAGCTGCAGCGCATGCTGGTCGATGGCCTCATGCCGCGTATGAAGATGCTGGCCTCTGCCCTGAAGGCGACACCGCTCACCGTCGATACCTTGCCAGAAGAGATCAAGTCGCAATGGATCGCACCAAACGGTGAGATGCGCCTCACGGTGATGCCGAAGGGTGACAGCAATGACAGCGCCGTGCTGGCCAATTTCGTGACCGCGGTCAGGAGCGTGGCGCCGGAAGCAACGGGACCCGCGGTGCAGATCTATGAATCGGGGCGCGCCGTCACCAAGGCCTTTCAGATGGCCAGCATCACCGCCGTCATCGCCATTGCGGTGCTGCTCTTTGCGATCCTGCGGCGGCCGCGGGATGTCGCCTATGTCATGTTACCCCTGCTGATGACCGCGCTGGGTACGATCATCGTCTGCGTAACATTCGGCCTGAAGCTGGATTTCGCCAATATCATCGCGCTGCCGCTCCTGCTCGGCATCGGCGTCGCCTTCGATATCTACTTCGTGGTCAATTGGCGGCGCGGCATCGACAATCCGATCGCGACCAGCACGGCCCGGGCGGTGCTCTTCAGCGCTTTGACGACCGGCTCGTCCTTCGGCAGTCTCGCCCTCTCAAGCCATCCCGGCACGGCGCGAATGGGCATGCTGCTGCTGATTTCGCTGGCCATCCTCCTGGTCGTGATCTTCGCCTTCATGCCGGTTCTGATGGGCAAGCCGCCCGCCAAGGCGGCAGCGACCGAATAGCAAAAAGGCGAGGCCATCGGGCTCCCGCCTTTTTCATTCCGTCGGAGATAGGAACCTCAGGACTCTTTCTTGAGATCCAGGATTTTCTGTTCGAGCGAGGCGATCAGCGCATCCGGACCACCATCGGTGACCGTCTTGGCGAAATCCGAGCGCATCTGCGCCATCTGCGAAATCGCCCCGGCGAGATAAATGTCGATGACGCGCCACACGCCCTTGTTGAGCCGGAAGAGATAGTTCAACTCGACCGGCTCGCCATTGGAGCGGATCAACTGGGTTTCGACCAGGACACGACCATCACCGGCCTGCTTCGCTTCGCCGATCTTGAACTGCTGGCCGACGAAGGATTTGAAGCGCGCTGCGTAGGTGGTGACCATGTACTTGTTGAAGGTCACGAGAACCGCGCCCTTCTTGTCGCCAGGCATCTTGGTCCATTCGGGACCCACCGCGATCTTGCACATCGTGGCAACGTCGAAGGTCCCGTTGAGGACCGGCTCGATCAGCTGATAGCGACCGTCAAAGCCCAGTTCCGGACCGCGCTTCAGGCAATCGAGCAATGTGTCATAGAACCCGCCGATGAGAGCTGGGGTCCGGTTCCGATTGGGCATGGGCCAGACGCGGAAACAGCGCTGCCGCAGCGCCGAGCATTGCCAGCGCGTGGCGACGGGACAACGTCAACCGGGTCATGCGCGAACGCTCGCCTCGGCGACACCCAATGCGGTCAGCGCCTCGGTCACGATGTGGCGGGCATTGAGTCCGGCCACGTCGTACTGCTTGTGCGGGGCTTCATGGTCGATGCACATATCCGGCAGAGTCATGGGCCTGATCTTCAGTCCTTTGTCGAGATGTCCATTCTTGGCCAGGAACTGTAGGACATGGGCGGCGAAACCGCCAATGGCACCTTCCTCGATCGTGATCAACACTTCGTGCTCACGCGCAAGGCGCTTCACGAGATCTTCATCGAGCGGCTTGCAGAAACGGGCATCCGCCACCGTGCAGCTGAGACCCTTGGCGCCAAGCTCGTCGGCGGCCTTGAGGACCTCAACCATTCTGGTCCCGTAGTTCAGAATGGCGATCTTGGTGCCCTCGCGGATGATGCGGCCCCTGCCGATCGGCAGAACCTCGCCACGCGACGGGAGATCGAGACCAAGGCCTTCACCGCGCGGATAGCGGAAGGCGCAGGGGCGGTCGTCGATCGTGGCGGCCGTCGCCACCATATGCATCAGTTCAAGCTCGTCGGACGGCGCCATCAGCACGAAGTTCGGCAGGCAGCCCAGATAGGCGATGTCGTAATTGCCGGCATGGGTCTGCCCGTCGGCCCCAACCAGACCGGCTCGGTCTATGGCAAAGCGCACAGGCAGGCTCTGGATCGCGACGTCGTGTACGACCTGGTCATAGCCGCGCTGCAGGAAGGTCGAATAGATCGTGCAGAACGGTTTCAGACCTTCGGTGGCCATGCCGGCGCAGAAAGTCACCGCATGCTGCTCGGCGATGGCGACGTCGAAGGTGCGCTTGGGAAACTCCTTGCCGAAAGCATCGAGGCCGGTGCCCGACGGCATGGCGGCCGTGACGGCGACGATGCGGTCATCGGCCTTGGCTTCGGCAATCAGGGCCTTGGCATAGACACCGGTATAGCTCGGCGCCTTGGGGGCCGATTTCTGCTGCACGCCGGTCGCGACATCGAACTTGACGACGCCGTGATAGCGGTCGGCCGAAGCTTCCGCGGGCGCATAGCCCTTGCCCTTTTGCGTGACCACATGGACCAGCACCGGACCAGTCTCATCGGAATTGGCAAGGTTCTGCAGCACAGGCAGCAGGTGGTCGATATTGTGACCGTCGATCGGGCCGACATAATAGAAGCCCAGTTCCTCGAACAGCGTGCCGCCGCCGGAAATAATGCCGCGGGCATATTCCTCAGCCCGTGCCGCCATTTTCTGCAGGCGATCGGGCAGGATGCGCAAGGTGTCCTTGGCGAAGTGGCGCAGCGACCGGAACGAGGTCGAGGACAGTGAGCGCGAGAGATAGGCGGGAGAGCGCGCCAACGGGCGGCGCGATCGACATGTTGTTGTCGTTGAGGATGACGATCAGCTTGGTATCCAGCGAGCCCGCATTGTTCATGGCCTCGTAGGCCATGCCGGCCGACATCGACCCGTCGCCGATCACGGCGATGCTGGCGCGCTTGCGGCCCTGCATCTCGGAGGCCACCGCCATGCCGAGGGCGGCGGAGATCGAGGTCGAGGAATGGGCGGTACCGAACGGGTCGTATTCGGATTCCGAGCGCTTTACGAAGCCGGAGAGACCGCCACCCTGGCGCAGGGTGCGAATTCGGTCACGGCGGCCGGTCAGAATTTTGTGCGGATAGGCCTGATGTCCTACATCCCAGATAAGGCGATCATAGGGCGTGTCAAAAACATAGTGAATGGCCACAGTCAGTTCGACCACCCCGAGGCCGGCCCCGAGATGGCCACCTGTCACAGAGACAGCATCGATCGTTTCCTGGCGCAGTTCGTCGGCCAATTGGCGCAGATCTGACGGATCGAGCTGGCGCAGTTGCGCCGGCGTCACAACCCGGTCGAGCAAGGGGGTTTTGCTGGTCAAGAGAGAAGCCTTTTACCCATTGTTGATGCGCCACGTGCCGGCAGTGACGAGGGCCAAATGCCGGGAATTGTGACTATTCAAGGTTATCCGAATCCGGCTGCTTATAGGCAAATCGCCGGCAAAGTGCCACCCCTTTCCGGATGGGTATTGATACCACCTGCTGCAAAATCTCCGAAATGGTTGACCAATCCGTTAGATTATTGCGCTCTGCACCCTTAGCCTACTGTGGTTAACGACAAAATGGGGTATTTATAGTGGTCAACCAAGGCGATTCTGTGTAAATGTAGCGCTCAGTCCCAGCTATTCACCAACGATGATTAGCGCTGTGGTTGGGCGCCAAGACTGAGCGCCCAGCTAGGGTATTTGTCACTATCGTTAAACAAAGCGGATCGATTGGCATGCGGGTAGTTCTGGCTCAGCCGCGCGGTTTTTGCGCCGGCGTCGAGCGCGCGATTGAAATTGTCGAACGCGCCATTGAGCGCTTTGGTCCGCCGGTTTATGTCCGGCATGAGATCGTGCACAATCGGCACGTGGTCGAGGGACTGCGCGCCAAGGGTGCCGTTTTCGTCGAAGAGCTCGACGAAATTCCCGAAGGCCGCTACGCGATCTTCAGCGCTCACGGCGTCTCGAAGACCGTTGTGCAGGCAGCGCAGGAGCGCGGACTCAACGTTATCGACGCCACCTGCCCGCTGGTCTCCAAGGTGCATACCGAAGGCACGCGCTATGCCGATCAGGGTCGCCAGGTCGTACTCATCGGTCATGCTGGTCATCCTGAGGTCGAAGGCACGATGGGTCAGGTTCCCGGCGGCGTGCTGCTGATTTCGACGGCCGATGACGTCGCCAAGCTTGAGGTGAAGGATCCCGAAAAGCTTGCCTATGTCACCCAGACCACCTTGTCGGTCGATGACACCAAGGCGGTGATCGAGGCCCTCAAAGCCCGCTTCCCGGAAATCGTCGGCCCCAACACCAAGGACATCTGCTATGCGACGCAGAATCGCCAGCATGCGGTGAAGCAGCTCGCAGAAGAGGTTGATGTCATCCTGGTGATCGGCGCGCCCAATTCATCGAATTCGAATCGGCTGAAGGAAATGGCCGAGGAACTCGGCGTGCGTAGTTATCTCATCGAAGATGCCTCGCAGCTGCAGCCCGAATGGCTGAAGGATGCCAAGGCGGTCGGCGTGACCGCCGGTGCATCCGCGCCGGATGTCCTGGTCCAGGATCTAAGTTGCCAGATTGCACGACCTCAATGACGTGAAACTCGAACTGATGGCGGGCGTCGAAGAAAACGTCCGCTTCCGCCTGCCGCCCGAACTGGCCGATCAGCCAGCGGCCGCGCAGTAAGATCAAGAAAAGGAGATCACCCCGTGTCTGTACCTTTGCGCCAGGCTATTCGCGTCGGCTCATATGTGGTCAAGCAGCATGTTCTTGGGCGCAAGCGCTATCCGCTGGTCCTCATGCTGGAACCCTTGTTCCGTTGCAACCTTGCCTGCGCCGGCTGCGGCAAGATCGATTACCCGGCCGAGATCCTCAACAAGCGCATTTCCGTGGCCGATGCACTGGGAGCTGCCGAGGAGTGCGGCGCGCCGATCGTTTCCATCGCCGGTGGCGAGCCGCTGCTGCACAAGGAACTGCCGGAGATCGTCGACGGCCTGATCAACAAGCAGAAGCGCGCGGTCTATCTCTGCACGAATGCGCTTCTTCTCGAGAAGAAGATGCATCTCTACAAGCCGTCGCCCTACTTCACCTGGTCGGTCCATCTCGACGGATCGAAGGCCGAGCATGACAAGTCGGTCTGCCAGGAAGGCGTCTATGAGCAGGCCGTGGATGCCATCAAGGCCGCCAAGGCCGCCGGCTTCAACGTCAATATCAACTGCACCTTCTTCGACGGCACCGATGCCGATCGCGCGGCGAAGTTCTTCGATGATGTGATGGCGATGGGCGTCAATGGCATCACCGTCTCGCCGGGCTATGCCTATGAGCGGGCCCCCGACCAGCAGCATTTCCTCAACCGGAAGAAGACCAAGGATCTGTTCCGCAACATCTTCCGCCAGGGTGACAAGGGCCGCCGCTGGCGTTTCAGCCAGTCGACCTTGTTCCTAGACTTCCTCGCCGGCAACCAGAGCTATCATTGCACGCCATGGGCCAACCCGACACGCAATGTGTTCGGCTGGCAGCGTCCGTGCTATCTGCTCGGCGAAGGTTTCGTCAGCTCGTTCAAGGAGCTGATGGAAGAAACCGATTGGGACAAATACGGCGTCGGCAACTACGAGAAGTGCGCCGATTGCATGGTCCATTCCGGTTTCGAAGGTAGCGCCGTGAAGGACACCATTCGCAATCCGCTGAAGGCCCTCAAGGTTGCCTTCCGTGGCATCGAGGTCGAGAAGCCGATGGTGCCGGACATCTCGCTCGACAATCAGCGCCCGGCTGAATACGTCTTCTCAAGCCATGTCGAACAGGCGATGGGTGAAATCCACGCCGAGAAGGAAAAGCTAAAGCAGGGCCGCGCGGCCGCCGAGTAAGGCAGCCAGCGCAGCGCGGGAGCGCAACGCGACGCGGATCAAGGCCGGCAACTGCCAGGGCTTTCTGAAAAGTGAAAGAAGGACGGCACCGATCGCGGGTCGTCCTTCTTCGTTGAGGCCGACCAGAGCAGCCTCCGGCAGATCGTCTTCTGCGGTGTCGGCGACAGCGCGGAACACGATGAACGGCAGATTGTGGGCGCGCGCCAGGTCGGCCACGTGATGGCTTTCCATATCAACGATGAGGGCGCGGGACGCAGCATACAGCGCGGCCTTGGCCGGCGCTGTGGTTGCGGCACTGGAGGAGCCAGCCACGGCGCCCATGCGCGCGCCTGGGAGGCTGTCCTGCACCTTGCGCTGCCAGGACGCATCGCACGTCACCCGCGTGCCATCCGGCAGGATGACGGCATCAGCCACCACCAGATCGCCCGGCCGCAGGCTCGGATCGAGGGCGCCGGCGATACCGAAGCTGATCAACCCGGTGACACCGTCGCGGATCAGGCGTTCCGCCTTGGCACGTGTCGCCACCGCATGGCCACCGGCTGAAATGACTGTGTAGCCAAGGCCTTCCAGCAGCCTTGCCTCGGACACCATGCCGGTGACGACACCGATGGCCATCACATGCCGTACATGACGTGCTGGGAATTGCCCTGCTTCAGATTGCGAAAGCGCGCCATCGCCCAGATCGGGAAGAACGATTTGTAGCCGTGATAGCGCAGGTAGAAGACGCGCGGGAAACCAACGGCGGTGTATTCCTGTTCGTCCCAGGTACCGTCCTGCTTCTGCGTCTCGGCAAGATAGGCCATGCCGCGTGCCACCGTCGTATTGTCGACCTCGCCCGCCGCCATCAGGCCGAGCACGGCCCAGGCAGTTTGCGAGGGCGTTGATTCCGGTCCTTCCCCACGCGGCTTGTCGGCCCAGTAGCTGTCGCCACTTTCGCCCCAGCCCCCATCGGCGCGCTGCTTGCTCTCCAGGAAGGCTACGGCCTTGCGCATGGCAGGGTGGTCAGTCGGGATGCCGATGGCATTCAACGCGCACAAAACAGACCAGGTACCGTAGATGTAGTTGGTGCCCCAGCGACCGAACCAGGCGCCGTCGGGCTCCTGCTCGCGCAGCAGGTAATCGACCGCGGCCTTCACCTTGGGGTGGTCGATCTTGTAGCCAAGCTGGGCCAGCATCGAGAGGCAGCGCGCCGAAACGTCTGCGGTGGGCGGGTCCAGCAGCGCACCATGATCGGCAAAAGGAATGTGGTTGAGATAGTAGTATTCGTTGTCGGCATCAAAGGCGCCCCAGCCGCCATTCTTGCTCTGCAGGCCGAAGATCCATTCAACCGCGCGGTCGATGGAGTCCTTGTAGCGGGCGTGATCGAGACGATCCATCGCCATCACCACCACCGCCGTATCGTCGACATCGGGGTAATGATCATTGTTGTATTGAAACGCCCAGCCGCCCGGCCGGATACCCGGTGCCGCAGCCGCCCAATCACCCACCACGTCGAGGATCTGACGATCCTTCAGCCAATCGGTCGCTGCCGTCACGCGGGCTGCCGCTTCGCCACCCACTTCCAGGAGTGCGTGGGCCACGAGCCCGGTATCCCAGACCGGCGACAGGCAGGGTTGGCAATAGGCTTCGTCGTCCTTGAACACCATCAGCTTTTCAATCGACCGGCGCGCAATGGCGTAGTCAGGATGATCCGTCTTGTAGCCGAGGATGTCGAACATCATCACCGAGTTGGCCATGGCAGGATAAATCGCACCAAGGCCATCTTCGCCATTCAGCCGCTCCGTGACCCAGACCACGGCCTTGTCGATCGCCTTTTGCCGCACACTCCGCGGGAAAAGGCGATCGGTGCGCTGCAGGATCCGGTCAAGGACCCGGAAGAACACCGCCCAGAAACCCTTGCGGTCCATGTTGTACCAGTTTGCCACCTTTTCCGGCGCCACCAGGAACAGTTCCTGGACATCAATTTTCTTCGGGTTCCGCGCCAGGGGCTTCTTCGACATCAGCACCAGAAGCGGCACGATCACGGTGCGCGACCAATAGCTGACCTTGTCGAGGTGGAATGGAAACCAGCGCGGCAGATGCATGATCTCGACCGGCATCACCGGTACGCCGCGCCAGGGGATCTGCCCGAACAGCGCCAGCTGGATCAATGTGAACACATTGCTTTTGACGGCACCGCCGAAGGCCAGGATCGCCTCGCGCGCACGTGTCATGTGCGGGGCATTGATATCCTCGCCGCAGCATTTAAGGGCATAATAGGCTTTGACCGAGGCGGAGATGTTGAAGGCGCCGCCATGGTAGAGCGGCCAGCCGCCATGGTCGCCCTGGATTTTCTTCAGGTAGCGAACGATCTTGGCCTCGGTAGCTGTGTCGACCTCATTGAGGAAGTGCTTCAGCAGCACATATTCCGCCGGAATCGTGGCATCCGCCTCGAGTTCGAATGCCCAATGGCCATCTTCCCGTTGCAGGCCCAAAAGCGCTTCGGCGGCTCGGTCGATACCCAGTTCCAGGCGGCCATCCAATGCGGCAACGCCAAAGTCCGACTGGGCAGCGAGATTACGACTGCTCATTCTTTTTGAATCACTCTAATTTTTCTCGAAG
Organism: Rhodospirillaceae bacterium; assembly: GCA_016712715.1. Lineage (NCBI taxonomy): Bacteria > Pseudomonadati > Pseudomonadota > Alphaproteobacteria > Rhodospirillales > Rhodospirillaceae > Rhodospirillaceae bacterium. Next base: position 856,502 of record JADJQM010000001.1, read on the forward strand.
ACTGGCCGGAGAATGCGCGATTTTCCCCCTGTTTTCAACCCTTTAACACAGAAACGTGCACAGTTGGGGCAGGCTGCGAAGGCCTGATATTTCAAGGGCTTATTGCCGGTCTGGACAATTTCAATCAGCCTCCGGCCGCGCATGGCAAGCCGCCCTGCCATCTGCCTGCCATCCAACCGTAACCCGGCCGTGATGATCTGCCGCCATCGCAAACACGTAGATTCGGCGGAGGAACTTGATGTCACGCGCGCCTATCGCATCACTCATCCTATGCCTTGGCACCACCCTGCCCGCGTTTGCCCACGCGCAGGATCCGCAACAGGCATTTGTCGATCCCCTCGCCCTTTATGGCCCGCGGGTCGCCTACGACATTCTTCGCAATGGTGAAAAGGTCGGGGATCATCAGATCACCTTCAGCAGGCAGGGTGAGGCGCTCATTGCGGAAACCAGCGCCTCTATCGAAATCCCCTTTCTTTTCCTCACCGGCTATCGCTTCGACTATCAGTCGACATCCGTTTGGGAGGACAATCTCCTCACCAGGCTCACGGCCCGCACGGATGACGATGGGGAATTGTCGGAAGTCAGCGTCACCCGCGATGACCAGGATATGTCCGTTACCGGTCCGACGGGCACCTTGGAACTGGAGCGACCGTTGCTGCCGACCGAACATTGGTCGCAGAGCTTTGTTCAGGACCAGCAGGTACTCAACACCATTACCGGCCATGTGAACAACATCACCACGACGACGATCGGCAGCGCCTTCGTCCCTGCCGCCAACGGCATCATTCGCGCCAACCGCTATCGCCTCGACGGGGATATTCGGCTGGAAACATGGTATGATCCGGCCGGCCGTTGGCTCGGCATGCGCTTTGCCGGCGAGGACGGTTCCACGATCGAATATCGCTGCCGGACCTGTCCGGCCCAACTGGCCAAGGCGCAATGACCCAAAAGCTGTGGTGGATTACTGGGGGCGGCAGCGGGATCGGCCGGGCTCTCGCCCAGAGCGTTGCCGCTGACGGCCACAAGGTCGTTATCACCGGGCGACGTGTGCAGGCGCTGGAGGAGACCGCTTCGGTCTCCAACAATATCTTCATTCAGCAGGCCGATGTCACCGATGCATCTGGGCTCGCTACGATTGTCGCCGAGATCGAAGCCAGGCATGGCCCGATCGACGTAGCCATTCTCAATGCCGCGCAATATCAGCCCATGGATCTTGCCGATTTCGACGCGCGACTATTCAGTCAGACGATCAACACGAACATCCTTGGCGTCGCCAATTGCCTGGACCCGCTCTTGAAGCGTATGGCGGCGCGGCGCGCGGGTCAGATTGCCGTCATCGCCTCGGTCGCCGGCTATCGCGGACTACCCAAGGCCGCCGCCTATGGCCCGAGCAAGGCGGCCCTCATCAACATGGTGGAAGCGCTCAAGCCCAGCGCCGACGCTGCCGGGATCAAGCTGCAGCTGATCAATCCTGGCTTTGTCGAAACACCGATGACCGAGGGCAACGCATTTCCGATGCCGTTCCTGATGAAGTCTGACGAAGCCGTGCGCCAGATCCGTCGAGGCCTGGACAGCCAGCGGTTCGAGATCGCCTTTCCATGGCGTTTCGTCCTGCTCCTGAAACTTGGCCGCCTGTTGCCGGCGCGATTCTACTTTGCCATCACACGGCGCATGATTGGCAAATGAACGGTACCCACGCAGACCTGCTGCAGGAATATCTGGCGCTCTGGGCCGATGCGTCGCCGTCCCGGGACCTGTCGAAGCTCGATCAACTGACGACGGCGGACATTTGCTTCAAGGACCCGATCAACGATGTCACCGGCCGCGACGCGCTAAAGGAAATTTTCCGTGACGCCGCCGCCGCGATTAGTGATCAGCGTGTCGACATCCTTGGGATAGGCTGGGTAGGCACGCAGCGCGCCTTCGTCAAATGGCATTACAGCGGCAGATTGCGTCGCCTTGGCGGTCGCGCCTGGGCTGTATCGGGGATGAGCGACATGGTCCTGTCAAGCGAGGGACTGGTCATGTCACATGAAGATCATTGGGACCTGGCTGGCGGTCTCTATGCCTATTTCCCGGTGCTGGGATGGCTACTCCGCCGCCTGCGCGAGCGATTGCGGTTGCATTGACATTTCCTGCGTCAAGGCTGCCTCCGGCGCGCTTTTGCGAAAGGTGGCGGTCAGGGTTCCTATCTCAACCCCCACCGCGTGACGGTCGCGCGATTGAGAATGATACCGTCAGACTGGAGGAACATCCAATCGTCGAAAGCCACCCGCCAAGTCCCCTCGCCAACCTTTAGGTCCAGCCGGTATTTCCAGTTGAAGGCGTTACCGGCCGCCTGCCCATGCGCCGTGCCGACGACATCGCCAGCGGCACCTTCATAAGCGTCGCCTGGCAAGGGATCGAGACGCCAGATCCGCTGTTCCTTTTCGCCATCGTCGTAAACGAAATCCTCGGTGAGGACGAACGTATCGCCCTGCATCTCGCCCATCATGTCGACCACAAATTGGCGCCGAAGATTGCCAAAGCGGTCATGAAACATGCCCCATCCGCGGGTTTCCCCAAGGAAGTAGACTTCCGGCCTGAGGGCCGGTTGCTTACCGGCAAAATCTTCAACTTTCATCGTACTGCATCCGCTGATCGCCATACTGGCCAGCAGCAGCGTCCCGGTGACCATAAACTTCAACCATTTTGCCACCATGACGGACGCTACCCTGGATCATACATTCGGGTGGAGGCGCGCCGACAATTCAGCATGAAGCTGCCGGTCGATCGGGAAACGCCACATCATCGCCACCGCTATTGCCTTGAATACGCAGGGCACCCAGGCATAGATCACGGCCACGGCCAAGCTGCCCGGCGCCGCGACGCTGCCAACCGTTTCACCCATTTTTGGATCGAATCCAAGAAGTTGCAGCAGGGGAAAGGCAACGCCGATGGCGAGTGCAGCGGACAGTTTCCCGGACATGCTCGAGAAGGCAAAGAACAGCCCTGCCCGCTCAGTGCCGTGCTGCACCCGGTCCCAGTCAACGACGTCGGCCTGCATGGCGGGGGCAAAGAGAGATCGGCCCCGAGGGCAAAGCCGGTGACGATGCAGATGCCGGCAAAGGCCACGACCGAGCCGAATGGCAGCAACGGAACCCAGATGAAGGAGGCAATCGCCGCTAGCATGGTGAGGCACCAGAGGCGATGCTTGTCGACGCGTTTGAGAAGCCACAGCCAGAGCGGCAGGCTGATCAAGGCGGAGGCAAAATAGACGAGCAGCACAACGCCCAGCTCCTGCTCGCCTGCCCCCATCCGCGCCACGATGAACAAGGGGAACAGCCCGGCCGGAAGTCCGTTGGCAACGCCGTTGATGAACCAGGCAAAAAGCAGCCGGCGGAAGGGTGCGTTGCTGGCGGCGGCCCGGAAGGCCGCGGGCAGATTGCCGGACGCGTGATGCACCTGTCGCCGCACCTCCGGCACCCAAAGCAGGAGCAAAAGAAGAGCGGGGGCGCCGAGCGCGATGGCCAGGAGCGCCGTCGCCAACATGGAATCGGCCAGGGAATAGCCGATGTTCTGCAGCGCCGCCGGCAAAGTCGCGGCCAGGGTGATCCCGACCAGTCCCATGCCTTCGCGCCAGGAGGCGATCTGCGAGCGGCCACGATAATCAGAGCTGAGTTCCGCCCCCCAGGCCGTATAGGGGACCATGACCACGGACCAGCTTATGTAGAGAAGCGAACACCAGATGCCGAGATAGAATGGTCCCGCACCTTCCGGCGGGGCGAACAATGCCACCAGGGCCACTGCGGCCAGGATCGCACCAACCGCGATGAACGGCTTGCGGCGGCCCGCCTGATCACTGAAATGACCGATGATCGGATCGCTGAGCACATCGACCAGCCTCGCCAGAAAAATGGCGAGGCCCGTGGCAGCCAGACCGACCCCGAGCGGTCCCGCGTAGAAACTGGGTAGCAGCACATGGGCTGGCAGGGTTGGAACAGCCAGGGCTAGCGCCGGCAGGCCATAGACCAGATACCCGCCGCGCCACTTCACCTTTGCAGCTTCAGGTGTACGACATCGATCGAACCCGCCCGGAAGCCGGCTTCGCAATAGGCCAGATAGTAGGTCCACATGCGGCGGAACCGCTCGTCGAAGCCGAGAGGCTGGATCCTTGGCCAGGCATGCAGGAAGGATTCCCGCCATTCACGCAGGGTGCGGGCATAGGATGCCGCGAATCCATCCTCGCCGCGCAGCAGCAGGCCGCTATCGGTGGCGAGCCGGCGCAGGGCCGTGCTGGTCGGCAACATGCCGCCGGGGAAAATGTAGCGCTGGATGAAGTCGGCATTGCGCCGATAGCTCTCAAAGCGCTCCTCCGCGATGGTAATGATCTGCAGGACGGCGGTGCCGCCCTGGTTCAGTCGTTCGCGCAGTACATCGAAATAGCGCTTCCAATGCGCTTCTCCCACTGCCTCGAACATCTCGATCGAGACGATGCTGTCGAAGCGACCCGGGCAATCGCGATAGTCCTGCAGGCGCAACTCCACCAGCCCATCGAGGGATTGGCGCGCCATGCGGGCCTGGGCGAAGGCCAACTGTTCCTTGGACAGGGTGAGGCCCGTCACCCGGCAGCCGAAATCGCGGGCCGCCACTTCGGCAAAGCCGCCCCAGCCGCAGCCGATCTCGAGAACATGCTTGCCGGGTGCGAGTTCGGCCAGTTCCGCCACACGCCGGTATTTGTCGACCTGGGCCGCTTGCAGTTCGTTGGCGCCGCGTTCGAAATAGGCCGATGAATAGGTCATCGACGGGTCGAGCCAGGTTCCATAGAATTCGTTGCCGAGGTCATAGTGATAGGCGATGTTGCGCTTAGCGCCCGACCGCGTATTGGCCCGCATCAGGTGACGAAGCCGGTTCCAGGCGCGCACCAGACGCTTGCCGGACAACGCGTCAGCCAGGGCGCTTTCATTGCGGGCGGCCAATTCGATGAGGTCAGTCAGATCCGGGCTGTCGACCTCGCCTGCCATATAGGCCTCGGCAAAGCCGATGTCGCCACCGCGCAGCAGGCGCTGCAAGCCCCGGACGTCGCGAATCTCCAGTTCGGCATCCGGCCCCGGTTCCGCCCCCTCGACCGCATGCCGCCGGCCATCCGGAAACAACACGGCCAGTTTGCCGACGCGGAGGTGATTCAAGGCGTGACTGAAGAGATGTTCCCAGAGGCCGGACATCATGGAGCGGCCCGGCCCATCTTTTTCCAGGCTATCATGTTCCGACCCGCGCTGGTTCCGACTCCGAAGTGACCCCGCCATGGTTATCCCCCCTCATGCCAGGTCCGAACTGATCAGCCCCGAACTGACCTGACTGGGGCGGATTATTCACGGACTGGGGCCGTTTGTGAAGCGGCACGCCCTTGAGCCAGAGCTTCAGGGCCTCCCAGTGTATACCGGCCACAACCTTGAGGGTCAGGAAGGGGTAGACCAGCAGCAATCGCAGGAGCGCCCGATCCGTCAATTCATGGCGCTTTCCGGCAAAGGCCGCCTGCAGCAGGTGACCGTCGGCATCGTGCTGATCGATCGACAGAGCGATCTTGGCAGACGGCGGCCGCACGGCAAAGCGATACCCGCCGGAGACATCATTGAACGGCGAGACATATAGCCGCTTGGCGCAACTCTGGCGGATGGTCCCGGCCGGCCCAGCTTCGGCGGCTAGGGCATAGGTATGGCGGCCACCAAAGGTATTATTGACCTCATAGAGCGTCGCTGTGAGCCGGTTTTCTGGGCCATAGCAGAAGTAGACCGAGATCGGATTGAAAACGAAGCCAAACACGCGCGGAAATGTAAGGAGGGAAACGCGAGCCAGGTCGGTCCCGATGCCGGCGTCGACCAGACACTTTCGGACCCAGGTCTTGAGGTCGCCGCTGCCATCGCCATGATCCTTGGCGCGGAACGAGAAAGGCGCCTTGCGCTCTACGCCCAGCAGTCGCAGGTCGAGTTGGGGAAGCTCATCGAGGTCGAGCAACAAATAGAACACACCATAGCGCAGGTAATGCGCCCTGGGGCGCACCCGGCGATGCATGACCGTACCGCAATAGATGCCCGATTGGATCTTTGCCAGCTGTTCCATCATACCGCCAGAATGGCCGCATTCGGCACAATAGCAGGGAAAGCCGGCAAGTCGGGCACATGAATACGGCCGGACTGGTCGGCAACCGACCAGGGACGGCGCACATCGCCCAGACGCTCCGCCACCGCAAGCCCAGCCTGCAAGCCGTCCTCATGGAAACCGGCGCCGAAATAGGCACCGCAGAACCAAAGGCCGCCCTGCCCCTGCAGCTTCCAGAGCTGGCGCTGGGCCACCATCGCCTGATGATCGAACAACGGGTGCGCGTAGTTGAAGGTCGCCCAGGTGAGGTCTTCCCTAATCGAGCGATTGGGATTCAACGTCACAAAGACCGGTTGCTTGACCGGCAGGTTCTGTAGGCGATTCATCCAGTAACTGACGCAGATCTGCGCATTCGCCAGCACGTCCGTGCTGTCGCTGATGACATTCCAACTGGACCAGGCCGATGCGCGTCGCGGCATCAGTGTGGCGTCACCGTGGAGCACGGCGGTGTTCGACTGGTAGCGCATGGCGCCAAGGAGTTGGCTTTCCAACGCCGTTGGGTCGGCAATCAGTCCCAGCGCCTGGTCGGCATGGGTCGCGAGGATCACGGCGTCAAATTGCCGGCTGCTGCCGTCCGCGAAGTGCAAGGTGGGTCTGTCCGCATCACGCGACACGGCAGATATTCGCGCACCCAGCTGCAGGTTGATGTCGCGGTCGGCGAGCAGGCGCGTCACATAGCTGCGGCTGCCACCAACCACGGTCCGCCAGCTTGGGCGGTCAACCAGTTGCAGCAGGCCATGATTGTCGCAAAACCTGACAAAGGACTGCAGCGGGTGCTGCAGCATCTGGTCGGCCGAGGTTGACCAGATGGCACCACCCATCGGCAACAGGTGATCCCGAATGAAATTGGCGCCATAGCCCGACTGAGAGAGGTAGTCGCCAAGGGTCAGATCTTCGGAACTGCTGCCCGTCGCCTGGCGCGAGTGCCGATAGAAGCGAAGGATGTCCGAGATCATGCGCCACATGCGCGGCCGCAACAGATTGCGTCGCTGTGCAAAGAGGCCGCGGAGGTTGGTGCCGGAGTATTCGAAACTGCCATTGTCGATGGAGGCCGCGAACGACATGTCGGTCGCCCTGCTGAAGACACCCAGATGCTTGAACAACGCCGTCAGGTTCGGATAGGTCCGCTCATTGAACACGATGAAGCCCGTATCGACCGGGATACGGCCCTCGGCCAAGTCGAGATCAACCGTATGACTATGCCCGCCCGGACGGTCATCCCGCTCGAACAGTGTGACATTGTGGCGCTCGGCCAACTGCCAGGCGGCAGCCAGGCCCGAAATACCGGAGCCAATCACTGCGAAGTTCTGCGGGGCGCCCCCTGGACGATCCGGATGAGAAATCAGCTGCTGCTCGATATGGGAAGGAAAGGATGCCTGGTCGTTGGGGGCCATTCGGAGCACTTCTGTGATGGATCGCGGCGTGCAGGTTCAGACGTAACTGCCTGTCACGATTTGATGTTTATAGGTTTTGATACGCGTCATGGCCGGTTGTGGATCACACCGTGTGAGTAGCCAATCCGTGAAATCGCACAAATAAGTTAAGAAACGATCGGCGTCCCGCTGATCCGGGTATAGGCAAGCACCGTAGGTATGGGCATGGAAACAGCAATGCTCCAACGAGAAACCCCCGGCCTTGGCGTTCTGGCAACCGAAATTTCGTTGGAATCCGGGCATATGCGGCGTGCCGCCCGCCAACCGGTAAAGGTGCGTGTCACGCCGAAACGGTCTATGAATCCGTCATGGTCTGGAAATCAAGTGAATTTGGGCGGCCCCGTCATGAGCGACCCTAAGCCGGCAACCGGCCCTGAGCGCATGACGCAATTGCTCTGCGTGATGAAGTCGGGGCCCGACGAAATCGCCTTCGCAGAGCTGTTTCGCTTCTACGCCCCCAGGGTGAAGTCCTACATGCGCAAGCTCGGCGCTGCCGAGGACGTGGCGGAAGAACTGGCGCAGGAGGCCATGGCGATGCTCGAGGACAAGCCACACGCCGAAATCGCCGAACAGCTCGGCATCCCCCTCGGCACCGTAAAATCACGTATGCGCCTCGCCTTTCAACGGTTTCGCAAGGCACTTGGAGAGCCTGTCCTATGATCACCCATCACCCCAGTGAAGAGCTTATCGCCGCCTATGCCGCTGGTTCGTTGGACGAGGCGAATGCGCTGGCGATCGCCACACATCTGACCCTGTGCCCGGCCTGCCGGCGCGAGGCAACCTGTTATGAGGCACTCGGCGCGAGCCTGATCGAGGAACTGCCAGAAATGGCCATGGCACAGGATGCCCTGTCCGCAACGCTGGCGCGCGTGCGCAGCGGCACTACCACCATGGGGACAATGGGCGCGACGCAGCCCAGCAAGCACGCGCCCACCTCCCAGATCATGCTGCCGGCACCGTTGCGGCACTATGTGGGCGGCGATGTAGACGCGGCCAAATGGCGGACACTCGGCCCCGGCATCCAGCACATGCCATTGGTGACGGCGGACGGCGTGACTGCGCGACTGCTGCGCATTGCGCCAGGTCGCTCAGTCTTCGATCACAGTCACGGCGGCACGGAGCTGACCCTGGTGCTGAACGGCAGCTACCTCGCCCAAGGCCAGAGATTTGTCCGAGGCGATCTGGAAATGGCCGACGAAAACACTCAACACAGGCCCGTGGCCGGCGCCGAGGATGTCTGCATCTGTCTTGCGGTCACGGATGCCCCGCTGCGCTTTGGCAACTGGATCGGCCGCCTGATGCAGCCCTTCATCGGCATCTAGTCCGGCTTACCAGAAATATCAAGGACCCCCAGGCCATGACCGGTCTGGGGGTCCTGTCACGCTGGAAAAAACCAGCCGCCACAGGAAACCATCCAGCCGTGGCGGTGTTGTGTCGTGGCGATGATCGGAACAGACCATCTCGGCGCGGCTGCGACGTGTAGACCCTGGACTTCAGCGCCGAGGTAGCTACTCTGTGTCGATCGATTTTCATTTCACAGTTCAAGGCGCCAGAATGCGGGCAAGCCGCTCTTTCGTCGCGTTTTTCAGCTTCATTGCCCTCGTCCTCGCCATCTCCGCCTGGTCTGCCCACGCGCAGACCGCGCCGGGGCCGGCGCCTTTGGCCGAAGCATCGCAGAAAATCGCCCAGTGGGAGAAATCGCTCAAAGCCGCAGAAGAATTGTTGCAACAGAAGGGCGATCTTTCCCGGCCCGAGATCGAGGAGACATCGCAGAGTCTCTCCACCGTGGTTGGCAGCGCGCAGGCATTGCGTGGCGCCAGCCAACAGGCGTTGCAGTCGGTCAGTGCCGAACTGCAGAGCCTCGGTCCAGCGCCAGCGGAGGGATCCCCGCCCGAAGACGGCAAGGTTGCCACGACCCGCGCCACCCTGACCAAACGTCAGGCTGAGCTCGACGGGTTTATCAGCCAGGCGCAGCTCACGATCGTCCGGGCACAGAACCTCGCCGGGGCCCTAGGGGTTCACGAACAGGGTCAGCGGACCGCATTTATCCTGAAGCGGCTGCCAGCACCTTTGAAGCCAGCGGTCTGGGTTGACGGTTGGCAGCAGATGCTCTCCGCCGTCGATGACACGATGGCCGCACCGCAGGCCTGGTGGCGGGTCATCGCCGCCGAGGGCATGGCAGGTGTCGTGCTCATTGGCGGCAGCCTGTTGCTTGGCTTGACGCTCCTCTTTGCCTGGCGGCTACACCTCTTTCTGAGGCGCCGATGGGGACCCAATCCGACGATCGATGAGCCAAGCCATGCGCGACGGATCCTGGCGGCCGGCGCGATGGCGGTGTCCGACATTCTGATTCCCTGCATCTTCCTGCTGGCACTGTGGCGGATCGTCGACTGGGCGGTTCCGGTCACAACCGACTTCTTTACCCAACTGGTCGGCGGCGGTGCCAAGAACCTGGTGGCCTTTCTGCTCGTCTCCGGCCTCGCCCGCGCCACTCTGTCACCGCATCTCCCGAATTGGCGCGTCATTCCCGTCACCCCGCAGGGCGCGCAGCAGATTGCCAACAAGGTCACTCTGCTGGCGATCATGGTCGCCCTCTTCAACATGATCTACCTGATGGGCACCAAAGACGGACCGGTCGCGGCCGATGCCTTCACCGCCTGCAACGCGTTCCTGCGCGACCTCGTCGTCGGCAGCATCGCCCTCTCGCTGCTGCGACGGGAGTATTGGGCGGCACCCGATGCCCGCCTCGCCGGCATCATGGGTCTCGTCCGCCGCTTTCTCATTCTTGTGGCCTGCGTTTCGCCACTGCTGTCGTTGGCCGGCTATGCTTATCTGTCGGAAGCGGTGCTGATCGCGGTGACCGCGACACTGGTGATTGTGGGCATCGCCTGGCTGCTGCGTTCCGTCATGCTGGAGAGCCTCTCGCTTCTGCTTGGCAGTGAGGTGACGGATGAAGGTGCTGCAGTACCAGGTGCCAGTAATGCCTTCCGCCTCAGCTTCTGGGCCCGCCTGCTGGTCGAGACGGTCCTGTGGCTGCCGGCCTTCTATCTGCTGCTGCTATCCTATGGACTGTCACCGTCGCTCCTCAACCTGATCATCAATCGGGCGGTCAGCGGTGTGCAGGTCGGTCAGGTCACCTTGTCGCTGACCGAGATCGTGCTGGCCTTGGTCGTACTTGTTGCCGGACTCTTCATCGTCGGCCGGGTCAAGCGCTGGCTGTCCGACCAGATCCTCCCGACCACCCGCTTCGATATCGGCCTGCAGAACTCCGTCGCCGCTGGTTTTGGCTATGTGGCGAGCCTGATCGTCATCACACTCGCCGTGGTGACATTAGGCATCGACCTTTCCAGCGTCGCCATCATCGCCGGCGCCCTGTCGGTCGGCATCGGTTTCGGCCTCAAGACGGTTGTTGAGAACTTTGTGGCCGGCATCCTCATCCTGATCGAACGCCCCATCAAAGTCGGAGACTGGATTGTCGTCGGCGGCACCGAGGGCACCGTCAAGCGCATCTCCGTTAGGTCCACCGAGGTGGAGACGTTTGACAATGCGAGCGTGATATTTCCAAATTCGGAGCTGATCGCCAGCGCCGTCGTCAATTGGACGTTGCGCGACAGGGTTGTCCGCATCGTGATCTCGATGCGCGTCGTCCCCGGCAGCGACACCAAGCTGGTGCGCGACCTCTTGCTCGATTGCGCCCGCCAGCAACGGCGCATCTGTGCGGAACCGGCACCGACGGTGCTGTTCAAGAAGTTCGTCGACATCGGCCTGGAGTTCGAACTGCGCTGTTTCGTGATCGACACCAACTATGTCAACCAGGTCACCTCGGATCTCAATTTCGCCATCGACAACGCATTCCGGGCCCATGGCGTCGACATTGCGCATACGGCGAGCGTCGTGCGTTCCCGGCCCGATCCGGCGGCTCTACCGGCCCCCGTCACAGAGGCGACGAAACAGCCCAAGGCCAGCGGGCCGATTGCCGCCGAGGAGTGATCGGCGGCTGTGACCAGCATCACAGGCGCGTTGAACTGCTGCCGGTCGGCTTTGCATCCGGCTGATTTTACAAGCTATTTTCATCCCATGACTTTGTCGCGCATTTGAACGAAATGCCGCTGCCGAGGCACTAACCAGCATAGACGCCGCAATGCCGCGGCGGTTTGTTCACCACGGAGTGACGACTATGCGCAAATTCCTCCTGCTTTCGGCCATCGCGGCAAGCGCGCTGCTGGCCGGCTGTGCCCAGACCGGTAACACGGCCAGCACTGCCTCGAACTGCAACCAGCTCTCGGCCGACGATCTCATGACGGCCATCGAACAGGGTTCCTGCGACGTCGACATGGCCACCGCGGCCGGCGGAGAACCCGCTGACACCAGTACGCCCGACAAGGACGACAAGGATGGCGGCGGTGACAAGGAACCGGACCCGGACCCCGATCCGGATCCCGAATCCGGCAACGCCCCGGACCCGGAAGGCGAACGCGACCCCACCACCGAACCCGGTGGCAATGCGGCGACCTCGGAGTAACGGTCGACACTTCCAGGTCAACCGGTTCAATCGTGGCGCGCCGTCCGCTGGATGGCGCGCCACATCGTTTTGTCGAGATGACGGCCAGCGACATCCCTGATAGCTTGCCGCGATGCTGGATTTTCTTGTCATCGGCGCCGGCGTTATCGGCCTTGCCATCGCCCGCCGCCTGGCCCGTGCCGGCCGCGAAATCGTCATCGTCGACGGCGGTTCTGCGATCGGTGGCGAAACCAGCTCTCGCAACAGCGAGGTCATCCATGCCGGCATCTATTACCCTGCCGGCAGTTTGAAGGCTGCGCTCTGTGTATCGGGCCGCCTGGCGCTGTACCGATACTGCGCCAGCCATGGCGTGCCCCATCGGCGCTGCGGCAAGCTGCTCGTCGCAGTTGACGAGACGCAGCGAGCGGCCTTGCAAATCCTTGCCGACAAGGCCGTGGCCAATGGCGTCGATGATCTGCAGGCCCTGTCCCAGTCGGCGGCAATCGCACTTGAGCCGAATCTCCGCTGCGTCGCCGCCTTGTTTTCACCGTCGACCGGGATCGTCGACAGCCATCAATTGATGCTGAGCTTTCTCGGCGATGCCGAGAATGCCGGCGCCAGCCTGGCGCTGCAGACACCCGTCATTCGTGGTGTCCGACATGCCGACCATTGGCAGGTCGGACTTGGCGGCGCCGAACCGGACGATATCAGGGCGCGGTGCGTGATCAATGCTGCCGGGCTGCAGGCGAGCCAGGTCGCGCGGGCCCTGGGGCTGGCACCTGACCGAGTGCCGGCCACGCATCTGGCCAAGGGCAACTACTTCACCTATCAAGGTGGACCGCCGCCCTTCTCGCATCTGGTCTATCCGATGCCAGAGCCCGGCGGACTAGGCGTGCATGTCACGCTGGATCAGGCCGGTCGCGTTCGCTTCGGGCCTGATGTCGAATGGATCGACAAGATCAACTATGGCATGGACCCGGCGCGCGCCGAACGCTTCTATCCGGCCGTCAGGCGTTATTTTCCAGGTCTGAAGGATGGCTCCCTGACACCTGGCTATTGCGGCATTCGTCCGAAACTGTCACGTGATCCACGCATCGATTCCGATTTCATGATCGCCACGGAGGCAGATCATGGCGCCCCGGGCCTGGTGAGTCTGTTCGGCATTGAATCGCCCGGCCTGACCGCCAGTCTCGCTTTGGCCGAGCGGGTCGCCGCCAATCTCGGCGTGCTGCCCAGCCCCGAAGACAAGGCGCTGTTCGAGCCTGATTGACACTGCGGCGCGCGGCATGGAGCCGCTTTCAGTGGCGACGACATCTGGGAAGCGGGGGAAGTGGTGCCCGGGGACGGATTTGAACCGCCGACACGCGGATTTTCAATCCGCTGCTCTACCAACTGAGCTACCCGGGCAACCTTGGAACCGGCGGATATTTAATGGCTTTGCCGGACCTTGTCCAGCCGCAAATCACGCCCGAAGAACCCGAAAAAAGCCGTGCCCAATCAGTCGCTTGACTTGTCATCCTCATCCGGCGGGGTAGCGTCTGCCGGGACTCGGTAGATATCGCTCAGCCAGCGATTGAGGTCGACCTTCTTGCAGCGCGCGGAACAGAATGGGCGAAACTCATGTTCGGTGGGTTTTCCGCAGATAGGACATTTAGCCATTTTGCGCCTGCCACATCTCCGCCAGGGTCGGGCCGGCGCGACGACGCAGCAGCTCGACCAGCCCCAAACGCGACATGTTGCCGACCCACTCGATCGCCGGATCTACGCCGACAGCCTGCCGCAGGGCTTCCAGAACCTGCTCGCGCTTGTTGCGGTTTTCAAGGTCGATGAAGTCGATGACGATGATGCCACCGAGATTGCGCAAGGCGAGCTGTCGCGGAATCTCGCGTGCCGCTTCGAGATTGACCGAGAGCGCCGTGCGCTCGAGACCTTTCTCGGCCGTGGCCGCGGCGGAATTGACATCGATCGCGGTCAGGGTGCGGACCGGCTCGAAGAGCAGCTTGCCGCCACCCGGCAGCAGCACCTCCTCATCGAGTGCCTCGGCGACACTTTCCTTGATGTCGGTGCGTGACGGCACCCATTCACGGTCGGGCAGGAAGGCGACCTTGTCCTCCATGCCGCGACGATGCTTGCGACACCAATCCGCGACCGGCGCCACGTCGACGCGGCGATCGCAGATGATGCTGGCGACCTGTTCCGGAGCGAGGGCTTCGAGCGCCGTCTGCCATACCGTGGGCGGCGCGATCAGCTGAGTGGGCGGCTGTTTACCCTTGGCAAGGGCGACGACGTCGATCGGCACCTTCACGCTGGTGGTCAGGCGCACGCCTTTTTCCTCGCGGCCGTCGCGGCGCACCTGGACGATCACGGCGTCGCCTTCGGTCGGTTGCGCACCCTGGCGCTTCAGCGGTAGCAGGCCCGGTTTCTCGAGGCCGATATCGACGAAGACTGCATTGAAACTTTGCTCGATCCGCAGCACGCGACCGAGATAGACGCCGCCCGCAAGGCTGCCCTGCCCAGGCTTTTCCACGATGGCCTGGATCAGGCGACCGCCCGACCAGCGATAGAATTCGGTGCGCTCGGGATGGAGGCTGAGGAAGATCTGTTCGCGCATCTCGCTCATGACCTGAACCCAACGCCGGTCAGCATGGCATAGGCATCGCTGAGACTGAGGCCGACCACATTGCTGTAGGAGCCCGCGACCCTCGGAATGAATGCCGCCGCTGCGCCTTGAATGGCGTAGCCGCCGGCCTTGCCGTGCCATTCACCGCCGGCGAGATAGTGCTCGATCTCGCTCTCTTCCAAGCGCTTGAAGATGACGTCGGTCGACACCACGCGGATCGCCCGGCGCCCATCGGCCGCAGCAATGGCGATGCCGCCCACCACCTTGTGGCGCCGCCCGGACAGCAGTTCGAGGCATTTGCGCGCCGTGGCAACATCTTCCGCCTTCGGCAGGATACGGCGGCCAAGCGCCACCACCGTGTCGGCCGCCAACACAAAGGCACCGGGGTGCCGTGTAGCGACCACCGCGAGTTTGTCCCCGGCGATGCGCCTGGCATAGGCAGCCGGCAGTTCATGGGGCTGCGCAGTCTCATCGACATGCGGCGCATCGACCGCGTCCGGCCGCAGGCCAATCTGCGCCAGCAGATCGAGGCGCCGCGGCGAGGCGGAGGCCAGGATGAAAGGCGCACGGGCGCCGGAACTGGTCAAAACACAATCCTTCGTGAAATTCGGGCGGATCATACTGAAATCGGGCCAAAGCTCAATTGCAGTCCACACCTCCGCTAACTCTTTCGCACATATCGATAAATCGGATCAGCAACTAGATCTGCGGTGCGCCTTGCATGGGGAAGCGGTCGCGGATGCGCTTCATCAGACCGTCGCGCACGGTGCGGTAGGCCTCCAAGCGGTCTTCACGGCTGCCTTCGACGATGGTCGGATCCATGGTGTTCCAGAACTCGACGTCGCAGGCCATAGTGCGGGTCGTGTCGACCGCCTTGTGCTGTGCCTCCGGTGAGAGCGAGATGATGAGATCGAAGGAATCGTCTTCGAGATCATCAAAGGTCTTCGGGCGGTGCTTCGTCACGTCGATGCCGATTTCATCCATCACTGCGACCACGAAACCGTCAACCTCCTGCGCGCGAACACCCACGGAATCGACGAACACGCGCGTCCCATGCAGGTACTTCATGATGGCTTCCGCCATAGGAGAGCGCACGGAATTGTAGGTGCAACAGAAGAGCACGCTGCCGGGGAGGCCCTGCGGCATGCAGCCTCACATCTTGACGTGCAGCGCACAGATCAGCGTGAACAGCCGACGTGCGGTATTGAAATCGACCTCGACCTTGCCCACGAGTCGTTCGCGCAGGATTTCCGATCCCTCGTTGTGAAGTCCGCGCCGCCCCATATCGATGGCTTCGATCTGGGAGGGCGAGGCAGATTTGATCGCCTGGTAATAGCTTTCGCAGATGTCGAAGTATTCTTTGACGATGCGGCGAAAGGGCGAGAGCGAGAGGATGAATTTGTAGAGCGGCGCGTCAGTCGAATCCTTGATATCGAATACCAGCCGGTTTTCCTCGATCGACAAGCCAAGATGGTAAGGGCCGCAATGGTCGATGGCGGGTCTGAATTCGTTTTCTTCCAGCAGGTCGAAGATGGCGACAGCGCGTTCCCGTTCCACCTCGGGCGAGCGTCGGGCTGTCGATTGCTCGTCGAGATCTATGCGGATCAGCCGACCGCTCGCACCCGGTGCGGACGCGTCGTCGCCGATCATTCAGGCAACTGCCAGACGCAGACGTTCAACCAAAGCGCCAATCTCGCGCGGATAGGTCTTCATCGCGGTCCGATTGACAATGAGGCGAGATGTGACATCGGCAATCCGCTCGATCTCGACCAGATTGTTCGCCTTGAGTGTGGCTCCGCTGGAGACGAGGTCGACGATGCGACGGCAGAGCCCAAGGGTGGGGGCTAGTTCCATGGCACCGGATAATTTGATGCATTCGGCCTGGACGCCACGGGCGGCAAAATGGTTCTGCGTGATGTTGGGGTATTTTGTCGCGACCCGGATATGCGACCAGCGGCTGGGATCGTCGGTCGCCGACAGGTCGGCTGGTTCCGCCACCGACAGGCGGCAATGCCCGATCCCGAGATCGACGGGCGCATAGATTTCCGGATAGTCGAATTCGAGCAGCACGTCGTTGCCGGCAACACCCAGCTGGGCCGCGCCAAAGGCCACGAAGGTCGCCACGTCAAAGCTGCGCACGCGGATGATTTCGAGTTGCGGATCGTTGGTGCGGAACCTGAGCGCACGCGAGTTCTCATCGGCGAACTCCGCTTCCGGTTCAATACCGGCCTTTTTCAGAACCGGCAGGACTTCCTTGAGAATGCGTCCCTTGGGAAGGGCCAGGACAAAGACGTCGCTCATCCCCGCCCCTTGGCCGCAGCAGCCATGTCGCGCTCGTGGTCCGGGCGCCACTGGGTCGGCCAACCTTCGCCCATATCCTTGAGGAAAACGTTCAATTCCGAAACCGTCAACTGGATGATGCCACCGCCGGAAAAGACCAGATTGAGGTTTTGTCCGTCAATCTGCAGCGTCAAAAGCGACAGAAACTTGCCACGCTGCTTGAGATCGACGCCGCGGCTACGGACCGACGTCACCTTGTCGATGCACAGACCGCAATGGATCCGTTGTTCGGTGTCGTAGTAGTCATCGGCATCATGAAAGCTGGCATCGTCAGTTGATGCCTTGCCCGTCACAGGTCCATGGCGGCCCGCCGGCTGGCGTTCCCATCTGAACCGATTGAGCAGCATGATGAACCGCTGCTCCCCGGCGAGGTATTGGACCTCGGAGATCGGGACCAGAGCGTCCTGCAGGCAAGCAGCAACGATTGCCAGATCCTCGGCATCCTTTGCGATCAGCCGCATGTCGGTCGCGTTGGCCGCCTTTGACATCCCCTACTCCGCCGCCCCATCCGACAGGCGCTCGATTTCCGCGCCACATGCCGAGAGCTTGGCCGTCAGCTTTTCATAACCACGATCCAAATGATAGACGCGGTTGAGATACGTATCACCCTCCGCCGTGAGGCCGGCCAGAACCAATGATACGCTGGCACGCAGGTCGGTGGCCATCACCGGTGCACCAGTCAATTTCTTGACGCCGCGCACCATCGCGGATGAACCATGGACATTGATGCTGGCGCCCATTCGGGTCAATTCCGGCACATGCATGAACCGGTTTTCAAAGATCGTCTCGGTGATCATCGAGGCACCCTCAGCCGTCGTCATCAAGGCCATCATCTGTGCCTGCAGATCAGTCGGGAAGCCGGGAAACGGTTCGGTCATCACGTCGACGCCGTTCAGCGCGCCGTTCTGGCGCTTTACCAGCAGGCCACGCGGCGTTTCGGTGAGAGAGACTCCGGCCTGGGTCAGGGTCGAGGCCGCGGCGCCAATCAGATCGTGATGCAATCCGACGAGTTCGACTTCGCCGCCAGTGATCGCCGCCGCCATCGCATAGGTGCCGGCTTCGATCCGATCAGCGACGACGCTGTGCGTGCAGCCATGCAGCTTGTCGACACCGCGAATCCTAAGGTGATCCGTGCCGATCCCTTCGATCTGCGCGCCCATGGCGTTGAGGCAGTTGGCAAGGTCGGCGATTTCCGGTTCGCGCGCTGCGTTGATGAGATGCGTTTCGCCCTTGGCAAGCGTCGCTGCCATCAGCAAATTCTCGGTGGCGCCGACCGACACTTTTGGGAAAGTAACTTCGCCGCCCCGGAGACCACCCGGCGCCTTTGCCAATATGTAGCCGGAATCGAGCTCGATCTCGGCACCCATCTGCTGCAGGCCCTTGATGTGCAGATCAACCGGCCGAGTGCCGATGGCGCAGCCGCCCGGCAGTGAAACCTTGGCCTGGCCATGGCGCGCAACCAGCGGACCCAACACCAGCACGCTCGCGCGCATCTTGCGGACGAGGTCATAGGGCGCCGTGGTTTCGGTTAGGCCTTTGGCCGAGAAGATAACGGACCGATCCTTGAGCGATTGCCGGGTAGTGACCTCAACGCCGAGATGCGTCAGCAGATTGGTCATTGTCGTGATATCGGCAAGATCCGGCACATTGTCGAGGCGCACCTCGTCATCGGTCAGGAGGCACGTGCACATCAACGGCAATGCCGCATTCTTGGCGCCGCTGATCCTGATCTCGCCCTTGAGGGCATTGCCACCGCGAATGCGAATGCGATCCATTACTAACTTTCCGATTCTGTCAGAGCCGCGGCAGCGTCACGCCGCGCTGGCCCATATATTTGCCGGCACGATCCTTGTACGAGACCTCGCAGGGCGAAGCCCCCTTCAGGAACAGGAACTGGCAGGCACCTTCATTGGCGTAGATCTTCGCCGGCAACGGCGTGGTGTTGGAGAATTCCAATGTGACATGGCCTTCCCATTCCGGCTCCAGCGGCGTCACGTTGACGATGATGCCGCAGCGCGCATAGGTCGATTTGCCAAGACAGATCACCAGCACATCGCGCGGCACGCGGAAGAACTCAACCGTCCTAGCCAGCGCAAAGGAATTGGGCGGAATGATGCAGACCTCGGCTTCACGGTCGACAAAGCTCTTCGGGTTGAACTGCTTGGGGTCGACCACTGCAGAATCCACATTGGTGAAGATCTTGAACTCCGGCGACACGCGCGCATCGTAGCCGTAGGAGGAGACACCATAGGAGATGACACCGTCACGCTTCTGGCTTTCGACGAATGGCTCGATCATGCCGTGCTTTTGCGACATCTCGCGGATCCAGGTATCGGGCATAATCGACATTTGGCGGACGGTCCCCTCGAGCCTCGATGGAGTGATTGATTATTAACGATATTGGCACCGTAACCCCTGACTCGTTACGCCAGTGCCAACCGCGCAGTTTGTATCGGAAGGCCTCCCAGGCCTCAAGGACTAGCGTGCCTGTCAGTCCTGGCCGGTTGGAGATTTGGCTGGGTCGGCGCGGACCCGCTGCTGGGTCTTGCGACGTTTCAGATTGGCCCGCAAGGCCTCGGCCTGGCGCCTGGCCTTGTCATCCTGCACTGGCTTGGCGGACGCTGCGGGATCAGGCCGCGCGCGCGCCGGCTTGGCCGGATCCCAGTCATTGCCTGCACCCATATCCATCCACCTTCGCTGAACGGCCCCAAGACCCTGAATTAACAACATTTAATTACGACCAAATTGCGGCCGGGCCAAGGTTGTTTCGGGGGCTCCCGGCCGGGTGTTCACAACCCTTGCCATCGTAAACGCCTTCTGGCATGTTCCGCGCCGCTTCACCGGGCCTCACCCAAGCCCGCTGGTCAAAAGCTCAAAAGGCGCCGTCGTAGCTCAGGGGTAGAGCACGTCCTTGGTAAGGACGGGGTCGGAGGTTCGATTCCTCTCGACGGCACCATTTCTCCTTGAAAACACTTGGTTTTTGCTGCGAATTCGCTAGCCCAGCCGCAGGCTGTAAGCGTAGTGGAACAGATCCGACCGCCCAACGCTGGCCAGCGCAGTGCATTGGGTCAAAAACCCAATTTCCTCAGCCATGGCGACAAATGCCGGGGATTCGAAAGCGGACCACAGCAATATCACGCCACCAGGAGTAAGCCGTGCCGCCAAAGAGCGAAGCCCGACCGAGTCGTAGAGTTGGGCATTCTGCGGTGACACAAGGGCTTCCGGACCATTGTCCACGTCGAGTGCGATGACGTCATAGCGCGATCCAGCTTCCGCCCGCAGCAGATCGCCGATATCCGAGGCGACGATCGTCACATTGCTCGGTCGCCGTGGCAGCACGGACGCCGATATATAGCGATCGAACCAGGCAATCACAGCGGGCGAAAGCTCCGCCACGGTGATGCTGCCGTTCTCGCCGAGCACGCCCGCCGCGGCGGCCAGGGTATAGCCAAGTCCCAGACCGCCAAGCAGGATGTTCGGTGATACCTTGCCTGATACCTCCGCCGCCATCACGCCGAACGCGATCTCGGAGGTGTGACCGAGGCCGTTCATCAATTCGAGTCCATTGGCGCGAATCATGAAGACATCGTCCCGCCGGTAGAGTTCCAGCAACCCGTCAGGCACCTCGGCGCTGTCAAGAAGCTCCCAGGCCATGTGTCGCCTGCTCCCTAAACTCTCTTGAAGATCAGCGAAGTGTTGATGCCGCCAAAGGCGAAGTTGTTTGACATCAGAAAGGCGACGTCGAGCTGCCGCCCTTCACCCATGATGTAATCGAGTTCAGCACAGCGCGGATCGACATTGGCGAGATTGGCCGTCGGGGCAAACCATTGGTCGCGCATCATCTCGATTCCTAGCCAAGCCTCCATCGCCCCGCAGGCGCCGAGCGAATGGCCGAAATAGGATTTCAATGAGTGAATCGGCGCCCGGGCGCCGAGGATGGAATGAGTTGCCTCGGTCTCGGCAATGTCACCCCATTCCGTCGCCGTGCCATGGCCGCTCACGAAACCGATTGCCGATGGAGCCAGCCCCGCATCATCCAGCGCTTCACGCAATGCCACCTGCATGGTGGAGGCCTGCGGCTGCGTGACGTGATTGCCATCCGCATTGCAGGCGAAGCCGACGATCTCGGCATGAATACGGGCACCACGTGCCAGAGCGCGCTCTCGTTCCTCCAGGATCAGGGTAACGGCACCCTCGCCAATGACCAGGCCGTCGCGGTCGCGATCATAGGGGCGTGGCGTCGTTTCCGGCCGGTCGTTCCTGGTGCTGGTCGCATAGAGCGTGTCGAACACCGCAGACTCGGTAATGTCGAGCTCGTCGGCACCGCCGGCCACCATCACATCGGCCTTGCCCCAGCGGATCGATTCATAGGCATAGCCGATGCCCTGGCTGCCCGATGTGCAGGCGCTGGAGGTCGGGATGACCCGGCCAGTGATTCCAAAGAACAGGCCGATGTTCACGGCGGCTGTGTGGCTCATCATCTGAATGTAGCTGGTGGCGTTGAGGGTCCGGGAGAACCCATCCTTCATCAGCTCGGCAAAGGCCATGACCGGGGCCGGACTCCCGAATGAGGAGCCGTAGGCGATGCCGGTGCGGCCGTTGCGCAAGGCTGCATCATCCAGCATCCCGGCATCGTCGAGGGCCATCTCCGTGGCGCGCACAGCCATCTTGGCGACCGGCCCCATGGTCCGGGTCTTCTTGCGGGGATAGCGGTCGTCAACCGAGAACCCGACGATCGGGGCAGCCAGGCGTGTGTTGATGCCTTCGAATCGCTCCCATTCCGGCATGTAGCAGATAGCGGTCTCGCCCCGGGCCATCCGCGCGCGGATTTCGTGCCAGTTATTGCCCAGGGCAGTTATCCCACCGATGCCAGTGACGACGACGCGACGCATCAGATCATCCCGCCATTCACGGACAACACCTGGCGCGTCACATAGCCCGCACCATCCGAACAGAGATAGGAAACCGCCGCAGCGACATCGTCCGGTTGCCCGGCACGGCGCATCGGAATCATTTTCAGCACCTCGTCCATCGGCAGGGCATCGGTCATCTGCGTCTCGATGACACCAGGTGCCACGCAATTGACTGTGATGTTACGCTTGGCGAGCTCGATCGCCAGGGCCTTCGTGGCGCCGATGATGCCGGCTTTGGCTGCGCTGTAATTCACCTGCCCGCGATTGCCGGCGATACCGGAGACGGAGGCAATCGTGACGATGCGGCCACCTTTGCGGGCCGAGACCATCGGCATGACCGTCGGGCGCATGACATTGTAGAACCCACCGAGATCGGTATCGAGGACATCATCCCATTCCCGGTCAGTCATCGCCGGAAAAGCCGCGTCCCGCGCGATTCCGGCACTGAGCACGATACCCCAATAGGGACCGTGCTCGGCCATGTCCGCCTCGAGCGTTGCCCTGGCATTGTCACGGTCACGAAGATCGAAACTCATCAACCGCCCAGCGGCGCCCTTGGCGCGAACTGTCGTCAAGGTCGCTTCGGCACCGGCTACGTCGCGGCCGTAATGCAGAACCAACGAAAATCCGTCGCCGGCAAGCTTTTCGGCAATGGCGCGCCCGATACCTTTGCTGGCGCCGGTCACTAGGATCGTCCTGGTCATCTATTGTCCGTGGTCCCCGGTTTGATCCCCTGACTTGCCAGCACGGCCGCCAAATCGGCCGGCTGATGCAGGGTGAGTTGCGCCCTGGCAGCGACTGCGTCGCGGCAGCGCACCGTACAATCGAACACCCCGGTTTCGCCATCCCGGAATGCCAGTTCAGCACGAATGTGAACGGTCTCACCTTCCTTGAACCAGGCCTGGTCGGCGGCAAAATTGCGCGTGCCCAGCAGAAAGCCGACGCGCACCGGCCTGGCCAGGGTCAGGGCCTCCAGCCCCACGAAAGCGCCGCAGCTCTGCGCCATCCACTCAATTGCGATATGGGCGGCGATCCCCTTTCCGGGCTGGAAGAACGGCGCATCTGCTCGAACCACGAGGGTGGTCTCGATCGCCTGAGCACCCCAACCAGTCACCTTGTCGAGGAGGATCATAGGGTGCGCATGCGGCAGCAATGCCGCGATCGGATGCTCACAAGGCAGCATCACCAGTCACCCCGACCGAGGATGAGGGCCATGTTATTGCCACCAAAGGCGAAGGAATTGCTCATCATGGCGGAGCGGTTATTGGATGGCAGGCGCGCGCCAGCTTCAACCAGATTCAGCGTCGGAATGGCAGGGTCTTGTACACCGTCCCAAAGATGCGGTGGCAACTGGCCTCCGCGCGCCAGTGACAGCCACAGGAAGGCCGCTTCACAAGCGCCGGCGGCACCGAGCATGTGGCCCGTCATGGCCTTGGTCGAACTACAGGGAACCTCGCCACCGAACAGGCTGTGGACAGCGACGCCTTCCATGGAATCGTTGAGCGACGTACCCGTACCGTGCAGGTTCACGTAGTCGATATCAGAAGCCAGTATGCCGGCATCTCCGAGGGCTGCCGACATCGCCATCTTCGCACCGGCGCCGGTCGGATCCGGGGCGCTGAGGTGATGGGCATCCGAGCTTTCGCCGCAGCCGAGGAGCGAAATCTGTGCCGCCTCGCGGGTAAGGAGGAAGGCCGCGGCACCTTCGCCGATGTTGATGCCGTCGCGATTACGGCTGAAAGGATTACAAAGACCGCGTGACATGGCATCGAGGGAAGCAAAGCCGTTGAGCGTCGTGCGGCAGATCGTGTCGGCGCCACCGACGACGGCGGCATCGCATATCCCCGCCCTTATCAACCGGCGTGCCGAGGCAAAGACTTTGGCGCTGGATGAACAGGCGGTCGCGATCGTAAAAGCCGGACCGGTCACCTGCAAAACTGCAGCGGCAAAATTGGCAAGGCTGCCCAGCTCCTGCTGGCGATAATCGAATGCAGCCGGCCACTGCCCCGTGCTGTGGTGCGCGGCAAAGGCCGCTTCTCCTTCCGCAATGCCTGATGTGCTGGTTCCCAGGACGACGGCGACGCGGCTGGACCCAAAGCGCTCGCGCGCGGCCGCGACCTCTGGCGCAATTTCCTGCAGGGCCAGCAACATCAAGCGGTTGTTGCGTGATTGGTATCGGCCGAACCCGTCTGGAGGCGCCGGCAATGCCGACGTGACGCAGCCAGCCCGGACCCGGCGATCCAGCAGGATGTCAACCTCCGTTGCCAGGCCCGACCGCGTGCCGGAGAAGAGCTTGCCGGCATTCTCGTCCTTGCCGGCACCCAGCGGCGTCACCAGACCCACGGCGTGAATTCCCAGCCGAGCCTGGGTCATGGGGTCGCCTCGACCGATCGAACGTCGATGTCATAGCCCCAGGCATGGTTCCGATACCGCAGTCGGCCATTGGTTGATTGGTCGCCACCGGAAAGATAGTCGATTTCCAGAACATCAACCCCATCCACCACCACCACGCGGCGGTTGGGTGCGTCCCTCATGACCGCACCCGAAGGTGCCAGTGACTGTCGCAATTTCCGGGATGGCCAATAAAGGAGAACGATATCGGCCAGCATCGGACCCGGACGCACCACTGATGGCAGCCAATCAGCACGCTCAGCCGTGACCTTGCCGGACATATCCCAACTGATGCTCATCGCCCGCCGCCCCAGTCCGTCAACACCAACCAGTAGGAACCGCTGTGGGTTAATGCTGATATGCCCTTCGAAGGTAAACACCTCGCCATCATGGCGCACGGTGATCATCTGCGACATCTCGACCGACCGCCCGAGATCTCCCGGCAGCGGCAACTCCAGCAACCGACCCGGCGCAAAATAGGGAAGATTGTCTGTAACGGCCACAGGCGTCGGGGTGCATCCGGCGAGGATCAGCAGGATGGCAGTGATTGGCCCAGCGAGCGCCTTTGTCCACGTCATCATGCCCGCCTCACCTGGCGCGGATTGACGTTTCCGGCGATGGGTGCCAGCAGGAACGCGATCAGGATGCCGAGCAGCATGGTAAGACCGAATGCATGGACCGCGAAGACGCTGCTGAAGGCCAGCACGCCGAAGGAGAGGAGCGTGGTCGCCATGTCCAGCAATACGGCCAGCATCGTCACAGGCCGGTCGGCCAAGTCCGCTTCAGCGCAGAAGGTTGCGTAATCGACGCCGATCGCCAGCACCAGGATGAGCCCCATGACGTGAAAGAAGCTGATACCCTCGCCCGTCAAGGCAATCAATGCCGGTGCCAGAATGAGCGCAGCAACCGGGGGAACCAGGACGACAAGGCCACCCTTCAGCCCATAGCGCCAGGTGAGCGGAATGACCATCATCAGTGCCGACAAACCGATCAGCCAGAGGGCCCGTTCACGATAGTGACCGAGCCGCTCGGTGAAGTCGCCGGCCGGGTCCAGGACCCGAACACCCGCCATGTCCGAAATGGCTGCCCGAAGCGCCTCAACATCCGTGAGCCCATCCAGCGCAATCACCTGCTGCCCCGGCGCCAGCACCCATTGTCTCAGGAAGGGGAAGGCGCCGGAAGCCATGGCGCTTTCGACCGTCAATTTCTGGCCACTGTCCACGCTGCCACCGGTCCTGGCGGGAAGGCCCAACTGGGCGGCATGTGCGGCCAGAAAGGGCTCATCGAGCGCCGAGCGCCGCAACGTGCGATCAGCCTCTTGCATTGCCAGCGATGGCACAAAATCCGCCGGACCGCGATAGGCCGTGAGCACGCCCTGATCACGCAGCCGCCTCAAGATCGGCGCCAGGGCCTCACCCTGTTGAAGCGCCAATTCATCGTCGGCAGCATCAATCACGAGGAACTGCAGGTTGCCGCTGGTCCCGGCGAGGCGTTGGATATCCGCCTGCTGGGCAAGAAGATCCGGCGAGAGGGACTGCATGCGCCGCACATTGTCATCGACCGACATGCGGGAAAGGCCGACTGCAGCGACGCACGCCAACCCGGCAAGGCTGAGCCAACATATGCGGCGCAAGCGCGGAGTCTCCCAGATCTGCCAGAAGATATCAGCAAGGCGCAGCAGGGCCGGGCCATAGGCCGGCGCCTGCCCACGATCGAGCCAGGGGAACCAGAACAGGACCGTGAGAAAGGATGCGATCAGGCCGGCAATTGAGAACACCGCGACCTGACGCAGGGCGGGAAATGGCGCGACCAGCAGAATCGCATAGCCGATCAACGTGGTAATGAGTCCAAGGGTAATCCCGGGCAGGATATGCGCCAGCCGTTCCCAGGGATCAGGCTTCGCTGGATCAAAGACACATGCCGTGTAGTGAATGCCATAGTCGACAGCTACGCCCGTGAGACCGACACCGAACAGCAATGTGGCAATGTGAATTTCCTGGAACAGCAGCAGATTGACGGCAAGGCCAACACCGATGCCGATACCAAGTGCCAACAGATTCATCAATAGCGGCCCGGCACGCCGAAAGGCCCCGACCAGCAGCAGGACAGTGCCGACCATGGAGACAGTACCGAGCGTCGAGGTTTCCTGAAGGCCCGATTGTGCGCCCTCCCGCGCAAAGAAGACGGCGCCGGTGCGTTTGACGAGCAGCCCCGGATACTGAGCCATCAGGGCAGCAATCCTGAGATCAACCTTCTCCGTGAAGCGCTCCTGAACATCCAGGGCATAGGGATCGCCTGAGACATCGCCACTTACGAGTACCCAGACAATCCCATCGATCCGCGTCGTCAACCGCCCGTCGTCGGGTATCAGTTTCGAGAGCGGCGCCGGCAACTGGCCAAGAAAGCTCGGCAGCAGCAGAAAGGGGTCGCTTGCCAACAACCGAGCATCCGCATAACTGCCCACACCGTAAATCTGTGCCAGCGCCCGCCTGGCAATCGTTTCACCCTGCCCTGCCCGCAGCAGGTCGCGATCGCCGGGCGCCAGCAGCCTGTCGGCAAAGGGGCGGTAGAAGCTGCCCAGAGCGCGTGGCGCAGTGGAATCAGCGGTGGTGATGTTGGCGACACCATCAGCCAACAGCGCGTCCTCAATTTTCCCAGCGGCGGCTCGCGCCGCGTTGCGTTCGGTATGGCCGACCAGAAGGACGAAGTGCCTCGATACGGTATCGGTCAGCTTCTGGCCGGCCTGGTGCTGATTCAGCGCCGCCGGATCGGCCGGCAGCAGAGAAAGGAGATCCGTGCGCAATGGGATGCCACGCCATGCCGCGACGCCAAGATAGCCTGCGGCCAGCTCCCGACCAGGGCGAGCCAGACAATGGCAAGGCTTAGGGATGCGCGCCGCTCAATCAAGGCTGTCCCGCCTCTTGAAGCAATTTCTGCTCATCGGCGCTGAGTGGCCCCGAAACGCGCTGCTGATCGAGAAAGGTCAGGGTGTCGCGATCGCCACCCGGCTTCACGATCTCGACACGATCGACGAAATCGCCGCCCGCGATATTGATTTGCACGATCGGCAGAGCATTCGACGACGCACCATTCCTGGGAATGAGTTGCAGCGTCCATTTGCCGGACGCCTCGGACCGCGCGACGCTGAAGTCCCGTTCAAGGCCCCTCCAATCGCCGGCAAACGCACCGCTCAGCATGTCGTAAAGGCTGCTCATGAACGGCGCTCGGCTCGTCGGCAGGTTGAGAGTGGTTGCCCCATCGCTCTGCTGTGCCAAGCCGTCTGCCGTCATCAGGGTTGTCACGGCGAAGGGCTTCTCCGCCCGCCAGATCAGGCCAACCCCGGGAGCCAGGACAAAACTGCCTTCGCTGCGCAGCGGCGCATCGAACCCAACCAGGATCCGTTCCTGGACGAACCGGCCACGCAACAATTCATCTGCGCGCAGCGACGGAACGGTTTCTGCACCGGCCCGAGCCAACGGCACCAGAAGTGCAAGAGCCATCACGAGGCAGGCACGTGCTAGACGGTTGAGCATAGGACCCGTCGCACTTTTTCCAACAACACCGAGGGTGATTCGAGATTGAGTTCCTGGGTCGCTAGAGTAACGGCAACCTGGATGGTGTGGGCCTTGGTCAGCACCTCGCCACTGCCGGCATCGCGGCATAGGTAGCTGATCTTGAGTCGATTCTCGTATTCCATCAAGATTGCTTCGACCCGCAGCTTCTGCTGATAGCGGACCGGGCGCACGAACTTGATCCGCATGTCGACGATGGGCCAAAGATAGCCAGACCGCTCCATCTCAGGGTAGTTATAGTCGATCTTGTCGAGGAGGACGCTGCGCGCCTGTTCGAAATAGCGGACATAGTTGCCATGCCAGACAACCTGCATCGGATCCAGGTCATAGAACTGCGCGACTATTTCGGTCTCTGCCGAGATCATGAACGGGGCTCCTTCCGACCCGGATTCCAGAAGTCGAAGAAATTGTACCACTGCAACGGATTGCGTACCGCATACTGCTCCAGCCGGCCAACAAAGATCTCGGCATGACGTCGCAGGGCGGCTTGCCGCTGGTGCCTCGGCAAATCGATCCGGTCGGCCAATTTCTCGACATCGAGAACGAAATGATCTCCCTGCCGTGTGCAAAAGAGAGTGTAGACGGGGCATTCGAGAATCGATGCCAGAATATAGGGGCCCTCAGAGAATGGGGCCTCATGCCCCAGGAACGGCAATCTGGTGACGCGCGCGCTGCCGACCGGGACCCGGTCGCCGGCGATCACCACCCAGGCGCCATGCTCGACCCTCTCTTTGAGTTCCATGGCCGCAGCCGGACCAAGTTCCGTCACCTGCCAAGTATTGATACCGGCCGCCGGTCGGTGGTGGCGCAACAGCCGATTGAAGTTCTCCGCATGTCGGGTGTGAACCAGGACTAGGAGACGCTGTCGCGTTTCCTCATCCAGAAGCGCACGGGCCAAATCGACATTGCCGAGATGGGCGATCAGGAAGAGCGCGCCACCGGGCATCTTTTCGGCAGCGCGCAGATCGTCGACTTTTCCAAGGCGAACAGCATCCGCTGGCGTGTCGCCGATCCAGCCGCGGAATGTGTCGAGGGCGCGAGCGGCAAAGGACATGAAATGGCGCAACTCGTTCACCAAACCCGGCGACGTTTCCCTGCCCGGTCTCACGGCATGAACCAGCGCCAGGAAGTCTCGTGAGGCGCGCCGCTGTTCACCCCCGTGAGATAAAAATAGAGGACAACCGGCGACATCAGAGTCAGGCTGGCCCGTCTTCCCAGCACTCGGTAGGCTGATATCCACACCTGAAGTCCGAGATAGCTACCACGCTCTGCCAACCATGCCCAATGACTGGATCGACGCGTGCGGAGCCGCAGGATGGCCGGCAATCGCCGCAGCATACCGAAGAACAATCTCGTATGCATGGCCGTGATCAGCAGATTGTCGCGCCATAAATGGAAGTTCGAGGTGTTGCCGGGTGGGTATGTGACCGCCACCGGATATTCGACGACCCTGACATCGCGCCAGAACAGGCGGACCATGATCTCGGTATCGAAATCCATGCGTTGCCCGATCCGCTCTCCCGCCGCCTCGATTGCCGCCACGTCGGCCAAAGGGTAGACCCGAAAGCCGCACATGCTGTCGGTAATCTTCAGCGACAAAGTCTCGATCCAGACCCAGACATGCGTCACATAGCGCCCGATGGCTCGTCCAAATGGGACCGAGCGATCATAGACGGGCACGCCGGTGATCAACGCGTCCGGTTCAGCCTGAGCCAGGCGCAGGAGACCGGACAAGGCGGCAATATCATGTTGACCGTCGGCGTCGATCTGCAGCGCATGCGTGTATCCGGCCGCCATGGCGAGCTGGAACCCATGCCTCACCGCCCCGCCCTTTCCCTGATTTGGCTCAAGCCGCACAACCCACACACTGCCATCGGCATCGGCCAGCGCGGCGAGACGGACCCTGGTTGCCTCATCACTGCCATCATCAATGATATATACGGGCAGCCCCTGTTCGCGCAGCGCCGCCAGGATGCCCTGGACAGATTGTGCGTGATTGTGGCTGGGGATAATCGCGCAGGGACGAAAGGCGAGCGTCATGGCGCGCAAGTCCGGATGATTCCGGAGGTGAGGACGACGTCGTCACGACGATAGGCAAAGTTCAGGCGCTGCCTTTCCGCATCAAGGTCCAGCTTCAGGGTCAACAACGTCCCCGGCAATGTCAGGCGATGGAATTTCACCTGATAGGACATCGCCACGCCGACCGGCAGTTCAAGATGCCGTGCCGCAAGCTTGACCGCCCAGTCGATCTGCGCCACGCCGGGAACGATGGGCATACCCGGAAAATGTCCCTCCAGCTGCTGCAGATCAGGGGAGGTGAACAAGTCGAGTTCGATTCCGTCGCTCGTGGCACGAACCGCTCGAATCTCAGGTTCAGTCGGCCGCCGGACATCGAAGAGTGCCAGCAAATCCCGCTGTACTGTCTTGCCAAGGTCATTTACCGGCAAGGCCTCGACAAACCGCCAGCGACGCGGTCTGCCCGGGGCCTCCTGCAGATCCTGGAGACCCTGCCGAAGCAGTCGGCTGAACCGAAAACTGCCAACTTCAAGCAATTTCAGGCGGCCCGCTTCACTGGGCACAACAGCCGCGCCAAGCGCCGGGACATCGCCCGGCAGAACGACCAAGGCGACATTGGCAACCCATGGCGAAGCGGCGATGCCAGCTTCGACCGCGGCAAGGCTAACGCGCGCGCCGTCAATCTTGACGACACGGTCGGTGCGCCCGCGGAGGTGGAATCCGCCGTTGATATCTCGTTCGGCGAGGTCATCGCAGCGATGGTGGGTTGTCTCGCTAAGGAAGGGCGATGTCACCCACATCGTACCATCATCTGCAATTTCAACCGCAACGCCCGGCGCAACCTGCCAGGGCAAGTCGACCCGGTGACGTTCCCGCCGGGCGATCGTGCCGGTCTCCGTGCTGCCATAGATTTCGCATATCGCTGAGCCAAATACCGTCGATGCCGCGGCACTCGCCAAAAGTGGCAGCACGGCGCCCGCCGACAGGATGCGAGAAGGTTGTCGCCCGGCTGGCAATGGATTGACCGGACCGAGGCGCAAGAGGTGGGCGGGGCTGGTGATGACCACGCTTCCGCGCAGATCCTGTGCCAAGAGGCTTTCCCAGAGTTCATGCACGGTGCCGTCGACGATCCTGCCGCTGCACAGCGGCCAGAAGAGCTTGTAACTAAGCCCGAAAAGGTGCTGATGCGTGACCGTCCCAAGGATTCGAGCGGTTGCTTCGACATTGCCACCGGCAATCAATTCGATTGCTTCGGCCTCGCGTTCCATGACGGCCAACGTCTTGCGAACGCGCTTGGGAATCCCCGTCGATCCCGAGGTGAAAAGATTGAGATAGCATTTCGTGGCATCGAGTGGCTGCAATTCCCCGGAACCTTCACCCGCGGACTGAAGTATGATTCCGCCCACCTGCCCTGCTGGCAAGCGGTCGCAGACCAGGACATCCCAATGTTCCTGGATAGATGTGATGGCACCGACCGTGGCGTTCTGCGGCAACACGACTTCCGCGCCCATTTGAAACAACGCCAACATCCCAACGATGGCCCAATAGGTATCTTCGGTGATCAACAGGCCGCGCTTGCAACCGCTTGCGCGGAGGCACTCTGCGTTGGCATACACGTCGCGGCGCAATTGCGAAACGTCGATCACCCTTCCCCTGGTCGCGGCGACAATTCGGCCAAGGTTACCAGGTGTTGTCAGTAGATCGGATATGGACTGCAAGTCACTCATTGCCGGCTCACTGCGGCGCGGCGCTGGAGCCATGGACGCAAGACAACCTCTCCTAGGAACAGAACACCAAAGAACAGGTACGAGATGAGGCCGGTCCACAGCGTCCAGAGGGCGAGGCTTGCCCACAATGCCAGGACAGCCGCAATGGCGGCATTGAGGAGCAGCCACAAGGTCCAGACCCAGGTCACCTTGCGGCAGTAGGCTTGACCGGCAGGGGTGAGATCGGGATCCTTGAAGCGCGCCAGTCGTTCTATCAAACTGGGCGGATGCCATAGCGAGGTTCCAAACGCGCTGGCGATGATGAGGCTGAGCAAAGCTGGATAGCCTTTGGTTGCCATCGCCGCATCGAACATGCTCAGGCCCCCGATTGCACAAGCCGCCAGAAGCAAAGGAATCCGGAGCGCGGTGCTCAGTTCGTCCCGCACAAAGAGCGCCCGCACAAGCAGCAGGCAGCAGGCGCCCGCAGCGAACAGTAGGTACGACGCTTGATCGTGAAGAAAATAGACAATAACTGGATAGACCGCCGCGAGTGTGGTGAAGAGCACCGCGCCAAACCCGGCAGATCGCTTGTGATTATTCGGAAAGAACGGCATGGACGCGGTCAATCACGTCGCCGACCGTGCGTACGGATTTGAATTCGTCGACCTTGAGTTTGCGGCCGGTCAGTTCCTGCAGCTTGACGACCAGATCAACAGCGTCGATCGAATCGAGATCTAGATCCTCATAGAGCCGCGCCTGCGGCGTGATCTTGCTGCCGGGAATCTCGAACATTTCTTCCAGGTAGCCGTGCAATTTGGCCTGAACCTCGTCACGCGACAGCATTTGGTCCACCGCCGGTATTGGTGTGGCTGTGCACGAAAGCTGCAAGGCTTCGAACATTGGCAAAATGGGCCTTCACCTCATCCGTGATCGTTTCGATCTTGAGGCCGTATCGTTTACGGAGAGCCACGCCCAGTTCCAGCGCATCAATGGAATCGAGGCCAAGCCCGGTCCCAAACAACATTTCCTGGCTATCAATGTCTTCTGGCTTGATGTCTTCCAGCTTCAGCGCATCGATTATCAGCGCCTTTATGTCGCGTTCAAGGTCGTCCATACGCCGTTATCCGAGTTCCAACTGTTCCGTGAAATAGGCCTGGAGGCGGCGCACCAATTGGCGGGCCGCCAGCGAGCGGTATTGATAGCCAAGGGTCGCAGCGGCGTCCAGACGCTCCCCGACCGTGACCCGAAACAAGGAGCGTTTTAGCGGAATTTTCCACCATGGATCCCCCTTACTGAGCATGATGGGCCGGCAATCGATGGTAACGAGCTGGATTTCGGCCTCGGTCAGGAGGGCAATATTGGCGAATCCCCGTCGAAAGTGCAGGGGTTCACCGGGACGAGAGCGGGTCCCTTCCGGGAAAATGATCAATCCCTTGCCTTCCGCCATCGCTTTCTTGCAGGCCTCCAGAAGGGCTTCCGGGTCCATATCGTTGCGGATATATCCCGCCCACCGCATGACACCACCCAGGAAGCGACTTTCCCAAAGTTCCGCCTTCACGATGCATTGTGTGCGCGGAATCAGCGACATCAGCAGGACGACATCAAGCAAGGTCGGGTGATTGGCTATAATGAGCCGGCCTTTTCCATCGATCAGAGCCGCACCGCCGGATACCTGCAGTTTGATAATTCCGAGTACCTCCAGCATTGCAACATAGAACCGGAAGGTATGGTGAATGACCATTTGTGTCGCGCGCACGCGCCGCTCCTCGCGCCGGACAATGAGCGCGATCGCAGGGAAGACGGTGACGGCCAGGACCAGCCCGCCACCAAAGAAGGCGGCGAAGGAAACGCCGGTTCCGACCAACCGCCAGGCATAGTTCAAGTTTTTAAGCCGCACGGTCCCATCGCCATGTCATCTGCTCGCCGGTCGCTGTCGCGGCCGGCGCATTCGTCAGGAGGAACTTCAGAAACGCTTCGGGCAGACTGTCTGATGCATTGCCAGCACTATTCACGGCGCAGTCAATTGAGATCCGATCACCGTCACCGGCGGTGAGCAGCAGGGCAAGAACCAAAGGCAGATTCGCTTCTGCCGGCAGCCGGTATGAAACGTAAGGTTCCGGTAGCGGTGCATCGAAGTAGAGAAATAGAACCGGTATATCCGGCCTGTCCTCAAGGCAGGACGCAGCCTCGAGAAGGCCGTAACCGAAACTATCGAGAGAAGATGCCACGGCAGTATGCCCCAATCGATTTCCAGTATGGATCGACAGAAGACCGACAAGTCCGTGATGCACCGACATGCTGAAATCGGCGGGCGAAGGCGGTTCCTCGTCAGCAAGTGAGGCGAGAAGCAGCGCCGTTCGATCATATTCCCCGTGGCGCGAGGCGAGCACGAAGCGAGCCTCAGATACGCCGGTACATGCGAGGGCCGCACCAAGCGCCTTCTGCCCGATCGATGTCGCCCGGCGCCGCAACATCATGGGCAGCACCGGCATTCCCTGGTCCAAGGCAGCGCGCGCATCCGCCCTCCCAGCCCAATCCAGCCAATCGCCACGCGTTTCCCGGCCAGGTGTCCAGGCAAACCAATCACGGACGATGATCGACAATTTGCCGGATGACTTTAGACTGGCAGGCTCAGCCGCGATCATGACTACTCCCCGCCCGCAATTTGCCGACCCAATATGGTTAATGGCGCGCGATTTGCTCGGGTTGTTATACGTGCCCTGAAGAGGCAGACAAGTGTGATATGCCCGATAACCGAGTTTATTTTGCCATCGTGGACGTCCCTGAAGAAGCAGATCGGCACCAATCCGCACGATGGGTGCTGCAGCAAATGATCGCCGACCTGGGACATGCCAAAGCAGGTCCATTTTGCATCGCAACAGAAGCCAGCGGCCGGCCCGTCGCTTTGACGGCCGAGGGTGGGCCGTTGGGGATCTTCGTTTCCCTGTCGCATACCGGCAGGAAGCTTGCCTGTGCTGCGACGACGCTGGGTCCGATCGGGGTGGATATCGAATCACCACGTCGGCACCGTGACCTGCTTGGGATAGCCGAGGCGGCCTTCGGGCCAGGCGAGCGCGCACGATGCGCCCAACAAGGAGGGTCGGCCTTCTATCGCATCTGGACGCTGAGGGAGGCGATGGCAAAGGCTTTGGGAACAGGTCTGACCATGGTCAGCGACCGGGTTGACCGGGTGGCGGATGGACCCGATGAGGGCAGTTGGCAATGGCAGGGCTGGCACCTCTCCCACCGTCGCCTTACCCCGGAAATGAACCTCGCGCTCGCCGTGTTGCCGATTACGCCGCTCGCGGGTGAGGTGGATTGGCTGACCTTCATGCCAAGCGGCGTCTAGAGCCGCCGGTGGTCTTACGGGCGGGCCCAAGGTGAATTTCCAGAATACTGTCCATCTGGGCCTTGGCCTCGGCCAAACTCAATCCGTCCTGGCTTAGGCCGAAACGCAACCAGAGCCCGTCGATCATGGCGGTAATGCCGATGACGGCGGCTTCCGCGCGCGCGCCGGCGGCAGCAATTCCTTCAAGCCGGACAGAAGGTTGCTGCGCATGCGGGCGTGGATGGCCCGCTGGATTCGGGCGAACTTGGAATTTCGCGGAACCTCGGCACAAAGCGAGAGCCATGCATTGCAGATCTCTGGCTTGAAGAAACTTGGTGAAGTTGCCGGCAATGATGGCTTCGACCCGCGCACGCGGCGTCGCTGCCCGCGCCATCAGTGCCGCTACTTCGTCTCGTAGCAGCGCATTCGCATGCCGCATCACAACTTCGAGGAGCTCGTCCTTCCCTTGAGTAATGCAGCACGATTCCCCTGGACATGCCGGCCGCTCCGCGACCTTGGACAAAGTCGTCCCGGCGATACCTTCTTCCTGAAGTACTTCATAGGCGGCGCGGGCCAATTCCTGCCGGCGCAATTGCTCGATGCTCAGACGCGACAAACCGATTCTCCGATGGTCCAGGCCAGCATTCTTGCCTCCGCTTGTTTTCATTGTCCATCCGGTCTATAAATTGACCCAAGGGTCAATTTACAATCCAAGCGGTCAATTTTTCAATCAAGTCGCAGGAATGGGAGGCTGATCATGAACAAACTCATCGTAACCCTGGGTGTCGCTGCCTTGACACTATCACTACCCGCGCAGGCCGCGGAGCCAGAGAGCTGTCAAAGGGTCCGCATGGCGGAACCCGGCTGGAACGACCT
Organism: Rhodospirillaceae bacterium; assembly: GCA_016712715.1. Taxonomy (NCBI): domain Bacteria; kingdom Pseudomonadati; phylum Pseudomonadota; class Alphaproteobacteria; order Rhodospirillales; family Rhodospirillaceae; species Rhodospirillaceae bacterium. The sequence continues at coordinate 892,336 of JADJQM010000001.1, forward strand.
AACCTTCACCACGGGGGTGATGCAGACACTCCTCACAGCCCTTGGCTACGATGCGGATTCGAAGCTGGTGAGCCTCGACATCATCTATCAGGGTCTCAAGAACAAGGATCTCGATGTGTTCATGGGGTATTGGGATCCCGCCATGGTGAGTTACTACGAGGCCTACAAGGCGGATGGGTCGGTCGAAACCGTCCATCAGAACCTTGTGGGTGCCAAGTACACGTTCGCCGTTCCACAATATGTTTACGATGCCGGCGTTCGCGATATCGCCGATCTTGCGAAATTTGCCGACAAATTCGAACGCAAGATGTACGGCATCGAGCCGGGTTCGAATCAGTTGATGTTTGACATCATCAAGGATCCGAAATTCAACCTGACCGGTTGGGAAGTGGTTGAGTCCAGCGAACAAGGCATGCTCACACAAGTCGACAAGGCGACCCGCAAGCAGGATTGGATCGTGTTCCAGGGCTGGGCGCCGCACCCCATGAACAACGACTTTCCGCTCGCCTACTTGTCCGGCGGTGATGCCTATTACGGCGCTGACCTCGGAGCGGCAACGGTTCATACCCAGGTGCGCAAGGGCTATATGCAGGAATGCCCGAACGTAGCTGCCCTCCTCAGCAATGTGACCTTCGACATCGCCTTGGAGAGCGAGGGGCATGGGCTATCTCATCAAGGAAAGTCTGAGCCCCACAGACGCCGCCAAAAGGCACTCAAAGAAAATCCCGCCCATCTCGAAAGAAATGGCTGGCTGGCGTCACGACCGCCGACGGTGGTGACGCCCTGGCGGCCATCAAAGGGTCGCTGGGACTCTGAAACCCCAACCAGCGCGGGCCGGATATGCCGTTACTCGACGTAGGCGGCCTGTCACTCTGGTACGATTGCGTGTAAGACCCTGGCGCGGACCCAATGGCCATACCGGCCGTGATGATCCAGGGTCTTGGCATGCAAGCCAGTGACTGGCCGGGCACACTCATTGCGGCACTTGCCGGCGACCGACGCCTGATCATCTTCGACAATCGCGATGCCGGCCTGTCGCAGTTGTTCGGCGTCGCAACTGACCAGACTCTTGTGCCGAGCACTTTCCCCGATCATCGCCCATGGCCGCATCCGGTGGCCTACACCCTCTTCGACATGGCGAACGACGTTGTCCTGCTGATGAACGCCCTCAATATCGGCCGAGTTCATCTCGTCGGCTTTTCGATGGGCGGCATGATCGCCCAGATTACGGCGGCCTATCATCCTTCTCGAGTGGCATCGCTGGTCGGTCTCATGACCAGTGCAGGCCAACCCTGGATCGACAGCACCGCAGCCGCGGATCACATGCTGCGCCGGTCGATCCTCTTCGAACACGATGAAGAACGACTCCTGGAAATGTGGCTGGAAGCCGAGGAGATCTATGCCGGGCCGATGTCGCTACCCGACTGGGACACCCGCCGGCTGGCACTTGCGCAATCTGTCGCGCGCGCGTATCGACCGGCAGGCATTTGGCGACAGGCTTGTGCCATGCGCGCATCGGACGATCGGCAAGCTCTCCTCAGGACTGTCACCGCGCCATCGCTCATGATCCATGGCGAAGAAGATCCCGTGATAGCCCTGCGCCAAGCGCTGGAGGCGAGGAGGCTCATGCCACAGACCGATTTCCAGGTGCTTGGTGGCACTGGCCACGCGCTTACCGAGGAGAACTCGACGCCCCTGGCAGCCTCGATCAAGTCATTTTGGGCAGAAACTGAAGAAAGCTCTGCATCCAAAAGCAGCATTGGACATCTTTCCTAAGAACGATATAGTTGACACATGAACTGGGAAAGCTAGATCGCGGTTAACCGACTCTGAGGTGACGCCGTGAACCACTTCATCGTGCCGACCTTGATTTCGGCAGCACCGCGGACATGCGTGGCGCTCGGCACAGCAGCATTCGACACTGCTATCGCGGCCAATGAACAAGCCAATTTGCGATCCTTCTTCGAGTACTGGAAGTCCAAGCGCACCGACGAACGACCACCACTGCGGGCGGCCATTGATCCCACGGAAATTCCGGCACTTCTGCCCAATGTGCTGCTGATCGAGGTAGTTGGCGACCCGGCCTATGACTTTCACTACCGGCTGCTCGGCACGGCAATCGTCGCAATTGATGGCATCGATTATAGCGGCTCAATGCTCAGCCAAATGGTGCCGCGAACCGATGCCTATCACTTGATCTGGGAACATCACCTCAAGGCCGCGGCAGGCGCCATCGAATTGCGCTATGACAGCCTGCGCTGGTGCCGCGACAACAGCCGCGAACATGTCGACTATCTGATCCTGCTGTTGCCGCTCCGGCGCAACAACAGCATCGACGTCCTGTTCGGATATATCCACTATGTCATGGACGAAGCTTCGCTTGGCTGGTCACGCATCTAGCGCGGTCCGATCGACGATCGGCCCGGTTCCACCTTTGTTTCATCGCGCCGGGACTGGCGCTTCCCTCTTGAAGCCGTTATGAAATCTGCATGCCGATGAGGTGCTGCAGATGACTGACAATGACATGCTTCCCCTATTGCAAAGAATTGCCGAAAGTCTTGAACGCTTGGCGCCGGCCCCTGCCAGAGTGATCGATCTGGCGGCGGCCGAGGCCTTTGTCTGGCAGTCCGAGACCAGCTGGCTGGAACCGGTGCCGACCGTTTCACGCGTTCATATCAATCTGTTGCAGGGCATCGACCGCAACAAGGATATCCTCCTCGACAATACCCGCCGTTTTGCACGCGGCTTGCCGGCCAATAACGCCCTGCTATGGGGAGCGCGCGGTACTGGCAAGAGCTCGCTGGTCAAAGCGGTCCACGCCTCGGTGAATCTGGATCCGGCCACCCCGCTCACATTGATCGAGATTCACCGCGAAGATCTCGTCACCCTGCCGCGCTTGCTGAGTTTGCTGCGCGATCAGTCGCGCCGCAGCGTCATCTTCTGCGACGACCTCTCCTTTGATGCGACCGACGCCAGCTACAAATCACTAAAGGCCGTGTTGGAAGGTGGGCTCGAAGGGCGACCCGGCAATGTCCTGTTCTATGCCACCTCGAACCGCCGGCATTTGATGCCGCGTGACATGATCGAAAATGAACGGTCGACCGCCATCAACCCGTCGGAGGCCGTAGAAGAAAAGGTATCCCTCTCCGACCGGTTTGGCCTCTGGCTCGGCTTTCACAATTGCGACCAGGAAACCTTCTTCGCCATCATCGATGGCTATTGCCGGAGCTTTGGCCTTGATCTCCCGGTCGATGAGGTGCATGCCCAGGCCATCGAATGGTCGGTGACGCGCGGTGCCCGCTCTGGCCGCGTCGCCTGGCAGTTCATCCAGGACCTCGCCGGGCGCCTCGGCAAGACGATCAACCTCTAGGCGCCGCCGTCGAGATATTTCATCGGGTCCACGGGCTCCTCGCCCTTGCGGATCTCGAAATGCAGTTGCGGCTTCGCGACATTGCCAGTGGAGCCAACGCGGGCAATGACCTTGCCGCGCGTGACCTTGTCACCCTTCTGCACCAGCAAGGATTCGTTGTGCGCATAGGCCGTGATCAGGCCGTTTGCATGCCGGATCAGCACCAAATTGCCGAAGCCGCGCAACTGGTTTCCGGCATAGGCCACCGTTCCATCCGCCGCCGCCATCACTGGCGCACCGGCGGGTGCTGCAATGTTGATACCGTCGTTCCGCAAGCCATCCGAAGTGGCGCCGTATTTCAGAATGACCTTGCCTTGAACCGGCCATGAGAAGCCCGCGGCACTGGCCGGGGCTACACTTGCGACCTGGGGCGCTGCAACGGGCTTTGCCGCCGGCGGTGTTGCCTGGGGCGGCGTTGGCTGGGGCTGCGTCGCCTTCTCATAGGCCCCTTCGACAGCTTCTTCCGCAGCGGTCAGATCAGGTTCTGCGGGCACCGTCTTGGTAGGAACATCCGGTACCGTCGTGGGTGGCGGCAAGGGCAGTGAGCTTGTAGAACCTGGCGCCGGTGATAGCGGCTTGGCGCCAGGTTGGCTGGCGGCGGGCGTTGAGGCAGGGGCAGTCGTGCTGCCCGGTGGCGGCGGCAGGGCTGTGGCCGAGACCGATCCCGCATTCGACGCTTCGGGCACCACATCAACCTTGGGTGCCGGGATCTGGGGCGTCGTCGAGGCGGGCAACGCTGCACCGTTCGAGGCCGATTGCGAAGCCTCGACCGCGCTCGGCAGGACCAGCGATTGCCCAACCTGCAGCTTGTAGGGTGGCTTCAAACCATTGAGTTCGACCAAGGCGCTCTGCTGGACGCGAAAGCGCCTGGCAAGTCCACCCAGCGTGTCACCACCCTTTACGACATAGGTCTGGCGCGTGGAAATGCGCAGTTCCTGCCCGGGACGGATGTTATAGGGTGGCTGAAGCTCGTTATTGTCGATCAACGCTCGGATCGGCGTGTTGGTGCGGTTGGAAACGGAAGCCAATGTATCGCCGGGCGCGACGATGTAGGCGCCGTTCACCACCTGCCCCATGTTCGGGTTCGCTGGCGCGCTGGCGGTTTCCGAAGGCGAACCCATGCTCGGCGCCACAAGATTGCCGCAACCTGCGACGAGCAGCATCGCGGCAGCCAGGGCACTCAATCGCAGAACGCGGCCAGATGACGTTGCCGCCATAGTCAATTCTCCATCCGTCGCGGTACCGGGCGCCCTTCTCCCTCCGGCAAGGCGCCGCCGACGAGCGGCACAAACCGAACATCAGCAATCATCTTTGCCGTAAGACTCCCATCCTCCGCCTTGGTGAGCTTGACCAGCATCTGGTCGCCGCGCTCTGGCCCGACGGGAATGACGAGGATACCGCCCACAGCCAACTGCTCGACCAACGCCTCGGGTACTTCAGCGGCGGCCGCCGTCACGATGATGCGATCGAAGGGCGCCTGCTCGCGCCATCCGCGCGACCCATCACTGCAGCGACTGGTGATGTTGTGGAGGCGCAAATGATGAAAGCGATGCTCGGCCTCGGCCAGCAGCGATTTGTACCGTTCGATGGTATATAGCCGGCGGCAGAGCTTCGAGAGCACAGCGGCCTGGTAACCTGAACCCGTACCGATTTCCAGCACCTTGTGCGTCTTCTTGACCTCGAGCGCCTCGGTCATCTGCGCAACGATCTGCGGCTGGCTGATCGTCTGGCCATGGCTGATCGGCAGCGCCTGGTCTTCATAGGCCTGATCATGGAAGCTATCGAGAACAAAAAGTTCGCGCGGTATCCGTTCGATCGCGTTGAGGACGTTGGTATCGGTCAGTCCCGCCCGCCGCAAGTTCATGATCATGCGGATCTTGCGCGCGTGCAGGCTCATCGAGGCAGGCCGTCCGTCTTAGCTGTCTGCTTCTTGGCCGACCGTTTGGCTGCGGGCTTCTTCTTCACTGAGACCTTTTCGAACAAACCATCCATCCGGCGCAACATCGCCGCATGGGTCAGGTCGAAATGAAGCGGTGTTACCGACACGGCCCGTGTGAGGATGATGCCGAGGTCGGTTTCCGGATGCTCAGGCTCGTCGGTCGGAAAATCGCCGATCCAGGTCACTTCTCGCTCGAACGGATCGCGGGCATGCACCACTTCGACATGGGACATGCGGCGGCCCTGACGGCCGACCTCGATGCCGGTCACGTCCTTGGGGGCAACTCCCGGGAAGTTGACACTCATCAGCACACCCTTGGGCCAGGGCAGCGATACGAGCTTGCGGATGACCTGCGGCGCAAAGGCCGCAGCTGTTTCCCAGTGCAGCTTGTCCTTCACACGCACCTGGCTGAAGGCAATGGCCGGGATTCCCAGCATTGCCCCTTCCATCGCTGCGGCGACGGTACCGGAGTACAGCACGTCTTCACCCAGATTGGCGCCGCGATTGACCCCCGACAGCACAATATCGGGGCGCCGACCCGTGATGATGTGGTTGACGGCAATCAGGGTGCAGTCACTTGGTGTGCCGGAGACGGCAAACTTGCGTGGATTGATCTTGTTGATCTGCAGTGGCCGGCGCAGGGTCAACGAATGTGACGCACCGCTATGCTCACTTTCCGGCGCGATAACCCAGACATCGGACGACAGGGCCTTGGCGATGCGCTCAAGGACCTTGAGGCCCGGCGCGTGAATGCCGTCGTCATTGGTGACGAGGATGCGGGCGCGTTTGAGATCGAAGGGCAATTTAAGCATGGGGGCGTATGACCTCGACACCGTTCATATAGGGACGCAGGGCCATCGGGATGACGACTGAACCGTCTTCCTGTTGGTAGTTTTCGAGCACAGCGATCAAGGCGCGGCCGACCGCGACGCCCGACCCATTGAGCGTATGGACGAAGCGCGTTCCCTTCTCGCTCGGCTTGCGGCAGCGCGCTTTCATGCGGCGCGCCTGGAACTCACCGCAATTGGACACGCTCGAAATCTCCCGGTACATGCCCTGGCCCGGCAACCAGACTTCGATGTCGTGAGTTTTCTGAGCCGAGAAGCCCATATCGCCGGTTGACAATGTCACGACACGATAGGGTAGATCCAGTTTGGCCAGAACATTCTCGGCGCATTTGGTCATGCGCTGGTGCTCGGCGTCCGAGTCATCCGGATGCGCGATCGACACCATCTCGACCTTGAAGAATTGATGCTGGCGGATCATACCGCGCGTATCGCGCCCGGCGGCACCCGCTTCGGAACGGAAGCAGGGTGTGAGGGCAGTAAAGCGGAGTGGCAGCTTGCCTTCGTCGACAATCTCGTCCGCCACCATGTTGGTGAGCGGTACTTCCGATGTCGGGATCAGATAGAGACCCTGTTCGGTCTTGAAGAGATCCTCGGCAAATTTCGGAAGGTTGCCGGTGCCGTAGAGCGACAAGTCGCGCACCAGGAACGGAGGATTGACCTCGGTATAGCCGTGCTCGCCGGTATGAAGGTCGAGCATGAACTGGCCAAGGGCGCGCTCCAATCTGGCAAGCGCTCCCTTCAGCACCACAAAGCGGGCGCCGGAGATCTTTGCCGCGGCCGTGAAGTCCATCAACCCGAGGCCTTCACCAATTTCAAAATGCTGCTTCGGCGAAAAGGCGAAATTTCGCCGGTGGCCGATCTCGCGTTCGACCCGATTGGCCTTCTCGTCGGCACCCTCGGGCACGTCCTGGGCCGGCAGGTTCGGCTGCTGTGCCAGCAGGGCTTCAAGCTCTTCGGCCGCCTTCAGCTCTTCCGCCTCGGCCGCCACCATGCGGTCCTTGAGGCTGGCGACCTCGGCCATGACAGCGGCGGCGTCGCCGCCCTTGGCCTTCAACTGGCCAACCTGCTTGGAGAGGTCGTTCCGCTTGGCCTGCATTTCCTGCCAGGCTGTCTGCGTGGCCCGTCGCCTGGAATCGAGCGCAATGACGGTCTCTGCCAACGGCGGCAAACCGCGCCGCGACCGGCCCGCGTCGAACGCCGTGGGATTGTCACGAATCCATTTAGGGTCAAACATTTAGCGGTCGAGCTCCAAATCCCCCGATTCGGCTCAACTTATAGGACGGAACCCGGGTTCGGTCAAAGCTCGGATCGGAAAATCACAAAGATCAATCAGGCCGGTTTGACGTCCGTACCGGGCTCCTCATCATTCTCTTTTGCCTCCGCTTCAGCCCGCTTCTTTTCGACCAGCTGGGCGAGCAAAATCGACACCTCGTAGAGCAGCAGCATAGGTATCGCGAGGGAGAACATGCTGAAGAGATCGGGCGGCGTCACGACCGCTGCCACCACCACGACACCGACGATCGCATAGCGACGCTTATCCTTCAGGCTCTGTGCGCTGATGATGCCGACTTTGGCGAGCAATGTCAGCAGGACAGGCAGTTCAAAGCAGAAGCCGAAGGCGAAGATCAGCTTCATGACCAGGTCAATATAGTCCGAGACCTTGGCCTCGAGCTGGATCGGCAAGGAACCGGCCTCAGCATTGCCGGCCTGCTCAAAGCCGAGGAAGAAGCGCCAGGCGAATGGCATCAAGACGTAATAGAGGAAGGCCGCACCCACCGCGAACATGACCGGCGTCGCAATCAGGAATGGGAGGAACGCCTGCTTTTCGTTCTTGTACAGACCCGGGGCAATGAACGCCCAGATCTGGGAGGCTATCACCGGAAACGAGACACAGAGTGCGCCAAATGCCGCGACCTTGACCTGGGTAAAGAAGACCTCGGTCAGGTCCGTGTAGATGAACCGACGATCCTCGCCCAATTCCTGGAGAATGCTGGCCAGAGGTTCGGCCAGGAAATCAAAAATATCCTGGGCAAAATAGAAGCAGGCGAAGAACGCCAGAATGAAGCCGATCGCCGCATAAAGGAGACGTGACCGTAACTCGACAAGGTGTTCGAGCAACGGCATCTTCTTGTCTTCTTCGGCGCCGCTCATTCGCAGATACTCATACTGAAAGGCTTTATCGGATTTGCTGTCATCGGCCGGCAAGGAATCGGTGCTTGTTAGAACCGGCGCCTCGGTCGTCTGACTGGGTACTGACGTCGGCGTCTCGGAACCGACCAACCCGGGGAACGGCGGCAAGTTATCCGCCCGTTCCGGTACCGCCGCTGCAGCTGCCGGCGCGGAGAGTGCCGTCTTGGCTTCTTCAACCGAGGCGTTGACCGTTTTCTTGAGTTCGCCGCCGGGATCGATTTCCTTTTCGATCCTCTGCTTGATCGAGTTGGCGGTCAGCTTTTGCAGCTCCCTCTTGGCATCATCAAGTTCGGCTTCGCGAACGATCTCATTTACGCCGCTTTGAAACTCGTTGCCGAGCTTGCGAGCAGCGCGCATCCAATGCGAAATCGACTTCAACGCGTGCGGCAATTCCTTCGGTCCGAGTACGACCAAGATGATGACGGCGATCGCCGCCATCTCGCTCCAGCCGACATCGAACATAAAGCACTACCCTTCAAGCGTCGCCACAACGAGCCACAAGTTCAAAACAGAGATCAGCTGCGATCGACGATCTTTTCGTCCGCTTTTGCCGCCGTCGTGTCCTGGGGTGTTTCCGATTCGCTCTTGATGCCCTTTTTGAAGGCATTGATGCCCTTGGCAAAGTCACCCATCAGCGCCGGAATCTTGCCCTTGCCGCCAAAAATCACGAGGACGACAATCAAAACGACGACCCAATGCCACCACGCTCCAAGTCCCATGACGGGAAACTCCTCAACTAACGACCTCTCCGGCGGTGGGCGCCGGACCCGGGCGGACTATGGCAAATCCGCCGCCTCGCTACAATAGCCAGTCACTATCATTTAGGCTTCGCTAACCTGCTGACAAGTCCGGAATTTCCGTGCTCGCTCGACGATATTGATCATCACCCGCGCGGCTCTCCGGAAAGATCAGCGCATCCGCGGGATCGAGTTGCAGGAGGATCTGGCTGCCGGGTTCCGGCAACAGGCGGCCGGCATGACGCACCCGCAGGGTTAACGACCGATTTTCGCCGCTTGCAAGTCTGACCACCAATAGTTTGCTGCTACCCAGGAAACGCACTTCCTCGACCGTTGCTGGAACGATCCAGCCGCTGGGATCCACGCCACCTGCCCCAACAAGGTGGATGCTCTCCGGCCGGAGCAGTATCTGGACGACGGCGCCTTCGGCATAACCTGGCGCTGGCAAGTCCCCAAGCGGGCACTGCACCATACCACCATGGACCACTCCACCAAGATCATTGGTTGCGGTAAAGAAACGAGCGACGAACGGACTGACCGGGCGGTGGTAGATGGCATCCGGCGACCCGCTTTGGACCACCCGTCCAGCCTGCATCAGATAGATCCGATCGGCCATGAACATGGCTTCTTCCGGATCATGGGTCACCATCAGCGTCGCGGTCCCGCTCCGCTTGAGGACATGCAGAGTATCATCGCGGATCTGTTCGCGGAGCCTCGCATCGAGGCCCGAGAACGGCTCGTCGAGGAGCAGGATGGCAGGTTGAGGGGCTAGCGCCCGCGCCAAGGCGATACGTTGCTGCTGCCCCCCCGAAAGGGCGTGCGGATAGGCATCCGCATAGTCGGCCATGTCGACCTGGCCCAGTACTTCGGCGATCCGCACCGCACGTTGGCTTGCGTCCAGCCGCGCAAGGCCAAAGGCCACGTTACGTGCCACGGTCAGATGCGGAAACAGTGCGAAATCCTGAAATACCAGGCCGACACCACGCCGTTCCGGCGGCAGGCTTTGGCCCAACGCGCCATCCGCGACCAACTGGTCCTGCATGGCAACGCGGCCCTGCTGCACCGTCTCCAACCCAGCGGCGAGGCGCAGGATGGTGGACTTGCCACAACCTGATGGACCTAACAGGCAGATGACCTCGCCCTCGTCCACATGCAGCGAGACATGGTCTACCGCCCTGACATCGCCGAAGTCATGGCTGAGATCAAAAAGCTCCAGAGAGCGGTTTGGCCGACCGTTCATGCGTAGTGCTTCGTCATGTCCGACCTGCCGGCATCTTCCACGAAATTGCTTTGGCCGGGGCGCGCGACGGCACTGGCTCGCGCCATCAGATAGACCGGGATGATGCCGACCGCAACCATTGCCAAGGCCGGGCCGGCCGCCTCCGCCAGGCGTTCGTCACTGGCGAGGTTGTAGGTCGTCGTCGCCAGCGTGTCGAAATTGAATGGCCGCAGGACCAGAGTTGCCGGCAGCTCCTTCAGCACGTCGACGAAGACAACGATTCCAGCCGTCAGCAGGCTGCCGCGCATGATGGGAAGATGTACGTCTGTAAGCGTTTGAAATGGCGTCCGTCCCAACGACCGGGCCGCAAAATCCATCGAGCGCGTCACCTTGCCAAGACTGGCCTCCACGACATTCAGGCTGACCGTCAAGAAACGCACCAGATAGGCGAATGTGATCGCAACCAAGGTTCCGCTCAGGATCAGACCCGGCGACACGCCGATCGTGGCTTTGGCCCAGGCATTGAGCGTGTGATCGATGGCGGCGAAAGGCAGCAGGATGCCGATTGCCAGTACTGGCCCCGGAATGGCGTAGCCAAGGCTGGCAACCCGGACAGCCCATCGTGTCGGTCGGGTCGGATGCAGGCGCAAGGCGTAGGCAAGGATCGAAGCAAGGCAGATTGCCAGCAAGGCAGCAAACCCTGCCATGAAGAAACTGTTGCGAATGAGGATCAGAAATTTCTCGCCGGCCCAGGCATCAATGTTCGCGACCGCCCAGTAGAGCAGCACTGAGGCTGGCAACAGAAATCCGAAGGTAACTGGTATCAAGCAGCCGATGATGGCGCCCAGGGCGCGGCTTCCGGTCAGCTGGTAGCGGGGCAGCGGGCGATAACGTGTGGTTGAATGGGCAAAGCTGCGCCGCCCCCGCGACCAGCGCTCAAAGCCAAGCAGGATGAACACAAAAACCAGCAGCAAGGCAGCGAGCTGCGCGCCAGCCGCAGCATCACCCATCCCGCGCCAGACGCGGTAAATGCCGGTCGCCAACGTATCGACGCCGAAATACTGCACGGTGCCGAAATCGTTGAGCGCTTCCATCAGGGCCAGGGCGACACCGGCCACCAGTGCCGGGCGTGCCAGCGGCAGTGCCACACGCCAGAAGCCACGCCAGGGCGAGCAACCCAAGGTACGACTGACTTCAAGCACACAGGCTGATTGCTCCAAGAAGGCAGCGCGCGCGAGCAGATAGACATAGGGATAGAGCACCAGTACCAGCATGACGATGGCGCCGGGCAGTGACCGGATATCCGGAATCCAGCGCAATCCACCTTGCAGGCCGAGGATTTCGCGCAGGGCCGTCTGTGCTGGTCCCGCATAGTCCAGCAGCCCCGTATAAGTGTAGGCAATGACATAAGCGGGCATCGCCATCGGCAGGAGCAGTGCCCAGTCAAACAGGCGCCGGCCGGGAAATCGGCAAAGGGTCACCATCCATGCCGCCGGCACGCCGATCAGCAGAACACCCAGCCCCACTCCAAGCACCAAAAGGATCGAGTTGGCGATGTAACTAGGCAGAACCGTTTCAGCGAGGTGACTCCAAATCACGCCCCTGGGGGCCAAGACATTGGAGAACACGACCAGGATCGGAAAGGCGACGGCAAAGGCGATCATCCAGGCCAGAATGTTCCAGATCTGCGGTCGCATGAGGCGGGAGGTTGGTTGGCGCCCCGGCGCATCGGCTCTAGTGTCTGTCGTAGCCAAGGGACCAACTCTCGCGCAACGCAACGCCCAGTCCCGCTGACACGGTTCGGCGTCGCTTGATGATCAAGCGAAAACGATATTGCGAGTTATTCTGAATAGCAAGGAAACCCGCCATTGCGGGATGCGACATATTCCGCCATCGGCCCGGCAACACCGCGCTAAGGGCAGTTTTCACCCTCACAAACGGCAGCCGGGGCCGGTTCCTGGGTTACGGCAGGAGCCGGTTCCGGTGCCGGCTCAGGAGCCATGGCTGGGCCCGGCTCGGGCACGAAGACGGGTTCCGGCGCTGAAACAGGCTCAACGACTTGGGTCGGCTCGACCACAGGTTCAACCGCCGGGAGGGGGTCCGGCAGCAAAACCTGGGTTTCCGGGACCGGATCCAGGGTATGCGGCGGTAGGACTTCATTTTCCGCCGACGCGGCAAGAGATTGTGGCAGGTCGACCAGCTCGCTGGCCGCCGTTGGAACCGGATCCTGCGTGTCCGGTGCGTTTGCAGGCACGGCAAGGGGCGCCGGCTGGTTCTGCTGATTGGCAAGGTCGAGCCCTGCCTGCTGCCCCAGATAGAGTGTCGTCAGATTGACGTTAGGCCCGCCATTGTCACTGCAGATCCGGGTCGTTCGATTACAGGCGACGCCGGCCTGCGGCGAGAACATGTCGGCATTGGTCCAGGCGCCGACGCGCCTGGTGTCATCCTTACTGAAATATTTGCGCGTCAGGGTGGCATTAAGCCCCCCGCTGTCGGAACAGGACTGGCTGCGGCGATCGCAAACCACGCCCTGCTGTGGCGCGAAGATAAACACCTGTTCGCCGTAACGCTTGGCGCCGTACTTGGCGGATTTCGACCCCAGATACTTCTGGGTTTCAAAATAGTCGACCCCATATCGGTCATAACAGATCTTCCGGGAGCGATCGCAGGTCAGGCCCTTTTCAGGCGAAAACCGATTGGCCCCGCCATAGCCTGAATTGAACCCATAGGGAGAGCTCCAGGGTGTCGCCCCATAACCATAGGGTGATGCCGCACCATAGGCGTAGGGCGATGCGCCCACGACATGACCAGACGACGCCGTCATGGGGCCAGCATAATTCGGCGAACAGGCGCCGAGCAGCAATCCGGCAAAGGCTGTTATCCAACGACGCATGACAATCTTTCCTTGGCGACAATCGGTGGATGCCGTCCCGTGGATATCGATATCTCACGTCGCCCCACCCTTCGCCAGACCGCCGACGGGGCAGGCCGATCACTTCATCGCGAGCAGCGGAGGCCTGCAGGGCCGGTTGTCGCAGGCCCTACCATCACCCTTGCCGAGGGGGTATGCTTAAATTATGTATCTTACATACACCTTAATTAGGCATATGAAATGTCTGTTTCAGACGCAGCGAGTGGGCACGACGCCCTCCCGACCGAGGCACAAATCGAAGATCTGGTCGCGACCTTTTACGGGCATATCCGCGAGGACCCGGAACTGGGACCTATTTTCGGGCGGGTTTCCCGGCGCATATCAAAATCACCGAAATTGAGCCCCGCCATTTCGCGCGCTGGCTGGAGCTCTTCAAGGCGACGGCCCACGACCTCTTTGCCCCGCCACTCGCGAACGCCTTCATTGAACGCGCCAATCGCATTGCGGAGAGCTTCAAGCTCGCCTTTGCCTTCCACGCACCTGACCCGAAAGTCTGGGTCCCCAACATGCCACCGCTTGTTCAACCATGATCAAGCGTGTTGCCACCCTCGCGGAGGCGGCCGCGGCGTTGCAGGCATGCGAAGCTGAGGAACTGGAGCTTTGGTCCCCTGAAAACGCTGCCGAGATTCAGGGAGTAATGTGGTTCGTGATGCTGCAGCGGGCGTTGAACAGTGCTTTTCCCGACCGCCAGCCTAGATTGGTGCTGGATTGCGGCAATCGCGGCGACCTGGCCGTCGAAGCATTTCGCAATGGGCTGAAGGACGTAGCCCTCGCGGCCTCGCCCGGAGTCACGGCAAAGGTCGCCGACGTGGCCCTGAGTTGTGGCGGCAGGATTATCCAAAATCCGATCTATCCGTGACTTAAGCGTTGCCACAGTCCGCACGGATTGAACTGGCGGCAGAATCTGGCTATGAACCAGCCCCGATCCAACTATTCCTTGGCAGCATCCTTGCCAGACCGGCTTTCGGGAGCTAAGTGCATGAAAACGACCCAAAAAGTTCGTAAAATCCTCTCCAACTACGAATCCGACAATCCTGGTACCAAAGGCAACCTCGCACGCATCCTGATGACGGGCCGTCTGGGTGGTTCCGGTCGCCTGGTCATCCTCCCTGTGGACCAGGGGTTCGAACATGGCCCGGCGCGCAGCTTTGCGCCGAACCCGGCGGCCTATGATCCCCACTATCATTTTGAACTCGCAATCGAGGCCGGCCTCTCGGCCTATGCCGCCCCACTCGGCATGATCGAAGCCGGCGCGGATACCTTTGCCGGCCAGATTCCGACCATTCTCAAGGTCAACAGCTCGAACAGCCTTGCGACACTGAAGGACCAGGCGATCACCGGCTCGGTCAATGACGCGCTGCGCCTCGGCTGCTCGGCCATCGGTTTCACCATCTATCCGGGCTCGGACTTCGCGTTCGAGATGATGGAAGAAATCCGCGAAATGTCGGAAGAAGCCAAGGCCGCTGGCCTTGCCGTCGTGGTCTGGTCCTATCCGCGCGGCGACGGCATCAGCAAGGATGGCGAGACCGCCATGGACATCTGCGCATACGCCGCCCACATGGCCGCCCTCCTCGGCGCCCACATCATCAAGGTGAAGCCTCCGACGGCCTTCCTTCAGCAGGGCGAGGCGAAGAAGGTCTACGAGAAGGAAAAGATCGACATCGCCACCATGGCGGCGCGCATTCGTCACGTCACGCAAGCCTGTTTCAATGGCAAGCGCATCGTGGTGTTCTCGGGCGGTGCCTCAAAGGGCCTCGACGGCCTCTATGACGAAGTCCGCGGCATCCGCGATGGCGGTGGCAACGGCTCGATCATCGGCCGCAACACCTTCCAGCGCCCGCGCGAAGAAGCGCTGAAGATGCTCGACACTATCATCAAGATCTATCAGGGCAAGGAATAAGGCGATCTCTGCCGAAACCCCGACCTGCCGGCTCTACCTCACGACGCCGCCCGAGCTCGTCTCGGGCGGCGTAAGTGTCACGGCATTTGCCGAACAGTTGAATTCCGTCATTGCAGCCGCCGATGTCGCATGTTTGCGCATCGCCGGGCATGATCCGGCACGTGTCATGACAGTCGCCAAGGCTGTGCTGACCGTGGCTCAGGAGAGCGGCGTGGCTGTCCTCCTCGATGATCCGGAATTGGCCCTGAAGTTGCGCGCCGACGGTGTGCATCTCCAAAATGCCGGGGAATATACGAAAGTCCGGCGCAATGTCGGTAGCGACAGTATCGTCGGCGTGGCCTGCCCGCTCGAACGTCATACCGCAATGGAGGTCGGCGAGGCCGGCGCCGACTATGTGATGTTCAGCGTCGCCGCCGATCGTCACGATGACGCGGTGGACCTAATATCCTGGTGGACCGAAATCATGACGGTGCCGAGCGTCGTTGCCGGGCCGCTCACACCAGTAACTGCCGCGCAGTTTATCGCAGCGGGTGCTGACTTCCTCGCCCCGGATGCTGCCATCTGGTCGGCCGCCGATCCTGTTGCCGCGATCGCAGCCCTGCTGAAAGCCTGATCAGTCTTTGCCTCAGTGATGCAGGATCTGGCTGAGGAAAAGCTTGGTCCGGTCTGATTTCGGGTTGTTGAAGAACTCTTCGGGCTCGTTCTGCTCGATGATCTCGCCCTTGTCCATGAAGATGACCCGGTTCGCCACCGTGCGGGCAAAGCCCATCTCGTGGGTGACGCAGATCATCGTCATGCCGGAGCGCGCCAACTCGATCATCACGTCGAGCACTTCCTTGATCATCTCGGGATCAAGTGCCGAGGTGGGCTCGTCGAACAGCATGACCTTGGGGCTCATGCAGAGCGAACGCGCAATCGCCACGCGCTGCTGCTGGCCGCCCGAGAGCTGCCCCGGAAACTTGTTGGCCTGTTCCGGAATCTTCACGCGCTTGAGGTAGTGCATCGCCACCTCCTCCGCTTCCTTCTTCGGTACCTTTTTCACCCAGATCGGCGCCAGGGTCAGGTTCTCGAGCACGGTCAGGTGCGGAAACAGGTTGAAATGCTGGAACACCATGCCGACCTCGCGGCGCACCTTTTCGATGTTCTTGAGGTCATGGGTGAGTTCGATGCCGTCCACGACGATGCGGCCGCGCTGATGTTCCTCCAGGCGGTTGATGCAGCGGATCAGTGTCGACTTGCCGGAGCCCGACGGGCCGCAGATGACGATCCGCTCGCCCTTCAAGACGGTGAGGTCGATGTCCTTGAGGACATGGAACTGGCCATACCATTTGTTGACACCGGTGAGGCCGATCATGACCTCGTCGCTGATCGCCATTTCGGTGCCGGACGGATTACCCTGTGGCGGATTGGCTTGTGCTTGTGTGCTCATGTCTAGCCCCTCAGCGCTTGTGGCCGGTGTGAAGTTTGCGTTCGATGCGCATGCTGTAGCGCGACATCGCAAAACAGAAGACCCAATAGACGAAGGCGCAGAAGACATAGCCTTCGATCTCGGTACCGATCCAGTTGGAATCCCTGGAACCGGCGCGGACGATATTGAGGAAGTCATAGAGGCCAACGATGGCCACCAGGGTCGTGTCTTGCGTCAGGCTGATGAAGTTGTTCACGATACCCGGAATGGCAACACGCAGCGCCTGCGGCATGATGATGAGGCGCATCATCGACCAATAGCCGAGCCCCATCGCCATGGCGCCCTCATATTGCCCTTTAGGCAATGCCTGGAGACCGCCGCGGATCACTTCGGCCATATAGGCTGAAGCAAAGAGCGTCACACCAATGAGGACGCGCAGCAGGATATTGAAGTCGACACCCTGCGGCAGGAACAGCGGCAGCATGACGTTTGCCATGAAGAGGATCGTGATCAACGGAACGCCACGGGCAAACTCGATGAACAGCACGCAGAGCAAATGAACGATCGGCAATTGTGATCGCCGGCCAAGCGCCAGCAGGATGCCGATCGGCAGGGAGAATACGATGCCGATACCGGCCAGCGTCAGGGTCAGCATGAAGCCACCCCATTGCTGGGTCGGTACGACCGGCAGCCCGAGACCGCCATAAAGCAGGAAAAACGCAATGAACGGGAAGATCGCGAAGAAGAACCAGGCAATGGGTTTCTTGTGCTTGATGCGCTCGGACAGCAGGCCATAGATCGAGCCAACCAGCATGATGAGCACCAGATTTACACGCCAACGCTCCGCATCCGGATAGAAGCCATAGAAGAACTGACCGAAGCGCGCACGCACGAAGATCCAGCAGGCCCCCCCCGATGTACAGTCCGAAAACTCCGGTGCCTTTTCGCCAAGTTCGACGGCCGGCAGGAACTGCCAGTCGGCATTAATGAATGCCCAGGAGATGAACGGTGGCAGGATAAGGTAGACGAGGTAGATGGCAAACAGCGTCAGCAGCGTATCCCACCAACTTGAGAACAGGTTGTGCCTCAGCCAGCCGATGACACCGGACTCGGTGACCGGCGGCGGAAGGTCCGGGCGGGTGCCGGGGACGACGGGATTATCGGTCATGTCAGTCATGTCGCCCTCACCGTTCCACGAGCGCGGCGCGCTTGTTGTAGACGTTCATGATGGTCGAAATGATGAGACTGATGGTGAGGTAGAATACCATCAGGATGATGACGCATTCGACCGCGCGGCCCGTCTGGTTCTGCGAGGTCCCGATGACGGCAAAGAGGTCCGCGTACCCGATGAACCCGGCCAGGGTCGAGTTCTTCACGACATTGAGGTATTGGCTGATCATCGGCGGAATGATGACCCGCAAGGCCTGGGGCAATACGACGAGCCGCAAGGTCCAGCTTGATTTCAACCCGAGCGCATGGGCTGCTTCCGACTGGCCGTGGCTCACGGAGTTGATGCCGGCCCGCACGATTTCGGCAACGTAGGCCGCCGTGCTGATACCGATGCCGATGATAAGCGCCGTCATTTCCGGTTGAACCGTGAGGCCGCCTTTGAAGTTGAAGGCGCCCTTGATCGGGAATTCCCAGCCAATCGGATCGTGCAGCAGGATAAACACGAAGGATGGGAGCAGGATGATCACCGCTGTATTGACGATCACTGTCGGAAATTGCTGTCCCGTCGCCATCTGCCGCTTGCGCGCCCAGCGCGCAATAGCGATCGCCAGCACGATGCAGACGGCGATGGACATGAAGAACCAGCCCACTCCTTCCTGGAAGATGGGCATCGGCAGAAACAGTCCCTTGATGTTCAGGAAGAACATCTCGAACAGACTGATACTGTCCTTGGGCTTGGGCAGTGCCGTCAGCACGCCGCCATACCAGAACACCAGTTGCAGCAGCAGCGGGATGTTGCGAATGATCTCGATATAGGTCGCGGCAATATGCGAGATCAGCCAGTTCTTGGAGAGACGGGCAATGCCCACGATCAGGCCCAGGAACGTGGCGATGATCCCAGCGAAGAACGCCGCAATGAGCGTGTTGAGGGCGCCGGCGAGGATCAGTCGGCCAATCGGAGAATCGAGAGTCAGTGGGATCAGCGAGAAACTCAGCTGAAAGCCGGCTACATCCTGAAGGAAGTAGAGACTTAAGGGCGGCGCGCCGCTCAGTTCCTGCTTGATGAGAAAATTGCGCAGCAGAAACCAGAAGAAACCAGCCAGCAAAGCGATGACGACGACCTGGGCGAGGATGCCGCGCTTTCGTTCGTCACGCCAGAAGGCAACTGCTTGAGGTGCCACCAGATTGGCGGCTGCGCCTGATTCAGACGCCCCTTTGGCCAAAGCCATACCCACGCCTCCCCGATCGGGTCGCGTTAAGATAAAGACCCGCGCCCGGCGATTATGCCGGACGCGGGTGATCGAAGATCAATGGCTCAGTTGAACGGCGGTGCGTATTGCAGGCCGCCTTTGTTCCAAAGGGCGTTGAGACCACGCTCAAGGCCGATGTTCGTCTTCGGGCCGATATTGCGGTCGAAGATCTCGCCGTAATTGCCCACGGCCTTGATGACGTCCTGGGCCCAGGTAATGGTCAGGCCCATGCCTTCACCAAGATTGCCGGTGATGCCCAGCATGCGCTGGGTTTCCGGATCGGCGCTGGCATTGTCGGCACCGTTCGCAGCGATCACTTCGCCGAGATTGGCTTGTGTGATGCCCTTTTCTTCGGCGACCAGCGTTGCATAGTGCGTCCAGCGGACGACATCGCCCCATTGGTTGTCACCATGACGGACGACCGGGCCAAGCGGCTCCTTGGAGATGATTTCCGGCAGGATGATGTTGTTTGCCGGGTCCTTCAACGCGGTACGCTCGCCGGCAAGACCGGAAGCGTCGGTGGTGTAGGCGTCGCAACGACCTTCGTCATAGGCCGCACGGGCCTGGTCGTTTTCCTTGAACTTGACCGGCTCGAAGCCGAGGCCGTTGGCCTTGTCAAAGTCGCCCATGTTCTTTTCCGTCGTAGTGCCTTCCTGCACACAGACCGTGGCACCCTTGAGCTCAAGCGCGCTCTTCACGCCGGTGTCCTTGTGAACCATGAAGCCCTGGCCGTCATAATAGTTGACGGTGACGAAATCCATTTTGAGTTCCGTGTCTCGCTTCAGGGTCCAGGTCGAATTGCGCGCCAGGACGTCCACTTCACCCGAGGTCAGTGCGGTAAAGCGTTGTTCGGCCGACAGTGGCTTGTACTCAACCTTGGTCGCATCGCCAAAGACGGCGGCGGCAATGCCTTTGCACAGGTCGATGTCGAGGCCGGCCCATTCGCCCTTGTCGTTGGGCGCGCCGAAACCAGCGAGGCCCGTCGTCACGCCGCAGAGCAATTTGCCACGCGCCTTCACGTCGTCAAGTGTCCCTGCCTGGGCGGCCGTGGCCATCCCAGCCAACAGCGCCACGCCGGCAACGACATACTTAAGATGCTTCATTTTATTGTCCTTCCCTGGAGTTCTTCTTCATTCATCACTGATCTCGCCAATGCCCCATTTGCGGGTGCAGTTCCCAGAGACGAAAGCAGCTTGAATTTTCTGTAACACAAGGAATTTTCCCTCACAAGCTTCCTGACCATCTGGGAAGGCAAGCATGGCGGCGACGGGTAGATGATTTAGCCGCCGGCACTCGTGGACGCCGGGCTAGGAACTGAGCCCTGAGGGTGCTAAATGCAATGAACGTTAACTTCAGCACATCGGAACGGCCCATGAAACGGCGCGATCGTACGCTTATTACACATACCGGCAACAACCCGAAAGCCAACAAGGGTATCGTTAATCCGCCCGTCTACCATGCTTCCACGGTCCTGTTCGACAACGTCGCCGACATGCGCGCCCGCGGCCGTGACAAGTTCAATAACGTCTATTATGGGCGTTATGGCACCCCGACCACCTTCGCCCTTGAGGAGACCGTGGCGGCGCTGGAGGAAGCCGACCGGGCGGTTGCCGTCCCGTCCGGCATGGGCGCCATCGCCGGGGCGCTGCTTAGTTTTGTCGGCGTCGGCGATCACGTGCTGATGGTCGACAGCGTCTATGAACCGACCCGCTTCTTCTGCGACAGCCAACTGAAGAAATTCGGTGTCGAGACGACCTATTACGACCCGCTCATCGGCGCCGGCATCGCCGACCTCATCCGACCCAATACTAAAGTCGTATATCTGGAGAGTCCCGGCTCCCACACGTTCGAGATCCAGGACGTGCCGGCGATATCCGCAGCCGCCCATGCAAAGGGCTGCGTCGTCATCATGGACAATACCTGGGCGAGCCCGCTCTATTTCAAACCCTATCGCCACGGCGTCGATCTGGTGGTCCACGCCGCGACGAAATATCTGGTTGGCCATTCTGACGTGATGATGGGAATCATCACCATGCGCGAAGAGTTCTTCAAGCAGGTGAAGACCCAAGTTCACGGCATGGGCTTTGCTGTCGGTGGTGACGATTGCTATTTGGCACTCCGCGGCATCCGCACCTTGTCGGCGCGTCTCGCTCAGCATCAGGAAGGCGCCCTCATCCTGGCAAAATGGCTGCAGGGCCGACCGGAAGTGGAGCGTGTGCTGCATCCGGCCCTGCCGGATCATCCCGGTCATCAGCTGTGGAAGCGTGATTTCCTGGGCTCAACCGGCCTCTTCGGCGTCGTGCTGAAACCGGCGGCAGAGGAACGGGTGAATGCCATGATTGATGGAATGGAGCTGTTCGGGCTTGGCTTTTCCTGGGGCGGCTATGAAAGCCTGATCGTGCCCTCGGCACTCACCACCGCGCGGACGGCCACGAAATGGGAGGCAGCCGGACCGACCGTTCGCCTTCATGCCGGTCTCGAGGATCCGCAGGATCTCATAGAAGATCTCGCCAGTGGCCTCGACCGGCTCCGTGGCAACTGAATGGGTGGCAATTGAAAACGAAAAGGGCCGGTCCACTGGACCGGCCCTTTGACGTTCGGGATCGTTTGCGCGGATTAGCGCGAGTAGTATTCGACCACCAGATGCGGCTCCATGCTGACCGGGTACGGCACATCGCCCAGCGCCGGGACGCGCACGAACTTCGCGGTCATCTTCTTGTGGTCAACTTCGAGATAGTCCGGCGTGTCGCGTTCGGACGACTGCGCGGCGCCAACCACCAGGGTCAGCTGTTTGGCACGGTCACGCACCTCGACGACATCGCCATCGGAGAGCTTGTAGGAACCGATGTTGACGCGCTTGCCGTTCACCAGGACATGGCCATGGTTGACGAACTGGCGGGCGGCGAACACGGTCGGCACGAACTTCGCGCGGTAGACGACGGTCTCGAGACGACGCTCGAGGAGGCCGATCAAATTTTCGGAGGTGTCGCCACGGCGACGGACAGCCTCTTGATAGAGCTTGCGGAACTGGCGCTCGCCGATCGAGCCGTAATAGCCCTTCAGGCGCTGCTTCGCCATCAACTGGATGCCGTAATCGGTCGGCTTCTTGCGGCGCTGGCCGTGCTGGCCCGGACCATATTCACGGTCGTTGATCGGGCTCTTGGGGCGGCCCCAGAGGTTGACGCCCAAACGGCGGTCAATTTTGTGCTTGGCTTCAATACGCTTCGACATAGGTTACCTTCTCGTTTTTTCACGACGTTGTTCATGTCCCGGCTGTCCGACCCGGTAAAAACCGGCGGCTGGGCATGCCTCATGGGCAGTCCGGCGCGGGAGCGGGCGGAATATAACCGCTAAATCAACCCAGTCAAGCATTGTGGACGCGGCAACTGGCGCCGCTAACATGCTGCAATATATGAACAATTACTCAAGCATGCGGACGCAATAGACCGGTGGCAGGTGCCCGGACAGCAATTGCCATCCTTCTCCGCCGTCAAAACTTGTCCACAGGTTGCCGGTTGTCGATCCGAAAGCCAGCCAATCTCCACTGCGATCCACGTCCATGGCATGGCGCAGGACCAGGTCGAAGGCAGGTTCAACCGGCAGGCCCTTTGTGATCTGCCGGAAGCTCTTGCCGCCATCCGTGGTCTTGGTCACGCAGAAGACCTCATCCTTCGGCAGTCGGTACTCGTCCTTCTCGCCCGGCACGAACCAGGCCGTCAGCGGGTCCTTTGGATGAACCGCCACCGCAAAGCCGAACGCCTTCGAGATCTCCTGCCAAGTCTCGCCACCATTGGCCGAGGTAAAGACCGCGTTGTGGTGCTGGATGTAGAGGCGGTCCGGTTGAGACAGCGACCGTCGCATCTGATGGACGTCCTGCACGTTTGGATTTTCGGCCTGGTCCGGCGGCATGTAGGCAGCCCACAGCCCCTTTGACGTATTGCGCCAGGACTTGCCGCCATCGGCCGTCTGCCACACGCCGCCTGCGGAGATCGAGACCGCCATGTTGCGGCTGTCATTGGGATGAATGGCCATGGAACTCAGCGCTGGCGTATCATTGCCGGCCCCACCCCATTCCGACCGCTGCGGCAGGGCCATGAACGGCTCGTTCATTTCCCAGCTCATGCCCTTGTCGTCAGAGCGAAAAATGCCGGCCGGCACCGTGCCCGCCCAGATGGTCCCCGGCATGTCACTGCCGGCAGCCTCGAGTGCCCAGATGTTCAAGACCGCCGGCGCATCTTTCGCGTCGGATTTTGGGAAGGCCGGCGGGGTCACCTCTTGCCAGGTAGCGCCACTGTCGTCGGAGCGCTGCAGCTTCGGGCCAAAATGACCGTAATCGAGTGCCGCATAGAGACTGCCATCGCGGCGGTCCTGCATCACCATGCTGACGGGCGTACCGCGAAAACGAACGCCATCATAACGCCAACCATCGACGTCGGCGACGTAGAGGATCAATCCCTTGCGCGACCCGATCGCCAGTTTTCGTGCCATGAACGCCCCCCTCCCTCAACCGCCAGAAAGTGCCTGCATCACATAGATATCGTCATCCGCAGCCAGTACCTGCGCAGACCAGTTTGCTGGCGACAGGCGTGACCCGTTCAGAAAGATCACGACATGTCGGCGCAGCCGGTTCTGCTCATCAACGACATAGCTTCTGAGTTTTGGCGCTTGTGCGAAAACCTGGTCGAGGGCATCGCCGAGGGTATCAGCCGCAACCACAGTGGCACCGGGCGGTGCAACCTTGCGCAGATGGGCGGTAAAGGAAATCCTCGCCAAGTCGCCTCGCCGGCGCCGCCTGGCGCATCGCTGAGAAACAAGCCGGCTATTTTCGCGGCACGCGCAGGGTTGTCAACTCCTTGACGACGCCATGAAGCGTGCGCACTTCCTGCTCGGTCAAACCCGCCCGGCCCCACATGTTTCGGAGATTTCGCACCATGGTCGGGCGAGCCGCTTCGTTGCGCAGGAAGCCGCAGGCATCCAGCTCCCGCTCGAAATGGGCAAAGAAGGCGTAGATCTGATCCTTGGTCGCCGGCTCCGCACCATTGGTCGCCAACTGCTGCGGCGGCGTCGCGTCGCCCGCCTGGAACCATTCATAGCCCACCAGCAACACAGCCTGCGCCAAATTGAGGCTGGTAAAGTCGGGGTTGAGCGGCACCGTCAATTGTGCATCCGACAGAGACACATCGTCATTGAGGAGACCCATGCGCTCGGCCCCGAACATGAAGCCGACCTTGCCACCCGCGGCAATCTTCTCGCGCGCTTCGGTCGCGGCAAAGCGCGCGGTGACGACCGGCTTCACCATATCCCGGTCGCGGGCCGAGGTGGCGTAGACATATGTAAGGTCCGCCAGCGCATCTTCTGTGCGCTCGAACAGCTTGACCGGCTCCATCTTCTCGAACGCGCCGACCGCTGCGCGCTCCGCCTTCACATTCGGCCAGCCATCACGTGGTCCGACAAGACGAAGGTCGGTCAACCCGCAATTCAGCATGGCGCGCGCGGCTGTTCCGATATTCTCGCCCATCTGCGGCGTGATGAGGATGATTGCTGGCGTGCTCAACGGGCACCGGATTTCAGCAGCTTCCAGGTGATCGCGTCATTGAGTGCCTCGAAGGACGCATCAATGATGTTGGGAGACACACCGACCGTCGTCCAGCGTTCGCCAGCGTCATCGGCGCTTTCGATCATGACGCGGGTGATGGCCTCGGTGCCAGCCTGCGGGGTCAGGATACGGACCTTGAAATCCACCAGACGCATGTCGGCAAGACCCGGATAGTGCGGCAGCAACGCCTTGCGCAGGGCGGTGTCGAGGGCATTCACCGGGCCGTTGCCGGTCGCCACGGTCATCAGTTGATCGCCATCGATATCGAGCGTTACGGTCGCTTCGGATTCCGTTTCCAGCTCTCCGCGCACGTTCCAGCGCCGCTCATCCATGACGCGAAAGCGCGCGAGCTTGAAGAAGGTCGGCACCGATCCCAGGGCACGGCGCGCCAGCAGCTCGAACGAGGCCTCGGCGCCGTCATAAGCATAGCCGTCATACTCACGCAGCTTCACCGTCTCGACCAGTGCGCCCACCTTGCCGTCATCGGCGTCGACGTCGAGGCCGATCTCGCGGAAACGCGCCAGGATATTGGCGCGGCCGGACTGGTCCGACACCACGATATGGCGCCGGTTACCGACCAGTTGTGGCTCGATATGTTCGTAGGTCCTCGGGTCCTTCTCTACCGCCGAGACATGCAACCCGCCTTTGTGCGCAAAGGCGCTTTCGCCGACATAGGCGGCACTGCGATTGGGCGCGCGGTTGAGCCGCTCGTCCAGCAGGCGCGAAACATGTGTCAGCTGCTTGAGGTCCTGATCGGTCAAGCCGACCTTGAAATCAGACTTGAGCATCAAGGACGGGATCAACGAGATCAGGTTCGCATTACCGCAGCGCTCGCCCAAGCCATTCAATGTGCCCTGCACCTGTCGCACGCCGGCGCGGATGGCCGCCAATGAGTTGGCGACCGCGTTCTCGGTATCGTTATGACAGTGGATGCCGAGATTGATTCCCGGCACTTTGGCGGTCACCTCGCCCACAATGCGTTCGATTTCATGCGGCAGCGTCCCGCCATTGGTGTCGCACAGCACCACCCAACGCGCGCCGGCCTTGTAGGCCGAGATCGCGCAGTCGAGGGCATATTGCGGATTGGCCTTGTAGCCGTCGAAAAAATGCTCGGCATCGAACATGACCTCGCCACAGCGACCCTTGGCGTGCTCGATACTCTCGACGATCATGTCGATGTTTTCGGTCCGGCTGATGCCGAGCGCCACATCGACATGAAAATCCCAGCTCTTGCCGACCATACAGACGGCCGCCGTCTTGGCATTGAGCAAGGCCGTCAGGCCCGGATCATTGGACGCAGAGCGACCAGGCCGACGCGTCATGCCGAAAGCCACGAACTTCGCCCGCTTGAAACTGGGCGGCGCGCCAAAGAATGCGTCGTCGGTCGGGTTGGCGCCGGGCCAGCCGCCCTCGACATAGTCGACGCCGATCCGGTCCAAAGCCAGCGCGATCGCCAGCTTGTCATTGACGCTGAAATCGACGCCCTGCGTCTGCGCGCCATCGCGCAGCGTGCTGTCGAATAGATATACCCGCTTGTCGTCAGTCATACTTGTGGGGCCATGATTTTATGAGGCTTTTCCAGCCGTTTGTCGTCCGTTGACCGGCTATTCAGCACATGCGACTTTGGCGGTCAAGCAGCGCCGCCGACATAAAATTGCCAACCCATTGGAATGAGGGCGAAATGCCGGATCTCGCCACCCTGTGGCCCTTCTTCATCGCCGCGCTGGCACTCAACCTGACACCCGGTGCTGACATGACCTATGTCATCGCCCGGACCGCGACACAGGGACGCGCCGCCGGCATTGCCGCCAGTTTCGGCATCGCGGGCGGCAGCGTGATCCACACCTGCCTCGCAGCCTTCGGCGTCTCTGCCATCCTTGCCCATTCGGAAGCGGCCTTCGTCACGGTGAAGGCAGTCGGTGCGGCCTATCTTCTCTATCTCGCCTGGAAGGCACTGATGTCGAGCGGCAGTAGCACGGGTGCGGCGAAGGCCTTGCCCCCGGATTCCCTGTGGCGCCTGTTCTGGGAAGGTGTCTTGACCAATGTCCTCAACCCCAAGGTGGCCCTGTTCATCCTGGCCTTCCTGCCGCAATTTGTCGATCCCGCCGCCGGCCCGGTCTGGCTGCAGATCCTGTTTCTGGGTACCCTATTCAACATCAGCGGCACGACAGTGAACTGCATTGTCACTCTGTCGACAGCGATGGCGGCTGGATTGCTGGGGGGGTCAGCAGGCATCGGTCGCTGGCTAAATCGCCTCTCGGCCCTGGTGTTCATCGGCCTCGCCATCCGACTGGCGCTGACCGAGCGTCGCTAGAATTACGGCAACGCAAACATCTGCTCGATATCCTGGTAGATGAGGATTTTATCGACCGTTTGATCGTCGCTGGAGAGAGGCAGGAACAGCGTTCCTACTTCGCGGCCATAGCCGGAACGAGACGGCGTCACGTCATAGTCGAAGACAATCGACTTCTCGTCGATGGCGATCCGGTAATTCTCGAGCACCTCATCCCGGGCATTGCCATAGAGGCCTTCCTGCACCGGTCTGCCCGTCGGATCGAAGCCTCGATGCTCGCACACGGCGGTCCCAACCACGCGGTAGGTAATGCTGCGTGGCCGATTGCCAATGTCGACCAGAACCAGGCCCGGAAGCCAGGGCTTCATTTCAGCGGGATCGATGTCAGCGCGGCGGGGCAGCTTTCGGCCGCGCTTCTTGCTGCCCCAGTAGCGGTAGATGGCCGCCGTCCGGACCGAACAGATTTTCAAGAACTCTTCCGACACCAGGCGCTGATACGTCATATCAGCCTCGCCTGCTCTACCGTGTTTACGCCCGGCAATACGTCGTCCCCAGGACATCATCCGCCCAAATCCTCGACCGGACAAGATGGTGGTCAGGGTAGCGGCAAATCTTAATAATTTGGTCTGCCGCTACCCCAGTTTGGGTGACTAGCTGCGCTTCCAGGTTGTGCCGGTAGGACCGTCCTCCAGCAGAATGCCTTCGGCAGCCAGGGCGTCTCGGATCCGGTCGGCCTCGGCGAAGTCCTTGGCCTTCCGGGCGGCAATCCGGGCTGCGATCTGTTCTTCGATCTCAGCTGCGCTGCGCCCCGCCCCGCTGTCATTCTGCTGTAACCAGGCCATCGGGTCCTGGTTGAGGATGCCCAGCAAGCCGGCCGCCCCCAGAATGGCGGCCTTGGCGGCGGCCTTCTTGGCGGGCGTCGTGGCCTTGTTGAGCTCCGTCACCAGTTCATGGACCTGGCTCACCGCCCAGGGCGTGTTGAGATCATCGGCAATCGCCGCCAGGACCTGATCGGTCGGCTGCGGCTCCACTTCGATATCGCTGACCTTGGCCAGGGCGCCATAGAAACGATCCAGCTGGATCTTGGCTTCCTGGATGCCGTCGCGGGTGATGTCGATCGGCTGCCGGTAATGAGCCGACAGCAGGGCAAGGCGGATCGCTTCACCGCGAAAGCCTTCATCCAGCAATTGGTGGACCGTGAAGAAGTTGCCGAGCGATTTCGACATCTTTTGCCCGTTCACCTGAACGAAGCCGTTGTGCAGCCAGAACTTGGCCATGACTTCCGAGCCGTGGGCGCAGCGGCTTTGCGCAATCTCGTTCTCATGATGTGGAAAGATGAGGTCGATACCGCCGGCATGAATATCAAACACTTCGCCCAGCAACTCGCCCGCCATGGCCGAGCATTCGATATGCCAGCCCGGCCGGCCGCGCCCCCAGGGGCTGTCCCACCCAGGTTGGTTGGCCTCGGACGGCTTCCACAGCACGAAGTCAGCCGGGTGCTTCTTGTAGGGCGCCACTTCAACCCGAGCACCGGCGATCATGTCGTCAAGGCTGCGGCCCGACAGTCCGCCGTAATCCGACATCGACGGCACGTTGAACAGCACATGCCCTTCGGCCGCATAGGCATGGCCCTTGGAAATGAGCTGTTCGATCAACGTCACCATCTGCGGCACGAATTCGGTCGCCCGCGGCTCGCGGCTAGGCGGCATGGCACCCACTGCAGCCATGTCCTGGTGGTACCAGCCAGTCGTGCGCGTCGTGACGCTCTCGATGCTCTCGCCGTTTTTCTCGGCGGCGGCCATGATCTTGTCGTCGATGTCCGTGATGTTGCGGACATAGGTCACATGGTCCGCACCATACACATGACGCAGCAGCCGAAAGAGCACGTCGAAGCAGACCACCGGGCGCGCATTGCCGATATGGGCGTAATCCGAGACCGTCGGGCCGCAGACATACATGCGGACATTGTCGGGATCGATCGGCGTGAAGACCTGCTTCTCGCGCTTAAGCGTATTGTAGAGATGAATCGTCATGTCATTTTCTTCCTCAACTGCGCGCGCTCAGGCATTCTCGCCACGCAGGCGGCGCAGGGTTTTTTCGCGACCGATCAGCGGGAGCAACAGGCGCATTTCCGGGCCATGCTCCAATCCCGTCAGCGCCTGGCGCAGCGGCATGAACAGATCCTTGCCTTTGCGCCCAGTGGCTGCCTTCACTGCTTCGGTCCATGTCTTCCAGCTGCCCTCGTCCCAGGGCTCAGGCGGCAGAACATCGACAGCTGTTGCCGCAAAAGTGGGATCGGCGATGTGCGGCGTGATACTGCCCCTGCAGATGCGTTGCCATTCCCCAATCTCCTCGATCTTTTCTACGTTGGCACGCGCTACGTCCCACAAGGCTGCATCGACATCGGTCAAGCCGACGCCGGCGAGATGCGCCTTGGCCTCCGCAAATGGCAGGTGGTGCAGCAGCTTCGCATTCAGATGCAGCAGTTCGGCCGGATCGAAGCGCGGGCTCGACTTGCCGAACTTGCCAAGATCGTGGGACGTCACCAGGTCTTCAAGATGCGGCACCACGACCAGCGGTACGCCGGTGCCGATATGGGCAAGATAGGTGTTGAGCGCCATCGGCTCCAGACCCTGCGCGCGCAGATCTGCAATGGACAATGCCCCTAAACGCTTCGAGAGCCCCTCGCCGGCAGCATCCACGAGCAGCGGCAGATGTGCAAAGCTCGGCGCGGTGTCGCCAAGAGCTTCGAATATCTGGATCTGGGTGCCGGTGTTCGTCACGTGGTCAGCGCCGCGGATGATATGCGTCATGGCAAGATCGATATCGTCCACGACCGAGGTAAATGTGTAGAGATAGCTGCCGTCGGCTCGGATCAGCACCGGGTCCGACTGGCTGGCGGTATCGATATGTTCAGGACCCCGCACGAGATCTACCCACTGGACCTGGCGATGATCGAGCTTGAAGCGCCAGTAGGGGCGTTTGCCCTCGGCTTCCAGCTTGGCGCGATCCTCCTCGGTAAGCTTAAGCGCACCACGGTCATAGACCCGGTGGATTTTGCGCTTCAGCGCGAGTTCCTCAGCACTTTCGTAGCAGGGGTAGAGCCGTCCGCTGGCCTTGAGGCGCGCCGCCGCCGCGTCATAGGCGGGAATCCGGTCGACCTGGCGGGCGAAGCTGTCCCAGGTCAGGCCCAGCCAGGTGAGGTCCGCCTCGATCCCGGCGGCGAATTCAGGCGTCGAACGCTCAACATCGGTATCGTCAAGGCGCAGGAGGAAGCTGCCGTTGCGCTGGTGCGCAAACAGCCAATTATGCAGGGCAATATAGATATTGCCGACATGCAGCCGGCCCGTGGGGCTGGGTGCGAAGCGAACGCGAACCGACATCAGAACACTCGATTTCCATCAGTTTTGCCTATCCCCCAAACTTCCCCCCTAAATGGGGCGCTGGCCTATTGGGGCCGGAAGCCGTTGGTGATCGGATAACGCCGGTCCTTACCAAAGGCGCGCCGCGAGATCTTGACCCCCGGGGGAGCCTGGCGGCGCTTGTATTCGGCCAGATCCAGCATCCGCCAGACCCGCAGGACCGTGGCCCTGTCATAGCCTTTGGCGACGATCTGGTCCACGGCCATCTCCTGCTCCACCAGACAGGTCAGAATGCCGTCCAGCACGTCATAGGGCGGCAATGTGTCCTGATCGGTCTGGTCCGGCTTCAGCTCCGCCGAGGGGGGTTTCGTGATGACCCGGTCGGGCATGACCGGTCCCAGCGGTCCCAGGGCGCCATCCGGGCGGTGCTGGTTGCGCCAGCGGGAGAGCGCAAAAACCGTCACCTTGTAAATGTCCTTCAGGACTGAATAACCACCACACATATCGCCGTAAAGTGTCGCATAACCCACCGACATTTCAGACTTGTTGCCGGTGGTCAGCAGCATATGGCCGAGCTTGTTGGACATGGCCATCAAGGTCATGCCGCGGGCGCGGCTCTGAATGTTTTCCTCGGTCGTGTCCTTCTGCGTCCCGGCGAAAATGTCGCGCAGCATCGTGTCGAAGGCTTGCATCGCCGGTTCGATCGAAACGATGTCATAGCGAATGCCAAGCAGTTTCGCGCAAGCGGCGGCATCGTCCAGGCTGTCCTGACTGGTGTAGGGCGACGGCATCATGACGGCGCGCACCCGGTCAGCACCCAATGCATCGACCGCGACGGCCACCGACAAGGCGGAATCGATACCACCCGAGAGGCCCAGCAGGATGCCAGGAAAGCGGTTCTTCTCGACATAGTCCTTGAGGCCCAGGACCATCGCCCGGTAGATCGATTCCATGGAATCGAGGGTCGGCGCGATGTTGGCCGGCAGGCACAGCCAGCCAGCATTGCCGCGCTGCCATTCCGTCACGACCACCTTCTCCTCGAAGGACGGCAAGCGGGCGCGCATCTGCCGGCCGCGATCCAACACGAAGGAATCGCCGTCGAAGACCAGTTCGTCCTGGCCACCCACCTGGTTCACATAGACGATCGGCAAATCCGTCTCGTCCTGGCGCGACCCGGCGATATCGAGCCGCTGTTCCGGCTTGTCATGATCATAGGGGCTGCCATTGGGTACCAGCAGCAGATCCGCGCCGTGTTGCTTGAGATGCCCGGCGGTGGCCGGAAACCACAGATCCTCGCAGATCATCAGGCCGAGGCGCACGCCGTTGAAATCGACCGGCTCGGGCAAGGGACCGGGCACGAAGACGCGCTTTTCGTCGAACACGCCGTAATTCGGCAGATCGTATTTGAACCGCTTGGCAAGAATCTGGCCGTCGCCCAGCAGGAAGGCGCCGTTATAGAGCTTGCCCTCTTCCATCCAGGGAGAGCCGACGATGATCGCCGGTCCACCCTCCGCCGTTTCCTTGGCCAGCGTTTCGACACCCTGCCGGCAGGCGTCCTGGAACGCCGGTTTCAGCACCAGATCCTCGGGCGGATAGCCCGAGACAACCAGTTCCGGCGCCAGCACCAGGTCGGCCCCATTGGCGGCCGCCTCGGCGCGCGCCTGGCGGATACGGGTCACATTGCCGGCAACATCGCCGAGCTTGGGGTTGATCTGTGCTAGGGCAATTTTGATTTTATCAGTCATGATGGGAACTTAACTGCCGTCCGGATGATGTCAATTGCCCAGCACACAAGGCCGGCATGCGGCGGGTTTTGGGCCCGGTTTTGCTTATGCTAGGCTGCAACCGGGTGGCGGCTGAGAGGAGAGTATGATGCAGAAGTCTTTGATGACACTGGCCGCAATGGCGCTGGCCCTGGCGGCGGCGACGCCAGCCCTGGCGCAAAGTGCCGAGATCCTGACACCCACGCCGGTAATCGAACCGGCCGGCAACCGCTATATCCTGATGGTGCTCGACCAAGGGTCGCGCGACCTCACCAAGGGCCGTACCAAGGTCAACATGCTGCTCGATACCAAGACCGGCAAGACCTGGATCCTGGAATTCGGCGTGAAGCAGAACAGCAATGAGAACGGCTATGTCTGGTCTGAAGTACCGTTCAACCAGGCGCCGAAGTAAGGCCTATTTCCGGAACAGGAACTCGCGGCCGACCTTCACGCGCTTGACGCCGTTGTATTCGATGATATCGGCGGTGGCGTAGGTCTCGGTCCAGCGCTGCGGCAGGAACGACCCCGTCCCCACCACATCGATCGGCGCCTGCGCTTCAGCCATCACCTTGCACTTGGCCGGATCAAAACCAGAGGACGCCACGATCTTCACCTTTTGGAAGCCCTCGCGGTTGAGGGCGTCTCGCAGATGCCAGATGGCGGCCGCCGAAACACCGGCACCGACCAGATGACGGAGTTCGCTCTCGCTGCGATAGCCGCGGATGACCTTCGGCACATGGCGATCCATCACGGCATAGGATGCCGGCGGATCGAGGCCTTCGATAAATCGGCTGCCCGGCGTATCGATGCGAACCGACAATTGCCCCAGCGAGGCCATCGCGGCGAAACGCCTGGCAACCGTGAGCGCATCCGTCACTTCACGGCCAAAATAATCGACCAGCACGGTCATCGGCTCGTCGGGAAACGTTTCGTGGAACATCTCCGCCGCACGCAATGTCGACCCAGCGTAGCCGATGAGGGCGTGAGGCATGGTGCCTAGCGCCTTCTCGCGGCCGAAATAGTGGGCGGTTGCTTGGGTCGCATTGCCGATGAAGCCGGTCGCCTTGACCTTGCGGCCAGCGCGGGCCGAACCCACCGACGCGGCATAGGCCATCATCTCTGCCATTTCCAGCCCGGCGCAGTGCCGCGCATCCATGGCGAGGAAGGCGATATTCGGAAGATCGGCGCACATGGTGAAGGCATTGAACGCCGCCACACAAGCTGGACCCAGTTTCATCAGCAGCAATGTCTCGAGATCGGCAAGATGCACGAAGGAGCCGGTGACATACATGATCGGCTCACCAGCGCCGACCCACCTGCCCTCTTCGTACTGGACGTCGATTTCGAACTCGGTGCCCCGCTCGATGGCCATCTGCTGCAGCCAAGCGAGCGCCAGGCGCGGCGCCGAAATCACGGGACGGCGCATGAAGATCGCATAGGTGACCTTGACGTCGCCAAACTTGGCGACCGTCGCCTTGGTCTTCAGGAAATACTGGTCGGACCAGTCGGCAACCTGGTCGGAAGCCGGGCCGCTCACCGGCCCGGCATCCTTCCCGTTGGCGTTACGAGGCTTCGGCGATGCGTTGTCCACCGGCGCGCTCCGCTTTCAATTGCTCGGCTATCAAGAAGGCGAGTTCCAACGCCTGGGTGGCGTTGAGACGCGGATCGCAATGGGTATGGTAACGGTCAGCGAGGGCTTCCTCGGTCACCGCCTTGGCGCCACCGGTGCATTCGGTCACATCCTGGCCGGTCATCTCGAAATGAACGCCGCCGGCATGGGTGCCTTCGGCCCGGTGCACGTCGAAGAAGCCGCGCACTTCGCCGAGGATCCGGTCGAACGGACGCGTCTTGTAGCCGGTCGAGGATTTGATCGTGTTGCCATGCATCGGATCGCAGGACCAGACCACCTTGCCGCCATGGCGCTTCACGGCGCGCACCAGCGGCGGCAGCTTGGCTTCGACCTTGTCATGAGCCATACGCGCGATGAGCGTCAGGCGGCCCGGGATGTTCTGCGGGTTGAGGATATCGATCAACCGCAGCAATTCATCGGGATCCATCGACGGACCGCATTTGAGGCCGATCGGATTCTGGATGCCGCGCATGAACTCGACATGAGCCCCGTCCGGCTGACGCGTGCGGTCGCCGATCCACAGCATATGGGCCGAACAGCCATACCACTTGCCGGTCAAGCTGTCGGTACGGGTCAAGGTCTGCTCGAAGTTGAGCAGCAAGGCCTCATGGCTGGTGAAGAATTCGGTCTCGCGGATCTGCGGAACGGTCTCGGAGGTGAGGCCGCAGGCGGCCATGAAATCGAGCGTCTCGGACAGGCGATCGGCCAGTTCCTTGTAGCGATGGCCCAAGGGGCTGTCGGCCACGAAATCGAGGTTCCAGCGATGCACCTTATGGAGATCGGCAAAACCGCCCTGTGCGAAAGCGCGCAGCAGATTGAGCGTCGCCGCCGACTGGTTATAGGCCTGCAGCAAGCGTTCCGGATCCGGGATACGCGCCGCCGCCGTGAATTCGATGCCGTTGATGTTGTCACCGCGATAGCTCGGCAGCTCAACACCGTCGATCATTTCGGTGGGTGCCGAGCGCGGCTTGGCGAACTGGCCGGCCATGCGACCGATCTTCACGATCGGCATCGCGGCGCCATAGGTCAGCACCACCGCCATCTGCAGCAGCACACGGAAGGTGTCGCGGATGTTGTTGGCCGAAAATTCGGCAAAGCTCTCGGCGCAATCGCCGCCCTGCAGCAGGAAGGCTTTGCCTTCCGCCACCGCACCCAGCGCTTCGGTGAGGCGCCGCGCCTCGCCGGCAAAGACGAGCGGCGGATAGGTGCGCAGGCGATCCTCGACCGAGGCCAGCTTGGCGGCATCGGGATATTGCGGAACCTGGGAGATCGGCTTGTCGCGCCAGCTCTCCGGCGACCATTTCGTGCTCATCATATGCCTCGACTTAAGCGCCCGCGGGACTGTCCCGCTATGGATAACAGGGGCATTGTATATATGATTTATGCGACCTTCATGCAAACTATGGCGCAATCCATCACAAGCCATTGTATTATATATAGAAACTGCAATCCGGAGCACTGATGCTGGCGTCTCAAAGACCTTGGCCGCCTTCCACTCGCCCGATGTCTGGATCGCCGAGGCGAACAACCAATTCACCCAGATAATCTACCCGCAGCGGCACATATTGCCAGTTGCCATCCCGCACCGGATCATAGCGATGCCGTTCGCGGAGAGGAATGCGAAGGGTCGTGCTCCCAAGTGTCTCTGGCGACAAATTGCGCACGAGGCGTGAATCGGTCCCTTCACCCGTTTCAAAACCCTGATTCGAGATCCAGCTCGTCTCAAAACTGGTCTGCCCGATAAAGACGGCACTGGAGGCGTCATGCGAGATGACCAGTTCGGACCGGCTCGGCGTTACACCGATCATGGCGACGCGCACCTCAATGCGAGCAACGTGAATCTTCAGCGTCTCGCCACCGAGGAGACAAGCGGCGCCGCTTGCCTTCCGACCAATTCCGGGAACGTAAATTGGCGCTGGCTCATCGAGTGCGTATACCTCATAGGAGATGTAGACGGCCCGCGCACTGTTGCAGTTCAGCGTATCCACCTCCGCTACGGCGGGTGCCGCAGCAAGGCAGCTCAATGCGGCAACGATCCACCAGCGCAGCATGCTTGTCCCCTCTCCTGTGGAGGGCGATGCTAAGGCTTAGGTATGAGAGATTCTATCGGGGTAAACGCGACATTGACTGCTTCACGGGTTCGTGATCAAGGCGCAACCTTTACCACCTGACCCTTCAAAGCGACGCCCGCCACGATGGCGCCAGCATGACACTCATAGTGGGTGGCGCTCGAAAATGGCTTCTTCTTGTAGTAGCTGACGATGCCGACGACGGCATTGCCACCTTCCGCCAGGGCCCGCTCGCCAAGCTCCTTCAGGGCCGAGAGCATAGCCCAGGTACAGGCCTCTTCATCCTGTTTGCCGAAGGAGTTGGTTTTCCGGTTGGTGACGAACTCGCCCAGATCTTGGCCAGCGGGTGCCGACTGGCCGGCGAAGTAGAATTTCACCCCGGCTGGTACCGCCTCGGCATAGCGCGGGTCGGCCGCAACATCGGCGATTTTCAGCTCATAACGTGTGTCCCGCGCTTCGGCCGGCATTGCCTGGATAGCGGTCAAGGATAGGAGGACGGCCAGGGCGAGGCAGAATTGCAGGCGCATCAATATCTCCAATGTCGTCAGGCGACGGTGAACATTCCAATGCCATGAGGCATCGGGAAGTTCCATCGCTCTTTGTGAGACCTATGTGTCAGACCGGCGTGCGCATTGTCACGAATTCCTCCGCAGCCGTTGGATGGACGGCCATCGCTGCATCAAACTGCGCCTTCGTGGCCCCCATCTTCACCGCGATGGCGATGGCCTGGATGATCTCCGGCGCGTCCATGCCGACCATATGGGCGCCCAGCACCACTTGCGACGTCCGATCGACCACCAGTTTCATCAACGTCCGCTCGTCGCGACCTGAAACAGTGTGCTTCAGCGGCTTGAAATCCGCCTTGAAGATATCAAGCGCCCGGCCGTCCTTGCGTGCATCGGACTCGGACAGGCCGACGACACCGACGGGCGGATGGCTGAACACCGCTGAAGCTATATTGCGATGATCGACATGCCAGGTTTTACCGCCGAAGATGGAATCGGCATAAGCATGGCCCTCGCGGATGGCGACCGGCGTCAGATTGACCCGCCCGGTGCAATCGCCAACGGCGTGTATGTTGGGAACGCTGGTCTGTGACGTTTCGTCGACCGCGATCGTGCCATTGTCGTTCAGCTTGACTCCGCTCTCGACCAGGCCCATGCCGCCGGTCTTGGCGCGGCGGCCGGTCGCATACATCACGGCATCGCAATTCAGCGTCTGTCCATCAAGCAATGTCAGAGCAAGCCTGTCACCGGCCTTGTCGATGCGCGCGACATCGCTCTTGGTGCGGATATCGACGCCCTTCTTCGCCATCTCTACGGCGAGGAAATTGCGAACGTCATCGTCGAAACCGCGCAGGATCTGCTCGCCGCGATAAAGCTGTGTCACCTTGGCGCCAAGGCCATTGAAGATGCCGGCAAACTCGACCGCGATATAGCCGCCACCCACCACGACGATCTCGGCCGGCAAGGTTTGCAGATGAAACGCTTCGTTGGACGTGATCGAATGCTCGATTCCCGGCAAGTCCGGCCGCTCCGGCCAGCCGCCGACAGCGATGAGAATGTGCTTCGCGGTGACGCGCTTGCCGGCCAGTTCGACCGTGTGCGGATCGACGAGCACACCGCGCGTCTCCAGCAGGTCGACCTTCGACCCCGACAACAGCTTCTTGTAAATGCCGTTGAGCCGGTCGATCTCCTTGTCCTTGTTAGCGATCAAGGTCGGCCAGTCGAAACTCGCCGCGCCGACGGTCCAGCCGTAATTCCGCGAATCCTCGAAATCCTCATGGAAATGGGCAGCATAGGAGAGCAGCTTCTTCGGCACGCAACCGCGGATAACACAGGTCCCGCCCAGCCGGCTCTCTTCGGCAACCGCTACCTTGGCACCATGGCCGGCGGCAATCCTGGCCGCGCGCACGCCGCCGGACCCACCGCCGATGACAAATAGATCGTAATCAAATTGGGACATGGAACCGCCACTCCGTGATCATCGCAGCGGCAGAATTGCATCACATCGCCGGGTTAGGTCAATCACTGTTCGCCGTAAAGCCGGTGGCGAAATAGTGCAAGCTGTCCGCCGACCCATTCTCAATGAACTTGATGACCTTGGTGAAGGGGACAAGCACCTCCCCGTCCGCAGCAACCAGGACCGCGCTCGTGCCAAGGTATTCCGGAAAAAGGGGCATAAGCGAGGGGTTCTTAGGGAAATGATCCGCATAATTGACCCAGCGATATTCTTTTTTGCCGTTCCGCCGAATCACTTCGCCGACGTAGCAGCCGGTCGCCAGCACGGTATTTGTATAGGTCTGGTTCGGAATTTGGTCTTGTACCTCGTGGACAGCTTCGAGGTAGCGGTCGACCTCTTCCAAGGAGCTGACAGAATAGTTCATCGCAGGAACATTGATCTGGTCGCGCAAGACTATCCCGCCGTCCTCGAAGTCGCCTTCACCCAGGAACGCTGCGCAGAAAGCCGGAATCAGCGAAACAATGTCGTAGCCCATCACAGTCCCTCTCTTCGCTTACACTCTTTCGCTGCATCCTATACAGGATTTTCCCGCATTATGCAACAAAACGAGAACGGCGAAAAAAATGAGACCTAAAGGATGCGGCAATGCTCTGGGGCGATCGACAGGGATACCTGATCCCCCACCCGCCTGGCGCCATCGCGGATGGTGGCAAGCGTGGTGACCTTTTCGCCACCAGCCAGCGTCACGTCATAGCGGGCGGTCGAGCCTAGATAATCGACCGCGCTGATCGTGCCTTTCAGCACCGAGGCATGGGATGCGTCATTGCCATCGAGTTGGATCTTCTCGGCGCGCACGACGACATTCACCTTCTCGCCGGCCTGAACCGGGCGCGCAGCGTCGGCGACCGCAAGATGAGATCCGTCTGCCAGTGAGACGCTGATCCCGCCCCCCGCCACGGCGACAACAATTGCCGGCAGGAAATTCGCATTGCCAAGGAAGTTGGCGACGAATTCTGAACGCGGATGCTCGTAAACCTCGGCAGGGGCACCACGTTGTTCAATCTTGCCCTTGTTCATGACCACGACCAGATCAGACATGGCCAAGGCTTCACCCTGGTCATGAGTGACGAAGATCGCGGTGACACCGATGCGGCGCTGGATGGCCTTGATCTCGCCGCGCATCTCCTCGCGCAGATTGGCATCGAGCGCGGACAAGGGCTCGTCAAGCAGCAGCACATCCGGTTCGATCACCAAGGCCCGCGCGAGTGCGATGCGCTGCTGCTGGCCACCAGACAATTGCGTCGGAAACCTCTCCTCGACACCCGGTAGCCGCACGATATCAAGCGCACGCCTTACGCGGACGGCGATGTCCGACTTCTCGACACCGCGATATTTCAGACCGAACGCCACATTGTCGAAGATCGATTTGTGCGGAAACAGCGCATAGTTCTGGAACACCATGCCGAGATTGCGCTGGTGGATCGGCGTTTCATTGACGCGCTTTCCCTTGATCAGGATCTCACCACCGGTCGGGTGCTCAAGTCCCGCCACCATGCGCAAGGTCGTCGTCTTGCCGCAGCCCGAGGGCCCAAGAAGCGTTACAAAAGCGCCATCCGGCACATCGAGATCAATCGCATCCACGGCGATAACGCCGCCCGCAAAGTGCTTCTCAACGGCCTTCAGTTCAACAGAACTCATCTCGATCAGACCCATCCGCCAGCGAAAAGATTGGACGCCCGGCTGCCACCGTCCCAGGGCAGCCGGGCGTCACGAATGGTTACGCACCTTTTGAAATGCGGTCCCATTCCTTCTTGTAGGCATCCTGGTTGTCGAACCAATAGGACGCCTTTTCCCAGATATAGTTATCGAATTTGCCGGTGGGGTCGAAGCCCGGCAACTTCTTCACTTTCTCGGTCAGTTCCACCTTGGTGGGGTCGAGCGAAGGCGGATAGTTCTGCCCTTCGGCGATGGCAATGGCAACTGCGGGCTCGATGCAGAAATTGATCAACTGCTCGGCCGCTTCCATCGGGCTGCCCTTCAGCACCATCAGGCCCTCGATCCAGGCGAAGCCCGCCTGTGCGGTATCGATGAAGCCGATGTCATGGCCATTCTGCTGCAGGAAGGCCACACGGCCCGACCAACCATCGGACAGAATGATCTCCTCCTTCGACATGAGGTCGATGAATTCCTGCCCCGAACCCCAGTATTTCAGCACCAGGTCACGTTGCTTGCGGGTCGCCTCCCACATCGCCGCCGTGTCGGTCGCCCCCTGCGGATCCTGGCCGGTATAGAGGCTGGACATCCAGGCACGGGTCTGGAAACCGTCATAGAGACCGATCTTGCCCTTGTACTTCTCGTCCCAGAGCAGCTTGTGACCAGCCTGAGCCTCTTCGTCCGAGATGTACTTCCGGTTATAGGCGATGCCCGTCGTGCCGTAATCAAAGGGCACGGCCGCGAGCTTGCCTTCGCTTTCATTGCGGAAAGCGGCAAGCGTTGCAGGCAGCAGCTTGTCGAGGTTGGGAATATTGGCCTCGTTCACGAAGTCAGCCAGACCCATCTTGATGAAGCGGAAATAATCGTAGACGCCGCTCACCAGGAACACGTTGTATTCACCGGGCTGCGATGCCTTGACCAGCGAGATGAACTCGTCGGTATCACCGAACTCGCCCTCGACCACCTTGGTCCCGGTCTTCTCGGTGAACTGCGGGAAGGCATTGTTGTGGAATGCCTCTGAGACGATCCCGCCCCAACCATCGAAGCGGATGGACTCGACACCCGCTGCCATCGCCTTGCGCGTCAGCAGGCCCATTGGCCCGCCAGTCACGCCAACCGCAGCGGCGGTCGCACCGATGATACGCAGCAACGAACGGCGATCGATATCGCCACTTTGTACGGCTGCGAGCAGCCGCTCATAGCGCTTTTGGTCCGTCAACTTCTTCATGCTTTCCTCCC
Source organism: Rhodospirillaceae bacterium (assembly GCA_016712715.1). Taxonomy (NCBI): domain Bacteria; kingdom Pseudomonadati; phylum Pseudomonadota; class Alphaproteobacteria; order Rhodospirillales; family Rhodospirillaceae; species Rhodospirillaceae bacterium. The sequence continues at coordinate 932,965 of JADJQM010000001.1, forward strand.
AGGGTTAAGAAAAATGCCTCGTTGAACAACTCTCACCTAGCTTTGGCAAAACGGCGCACCATGTAGCCGCCGATCAGCGGCAGCAGGATGGTAATGACAATCATCACGGCACCCAGTGCGTTGATCTCGGGACTGACCGAGGTGCGCAGCATGGCAAAGATCTTTGTCGGCACCGTCTCGATTCCGGGCTTCTTCCAGAACAGGGTCGCGGTAATGTTGTCAAAGCTCAAGGTTGCCGCAAAGAGGAAGCCGCCGACGATGGCCGGCGATATCAACGGCAGGGTCACCTCGAAGAACGTCTGGATACGGTTGGCGCCCAAGGTCCAGGCGGCCTCCTCATAACTCGACCGCAGCCCGACAAGTCGCGCCTGCACCAGCAACACGACATAGGGCAGCGACAGCACGGTATGGCCGAGCAGCAGGACGGCAAAGCTGCGTGGCATGCTGAGGAACTTGAGGAACATCAGCAATGCGACGCCCATCACCACTTCCGGCATCAGCAAGGGCAGCGAGAGGAATGTCTGGATACCTTCCTTGCCGCGGAAGTCATAGCGCACCAGCGCCAGCGCAGCCATAACGCCTATAACGGTGGCCAAGGCCGAAGACGTCGCGGCAAGAATGAGTGAGGTCTTGAAGGCCTCGACTATGGAATCATTGGCAAAGAGTTTGCCAAACCATTGCAAGCTGAACCCCTCCATCGGAAAAGCACCGCTACGCGACGAATTGAACGCGAGCAAGATCACAACGACGATTGGGGCGAACATAAAGATGTAGACAGCGATCGAGCACAACCTCAGCAAAGCCCAGCCAAAGGCCCCCTCCCGCGGCGGGCGAGAATTCGCGCGAGGAGCGGCGGCGCTCATCGCGCGAAACTCCGATAGACGTCCGACAAGTTCATGAACCTGTTGTAGACGGCAATTACCAGGCCCAATGCCAGGAGCATGACGATGGAAAGGACCGCGCCGAATGGCCAATCAAGCTGTGAGATGATGGCTTCGTAGATGAGATCCGGAAAGAACAGGGTGTCCGTGCCGCCCAGCAGGCGCGGCGTCACATAGGACCCTGCGGCGAGGACAAAGCAAAGGAGTGAGCCAGCACCAAGGCCGGGTAGCGACAACGGCAGCGTCACTTCCCTGAAGCTCTGCCAAGGCGTGCAACCCAGTACGCGCGCCGCTGATTCAAGATTGCGGTCGATCCCGTCGAGGCTGACATAGACGTTGATGATCATGTAAGGGAGCATGAAATAGACCAGCCCCATGATCACCGAGAAATCGTTGTAGAGGAGCTTCATCGGCTCATCGATCAGACCCGATCCCACCAGCACCGCGTTGACGAAGCCGTTCTTCCCCAGAACGTTGATCCAGGACATCGTGCGGATGATGTAGGACACCCAGAACGGCAGGAACATCAGGAACAGAAGCAAGCCGCGGTTCCTGATCTGGGCGCGCGCCAGGAAATAGGCCGTGGGATAGCCAAGGAGAATGCAGATTACCGTCGTGATTAGGGCCGTCTTGAAGGTGCTCGCCAGGGCCCGCCAATAGAAGCCGTCGGTGAAGAAATTGACCCAATTGCCAAACTGGAAGGCCGGCACATCCAACCCCTCGGCCGTCCGCAGCCAGAAGGAATAGATCAGCACAAACACCACCGGCGCCACCATCAGCAGCGCCAGCGAGAGAATTGCCGGAGAGAGCAACAAATATGGACGCGCCATCACCCGCGACACAACCAGCCTCACCCATGAGCGACTTCTTATTTGACGCTAGTATGACAGGGATAAAGTCTGAGTGTCCATGGCCGATATGTGGGACGCGGACTATGCCAATACACCACCGCGCGTGGCCTGCCGCCAACGCTGTTGCAGCATGACGCCCAGAACGGTGACCTGAATGATGATCGGGCCGAAACTCCACACCACGTTCTCGCCCGCGACAGGCAGCACCAGGGTGATAAAGTCGACATAACCGGCAAAGATCAGAATGATGCCGATGGGCCAATAAATCAGAGCCAGATAGACCAGCCAGGTTATGTCCGAGCGGTTGCGCCAGCTGCCGAAGCTGAGCCAGAGCAGCACGATCAGATCGCGCGTCATAAACAGCAGCACCAGCACAATCGTCTCGGTGAGGTGGTCGAATGAGAGCAATTGCAGGCGCAGCAGAAGCTCCGACAGACTGCTGGGCCAATCACCCGTTCCCATTGTTGCCAGCGCGGCAAAGCAGAAAGCTGCTGCCAGGAGCACCGCCACATAACTGATCAGCCACCAGGGCAATTCAGCCACTGCCCGGCCCAGGTCCCCCCGGCGCAGGGCCAACAGGCCCGAGCGATATCGGATTGGATCGCGACGATCAGCGAGGGCAGCGAGATAAGTCAAGGCTATCATCGTGACAAGAACCGGCAATGAGGCCCCTACTGCACCGCCCCCCGGCCAAGGCGCGATGGCGGCGGCGAGGACGGCACAAAACACCAGAAAGAGGCTCCACAACCACGGCCAGGCTCGATACTGCAATTCGCTCCGCATCAGGCGGAACACGGCGGCAATGGCCCAGATCACGAAGAGGGTTCCAAGCTGCCCGGATCAACGGCCAGGAATAAGCGCTGTCAAAGACATAACCGGAACCTGGAGAAAAGCTGCTTTCGTCCAGCACCGGCGCCGTTCCAACGCCGCTTACGGCGAGATAGACAACGAGGCCGCAGGTCTGCGCCAGGGTGATGGTCAGGCGGCGGTACTGCACCGTCTTGCGCAAGCGCACCAGGGCAACGGCCAAGGCGACAGCGTGGGCGAGGCAGGCACCGACCAGGACAAGATAGATGCCAAGCCAGAAATTCCCGGCACGTCCCGCCGGAAAGCCAAGCTTGATGCCGGCGAAGATGTAGATCGCCAAGGCAAGAAGCCCGCAATACCAGACGAAGCTGCAACCACCGACAAGCTTGCCCCAGGTCATCGACCAGGCGGAAAGGCCGGACATGCGTTGGGATTCCCAGGTCCCACCGGCGACCTCTTCAGCCAGCGAATCTGCCGCCCGGCGTGGCCCCCACATGCCGAGCACCATGGTTGAAATGAGATTTGCGGCATAGGAAACCTTGTCGTAGTCGCTGACCAGGAAGATGGCATAGGCGATCGTCACGCCGACAATGAAAGCAGCCATCATCCGCTGCCAGCCGAGATGCAGCCACAGGTTTCGCTGGAACTCAGGGTTCAGATCCAGGCTCATTGCGGACCAACCAGTCGCAAGGGCGGTCGCTCTGCCACGGCCTTCATGCGTGCCAGGTAGATGTCCTGCAGGCTGCGCCGCTCGGGCGAGAATGATGCCAATGGCAACCCGGCAGCGAGAACCGCTGCCAGCATTGTCGCGCGTTCGGCGGGATTGGGATCCGACATCACAATGGCCTCGTCAATCCCGCAACTCACCACTTCAACGCCCGCGACGGCAATCAGGCGCAAACGCAGGTCAGGCACCACGCGGGCAAAATCCAGGCGGATTTCGATGCGCCGACCCGTGACTGCCCCCATCGTCGTCAGCGGTGCGTGGTCCACCACCCGTCCCTGCTTCAGCATGAGGATATGGGTCGAGTAGTCTTCCAGTTCCGCCAGGATATGAGACGACACCAGGATGGTCATCCCGTCCCGCGCCAAGGCACGCAAAACCCCGGACAGCCCAATGCGCGCCGATGGATCAAGACCGGCGGCCGGCTCGTCGAGCATCAGAAAGCGCGGCTCGTGCAGAACCGCTTGGGCAATAGCCAGCCGCTGACGCAAGCCGCGCGACAGGGAACCAGCTTTCTGCTCCAGCCGATCAGCGATCTCGAGGCGTTCGGCGGCCGAGTCGACGACGGCTTTGCGTCGCGCGGCAGGCACACCTTGCGAGGCGGCGCGATACGACAGGCATTGCGACACCGTGAGTTCATCATAGAGCCCGAAGAAATCCGGCAGAAACCCCATGCGCCGATGCGCGCCGCGCGGATCTTCGTGAACATCAAGATCATCGAGAAAGACAGAGCCGGAGAAAGGCTGATCGAGAGCGGCGCAGATCCGCATCAAGGTCGACTTCCCGGCGCCGTTAGGCCCGACGAGAGCCGTGATCGAGCCAACGCCAAGCTCAAGCGACACGTTGTCCAAGGCACGATGGCCCGGATAGTCGAAAACCAGGTTTTCAATCCGCAACATGGTTCAAGTCTTGCGGCTTTCGACCAAATTGAAAAGCCCCCCGCTTCCCCCCAGGTGTGTGGGTTTTCCGTTACGGATCAATGGGGAGGCTGGTGCCAACTGGGCGGTAGAATAGTGATTTTACGCCAGATGACAGAAGCGTCACCATCCGTTAACCTTATTGGCATTAGCATCTGCAGCAACACCTGCGGTTTCCCGTTCGCGCGCCCGCGTCGAACGGCCCCGGATTCGACGAAGGGAAGCGATATGGCTGGCAAGACGAGCAAGAAGAAAAACATCGCAGCAAAGGCAAAGACGGTCGCCAAGGTCGCGGCCAAATCGGCCAAGCCGCGCTCAAAGACAGTCGACAGCGGAATCAAACCGTCGGCGCCGAAGGCCTATGCATCGGTTGCCGTCAAAGACAGCCGCAACGGCAAGAATTTCGAACTACCGATCCTCAAGGGCACGGTCGGTCCGGACGTTGTCGACATCCGGAAGCTCTATGGTGAACAGGGCCTGTTCACTTATGACCCCGGCTACGGGTCGACGGGATCCACGCAGTCTGCCATCACCTATATCGATGGCGACGTCGGCGTCCTCACCCATCGCGGCTACAAGATCGAGGACCTCGCGGAAAACAGCGACTTCATGGAAGTCTGCTATCTGCTGCTGGAAGGCGAATTGCCGACCGCCAAGCAGAAGGTCGAGTTCGAGAAGAATATTACCTATCACACGATGCTGCATGAGCAGATCGCCCGCTTCTTTTCAGGCTTCCGCCGCGATGCGCATCCGATGGCGGTCATGGTCGGCGTCGTCGGCGCCCTGTCCGCCTTCTATCACGACAGTACGGATATCCATGACCCGCGCCAGCGCATGATCGCCTCGCACCGACTGATCGCCAAGGTGCCGACCATCGCCGCCATGGCCTATAAATACTCGGTGGGCCAACCCTTCGTTTACCCGCAGAACAACCTGTCCTACGCCGAGAACTTCCTGCGCATGACGTTCGCGGTGCCGGCCGAGGAATACAAGATCGACCCGGTCGTGGCGAAAGCCATGGACAAGATCTTCATCCTCCATGCCGATCACGAGCAGAATGCCTCGACCTCGACGGTGCGCATGGCGGGGTCCTCGGGCGCCAATCCGTTCGCCTGCATTGCGGCCGGGATTGCCTGCCTTTGGGGTCCGGCCCATGGCGGTGCCAATGAGGCCGTCTTGAAAATGCTGGCCGAGATCGGCCACAAGGACAACATCAAGGACTATATCGGGAAGGTTAAGTCGAAGCAGGACAACACACGCCTCATGGGCTTCGGCCATCGCGTCTACAAGAACTATGATCCGCGCGCATCGGTGATGCGGAAATCCTGCCACGAGGTGCTGGATGCCCTGGGCAAGCGCAACGATCCGTTGCTGCAACTCGCCATGGAGTTGGAAAAAATCGCCCTTTCGGACGATTACTTCATCTCGCACAAGCTCTATCCGAACGTCGATTTCTATTCGGGCATCATTCTCCAAGCCATCGGCTTCCCGACCTCGATGTTCACCGTGCTGTTTGCCGTTGCGCGGACCGTGGGCTGGGTCGCGCAATGGAAAGAGATGATCGAAGATCCCACCCAGCGCATCGGCCGCCCGCGCCAGCTTTATACCGGCTATGGCGAGCGACCCTATGTGCCGATGAAGCAGCGGAAATAAAGCTGCTTGGGCCAAGATAAAAGGGCGGCACCACAAAGTGCCGCCCTTCTTTTCATTTAGGCCAGGTTACTTCTGGACCAACTCGATCTTGTATCCATCGGGATCTTCCACGAAGGCGATCACCGAGCCACCATGCGCCATCGGACCGGCTGGGCGCGGAATTTTGACGCCTTCCTTGGCGAGCTTGTCGCAGGTGCCGTAGATATCCTCCACGCCGATCGCAAGATGGCCAAAAGCGGTGCCGATTTCATAGGGTTCCTTGCGACCCCAATTATGCGTGAGCTCGATCACCGCGTGATCGCCCTCGTCACCATAGCCGACAAAGGCCAAGGTGAATTCGCCCGATGGATAGTCCTTGCGGCGCAGCAGCTTCATGCCGAGATGACGCGTGTAGAAGTCGATCGACTTGTCCATATCCATGACGAGGATCATCGTGTGCAGCAAACGGTTGGCCATCTCTTTTCCTCTACGTGGCGATTGTTTCGTGATCTTGATTACCTGGTCGCGGCTTCGACGGCTTCGACAATATCGTCGACGACGCGGGCAACCAGCTTCCTGTCCTCACCCTCCGCCATCACGCGGATGAGAGTCTCGGTGCCGGATTTCCGGATGAGCAGTCGGCCACAGCCGTTGAGCGCCGCCTCGCCGGCCGCAATGGCGTCCTTCACCCGTGCCTGTTCCAGTGGTGGGTTCGCACCCTGCTGGTAGCGCACATTCTTGAGGAGTTGCGGTAACGGCGCAAAGACGCGGCCAGCTTCGCTGGCCGGCCGATCCGCCTTGATCAGAACCGCCAACACCTGCAGGGCGGCCATCAGGCCGTCACCGGTGGTGGCAAAGTCGCTGAGAATGATATGGCCGGATTGCTCGCCGCCGATGTTGAGGCCAAGTCGACGCATCGCCTCCACGACATAGCGATCGCCCACCGAGGTCCGATGCAGTTTGAGGTCAAGCCTTGCCAAATGGCGCTCAAGGCCGAGATTGGACATGACCGTCGCCGCAATGCCATCCCCAGCCAGGCGCCCCGCGCTCTGCCAGCTTTCAGCAATCAGGCCCATCAACTGGTCGCCATCGATGACCGTACCTGTTTCGTCAACCACGATTACCCGGTCGGCGTCACCATCCAAAGCAATGCCGAGATGCGCGCCGCTAGCCCTTACCTGACCGCAGAGGCGTTCGGTATGCACCGCCCCGCAGGCTGCGTTGATATTGGTGCCGTTCGGCTCGTTGGCAATCGCCACCACGTCGGCACCCAACTCCCACAGCACTGTCGGCGCGACCTTGTAGGCGGCACCATTGGCGCAATCGACCACGACACGCATGCCTTCCAGGCTGAGCCCCTTGGGGAAGCTCGACTTCACAAATTCGATGTAGCGACCCTGCGCATCATCGATGCGTTTGGCGCGGCCCAATTGTGCTGACGGCGCCAGCCCTACCGATGCGTCAAAGCCGGCTCCAAACATCCGGCTTTCGATTTCCGCCTCGATATCGTCGGACAGTTTGTAACCATCCGGCCCGAACAGTTTGATGCCATTGTCTTCATAAGGATTGTGCGACGCGGAGATCATGACACCGAGATCGGCCCGCATCGAACGGGTCAGCATGGCCACGGCCGGGGTCGGCAGCGGCCCCAGCAGCATGACGTCCATTCCCATTGAGAGGAAACCGGAGGTCAGCGCTGTTTCCAGCATGTAGCCGGAAAGCCGCGTGTCCTTGCCGATGATGACTCTGTGCCGATGGCCGCCACGCGTGAAATGCGCTCCAGCGGCCAATGACAGGCGCAAGGCGGTCATGGCGATGATCGGCTCGGCATTGGCCAGGCCGCGCACCCCATCTGTGCCGAATAGTTTACGGGTCATGATCTGGCCAGCCTCGAGAATCTCTGCGGTACTTTCACTTTACTGCTTGCAGCCTTCATATCAAACGATCTCAAGGGCAGCCAGCATGGCTCTGGCCTGGAAGGTTTCGGGCACATCATGAACTCGGACGATCTGCACCCCCTGCGCCAGACCCAGGGCGGCAATGGTGACCGACCCGGCCAATCGGTCCTTTGGCGCCTCGCCCCGCGAGAGCCGGCCGATGAAGCTCTTCCTGGAGACGCCCAGCGTAATCGGGCAGCCAAAGCCGTGGAACGCTGCCAGTTCATTCAGGATCAGCAGGTTGTGCGGGTCTTTTTGCCGAAGCCGATACCTGGATCCAGCGAGATTCTGGCGCGGTCGACACCCAGTTCGCCAAGCCGCGACAAGCGGGCAGCGAAATAGTCGATGAGGTCCAGGGTGGCATCCGCGTAGACAGGGTTGGCCTGCATGGTTTGAGGCTCACCCAGCATATGCATGAGAACGATTGCAGCACCCGATCGGGCTGCCACCCGTTCACTGTCCACATCGCCGGTCAGAGCTGTCACATCATTGATGATACGGGCGCCGGCAGTCACGGCCTCTGTCATGACCGCGGCATGGCGCGTATCGACCGAAACACACAGCCCCTTCTCCGCCAGCGCCCGGATCACCGGGATGACGCGCCGCATCTCCTCGTCCACCGAAACCGGTGCCGACCCTGGACGGGTCGATTCGCCACCGATATCGAGAATGTCGGCCCCTGCCCTGGTAAGGGCGACGCCACGCTCGATCGCTGCCTCGGTGTCTGAAAAATCACCGCCATCCGAAAAACTGTCGGGGGTGACATTCACAATGCCCATGAGCAGCGGACGCTTGAGGTCGAAGCCGGCCCAACTCTTTCGCGGCGCCGTAAAGGGTGCCAGCAGAGTTGCCGGGACCTTGGGCAAAAGCACCGGCCGCCGGACACCCGAGCCGTCCGCCCCGCGATCCGCCAGTTCTACGCCCGAAAAGGCAATCGACCCACCCGCGAGGGGCAATCCATGCCCTGCCCCCATGGCGCGTGCGGCCGCCTTCCCGGTCATCAAGCCCGTCGGGATCAGATAAGGCCCGGTCATACTTTCCCCCAGATAACAGAAGCCCCGCTGGTCAAGCGGGGCTTCCGACGGCTTACCGCCCCACCGCTGGTCGGGATCGACGAACGCGGCTTCACTGCGGCAGCTGCACTGCCACCATGCCCGGTATCCTGGCGGATGGTCTCGCCATTCAACAAGGCGCGGACTTCATCACCGGTCAGTGTCTCGAATTCGACCAGCGCCTTGGCTACCGTGTGCAGGCCATCGAGATAGCGCGTCAGCAGCTCACGCGCCTTCTTCTCACCTGTTTCGACGATACGACGAACTTCCTGGTCGATCATCTTCATGGTCTCGCCAGACATGCTCTTGCGCTGCTGCCCCATCGAGTAGCCCAGGAACACTTCCTGCTCACCATCAGAGTACCGCAACGGCCCCAACTTCTCGCTCATGCCGAACTCGGTGACCATGCGGCGGGCCATTTCGGTGGCCTGCAGGATATCGTTCGAGGCTCCCGTATTGAGATGCTCTTCGCCATAGATCAGCTGCTCGGCAATTCGACCGCCAAAGCAGATGGCAATACGGCTTTCCATCCAAGTTTTCGAAATGCTGTAACGGTCCTTTTCCGGCAGCGACATGGTGAGGCCCAACGCACGACCGCGCGGAATGATCGTCACCTTGTGCAGCGGATCTGCCTCCGGCACTTCCAGATTGATGATCGCGTGGCCGGCTTCGTGATAGGCGGTCGCCAGCTTCCCCTCCGGCGACATGACCATCGAACGGCGTTCGCTGCCCATCATCACACGGTCTTTCGCGTGTTCGAAATCGGCCATGGTCACGACACGCTTGCCGAAACGGGCCGCCATCAAGGCCGCTTCATTGACCAGGTTGGCAAGATCCGCACCCGAGAAACCAGGAGTGCCGCGTGCGATGACGCGTGAGTCCACATCGGGACCCAACGGCACCTTGCGCATATGCACTTTCAATATCTGGTCGCGGCCATTGATGTCGGGGTTCGGCACGGTGATCTGCCTGTCGAAGCGACCCGGACGCAGCAAGGCAGGGTCGAGCACGTCAGGACGGTTGGTCGCGGCGATGATGATGACGCCTTCATTGGCATCGAAGCCATCCATCTCGACCAGCATCTGGTTCAAGGTCTGCTCGCGCTCGTCATTGCCGCCGCCAAGACCAGCGCCACGATGACGACCGACCGCGTCGATCTCGTCGATGAAGATGATGCAGGGAGCATTTTTCTTCCCCTGCTCGAACATGTCACGGACTCGGGATGCGCCGACGCCGACGAACATTTCGACGAAATCGGAACCCGAGATCGTGAAGAACGGCACATTGGCCTCGCCGGCGATGGCGCGGGCGAGCAGCGTCTTACCGGTACCCGGAGGGCCGACCAGCAAGCAGCCTTTGGGAATCTTGCCGCCGAGGCGCTGGAACTTTTGCGGGTCCTTCAGAAATTCGACAATCTCCTCCAGCTCCGACTTGGCTTCCTCGATGCCGGCGACGTCTTCGAAAGTCACGCGACCTGTGCGCTCGGTGAGCAGCTTGGCGCGCGATTTGCCGAAGCCCATCGCCTTGCCGCCCTGTCCCTGCATCTGGCGCATGAAGAAAACCCAGATACCGACAATGATGATGAGGGGTGCCCAGCTGATCAAAATCTGCATCAAGGGGCTGGTGCCGTCGTCCTGCGGGGCGGCGGTTATCTTAACACCCTTGGCCGCCAACATCTCGACCAGCTTCGGATCTTCCGGGGCATAGGTCGAGAAAGCCTGCCTGTCATTGGTGTGGCCGGACACTTCGGGGCCGCGGATGGTCACGTCGGCGATCTCGCCTTCGTTTACCTTGTCGAGGAAATCCGAATAAGCGAGCTGGGATTGCTGCGTACGTGACGTGGCGTCGCCGAACATTTGAAAAAGGACAACCAGCAACAAGCCGATCGCCACCCAGATCATCAGGTTTTTACCCCAATTCACAATCTTTATCCCTCGTTAGGTCTCAAGGTCGGTTTTGGGGACTGAGGCTGGCCGGGTACCTGCCGAACACTGCCATCAGTTGGTAAAAATCCGACGCTTCATCCGTACTTAGATAGTGTGCGGCCACCCATACGCAACTGTAAAGCCGCTTGATGTCACTGAATAATGTGGCCGAAAGCGGAATTGCGCACGCAATCCTTCCCCATACGGATCGAAACCGAGATGGGGAACGGCACTGAGACGACCTGTCGCAGCCCAGATTGCCGCCAGCGAGGGTCGAACGAGCGCTGGAATATCCATAGGGTTTGCGCGGAAATGGCCCGTTTGGCCGATCTCGGCTACCCCTCTTTCGCCCAGGACTTCAATCCGACCTGCCGGCCGGTCGCCGGATATCGTCATCAGGAAGCGCCGGTCCCAGATAAACTGCTGAGGTCCTACGATGGCCATGCTGTCAGTGACGGCTGCCGCTTCCCGGCAGATCAACCCCTGCCCCCGCCAAATGGAGATCAGCGTCCCTCCCAGACTGAGACCACATTGCCCAGCAAGTAGCTTCTGGACGGCACGGTCGAGGGGGGCTCGCGCGGGCAAATAATCTCTGCCGGCGATCGTCGCCACGACCTGCCCCAGGGCTCGGTGAAGGATAGCGGGATTGCTGCCCGCCCAGGCCGCGACGTCGATCAAGGCAAACCCGGCGGCGTGAACCGAGACGGATCTGGCGAGGAGGCCGGCCACCTCTCGCTCTGCTTCGCGGCGGGCTTCCCCCCAGGCGAGGATTTCGCCATTGGTCGGCAATGGCCCTTCAATGCCTCTTCGCCAGCGAATTCTCTCATAGTGCTCGTGACGATTGCTGGGATCTTCGAGCCAGCACTGGTGGCGCGACTGGAGATAGGATTTCAACGTCGCACCGGTTACCGGCAGCAGCGGCCGCAGCAAGCGAACACCGCGGCGGGTGCTGACCGAGCTGATACCGGCTGAACCGAATTGGTCGGGACCGCCGCGCGCCCGGCGCATGGCGACCGTCTCGCGCTGGTCATCCTGCTGATGCGCCGTCGCCAGGTGCAGGACCTCGTTTTCTCGGCACCAGGCCCCCATCAGCTCATAGCGCGCCTCGCGCGCTGCCGCCTGGACTGCGGTGCCCGGCTTGATCCCGGTCCAGGCCAGGGTGCGATGATCGATTCCGGCTTTTGCAGCCCATCCAGCAACTGTCCGGGCTTCGTTTGCCGCCTCCGGCCGCAGGCCATGGTCGACAGTAAGGGCCGTCAACTTGCCACCCTGCCCGCGCACCCAATCGGCCAACAACAGCATCAGCGCCATACTGTCGGACCCGCCCGACACGCCAACCGCCACATGTGGCTTTGCTTCGAACGGGCCACAGGCCGCCATCAACGCGCCCATTTGGGCAGTCGTCAGGTCCGGTGGTGCTGGTTCTGAACTATCCCCAAGCGCTGAATCCCCTAAGGCCGGGCTGCCTAGTTGCACTTGTAGCGTTGCTTCGCAGGCGCGGCCCGATCCCGGATCGCCTGCGACGCGTCAGGAAACTGCTTATCGAGCTGCCGGAAAGCGGTGCAGGCATCCGGGTTGCGTCCGGTCTGCCCCAGAGACATGCCGAGTTTCAGCAGATTGTCGGCCGCCTTGGAGCTCTTGGGATATTTCTGATAGCCCTCGGCAAAGGCAACCGCCGCATTCTTGAAATCGCTGCGCACGTAATAGGTCTCGCCGAGCCAGTATTGCGCGTTGCCTGCCAGCGGGTCCTTCGGATGTTCGACGACGAAGGATTTGAGCGCGAGTTCCGCTTCAGCATAAGCACCGCGCTGAACGAGACCGGTTGCATAGTCATATTGCTGTTGCGGCGTATCGCCGGGCAGCACGACTGAGGCGGCGGCGCCTGCCGCAGCTTGTTCGGCGGCGCCAGCGGGCGCCTGGGGCAGATTCTGCATCTGGTCAGTGGACAGGGTCCCCAGGACCCCGGGCTGGGTCGGCTGCGGGGGTGCGCCTGGGTCGACCGGTGCCGCCGGCGCCGCGGTTGCACTTTCGACCGGCATGGTGCCGTCAGCCGCCGCCATGGGCGACGTCGCGGCACCCCCGGCGCTGTTGCGCTCCAACTCTGAGAGGCGGAACTCCGTGTCCTTCTGCATCCGCTCGAACTTGTCGGCGATATCGTTGATCTTGAGTTCCAACTGCTCGATCTGGCCAGTCATCTGGCTCATCTGCTGGTCATATTGCTGGAAGCGGACTTCGGTCTGCGCCGCCAGCGTACCGCCACCGGCCACCGCCGCGCCGCCCTTGGGCATCTGATTTTCGAGGAACGTTACCTGCTGCTTTAACTGTTGCAGCTCGGCGCGCAGATCGTCGACCTCGTCCGCCTGGGCCGCAGCAACCGGCGCAAGGGCCAGCAGGCCGGCGAAGGCGGCAAATTTGATACCTTGGGCAAATGTCACGCGGTTCATCCTCATCGCTCTCGTTCCCGGTTCTCGGCATTGTCCATGGTCGACACCGATCCGGGCGGAATTAAGGCGCAGCCGGGCCAGCTCGGTCACAAAATTGCGAGCTGACAATGCCAAAGGGACTCGGTGAAAAGCAAGCCTGGGCAATCGCTTGCCCAGGCATTGCCGACCCTTTGCCCGAGGACCGATCCGTCGGTCAGGGATTTAACGCGGTGGTGGCGCGGCGGTTCCCCTGCCAGCAGGCTTCGCTGGCTTCACCGCAGAGGGGCTGTTCCTTGCCGAATGAGACGGTCTGGAGGCGCATTGCGTCGACGCCCAGCGCAACCAGGTAGGCCCGCACGGAGTTGGCGCGACGCTCACCCAGGGCCAGATTGTATTCCCGCGTGCCACGCTCATCCGCATGACCCTGGATGACGGCCGTCCGTGCCGGGTATTGCAGAAGCCAAGCGGCCTGCCTCTGCAGCGTCGACTGGGCCTCGGAGGCCAGATCATAGGCATCGGTCGCAAACAGGACCGTATCTCCCACAACCTGGCTGAACTCCAGATCGCTGCCTGGGAGCACGCCCTGGGGCGAATTTTCGACGACTGGCGCTGGGTTTGCCTGGACGGGGTCGGTGGTGGTTTGCACCTTGCCGGCGTCATTTCCGCACGCAGCCAAACCCATCATCGCCGCGGCCGCCATCATGAAGCGCCAGTTGCCGACACTGTTTCGTAGCATTGAGAGTCCCCTCTTTAGGTTGAAAAACATCAACAGAGGTAAACTCGGCGGCAAGTGGGGCGGGATTGCGGCGGAATTCGCACGAAGTCGGGGAAAACACCATTCCCAAAAACAAAAACGCCGGCCTGGATTTCTCCAGGCCGGCGAATATGACGCCCCGTTACTGGCTAGTAAGCCGAGTTACGGGTTGATGGCGCTGACGCCACGACGGTTCTGCGACCAGCAGGACTCATCGCTCTCGGTGCAGAGCGGACGCTCTTTGCCGTAGGAGATGGTGCTGAGGCGCGCCTTGTCGACGCCGAGAGCGACGAGGTAGTTGGCAACCGAGTTCGCACGACGCTCGCCGAGGGCGAGGTTGTACTCACGGGTGCCGCGCTCGTCGGCATGGCCTTCGACCGTCAGGGTACGAGCCGGGTACTGCTGCAGCCAGGCAGCCTGACGCTGCAACTGGCTCTGAGCGTCTGAGCTCAGGCTGTAGCTGTCGAGATCGAAGTAAACGGTGTTACCGACGTTCTGGTTGAAGTCCTCGGGCGAACCCGGGACCGCAGCGCCGGCAATGCCGGAGCTGTCAGCAGTCGAAGCCGTGGTGCCTGCACCGGCGCCGCCAGCATCGTTCACCGGCACGTCCGACGAACAGGCTGCCAGGAGAGCGGCCGCAGCCAGGGCCGACAAGATCGAAAGACGCATTTTTAGTTTCCTCTTTTGTCCGTTCTTGGCCCGTGCATTTCCCCCGTCCAACCCCCGACTGTGGATCGTCGAACTGCCGTAGCCTTAATTTCCGCGCTGAATCAAGGTATTCCGGGGTCGATTTGACCCTAGAATCGAGGCGGAACATAGATCATTATTGATTCCCAAGCAAGGGCGACCATGCAGGATCCGAGCCGTCCAGTGGTGTTTTCATGACACGCTCGTTATAGCCGGTCAGGTCGATGCTGTGGAGCTGGGTCTTGCCATTGGGCTCCTGCTTGAAAAAGGCCAGGACACGACCATTGGGCGCCCAGGTCGGACCTTCCACCAGCCAGCCCTGGGACAGCATCCGCTCGCCCGACCCATCCGGGCGCATGACACCTACGTAAAAGCTGCCCTGGAACATGCGGGTAAACGCAATAAGATCACCTCGCGGAGACCAGACCGGGGTACCGTAGCGCCCCTGCCCCTTGCTGACCCGGCGCGGGCCGGAGCCGTCAGCACCCATCACATAGATCTGCTGTGACCCGCCACGATCGCTCTCGAAGGTGATCTGGCCGCCATCGGGCGAATAGCTCGGCGCCGTATCGATACCCGGCGTGTTGGTGATGCGCTGGGTGCGGCGGGTGCGGATGTCCATGACATAGATATCCGTGTTGCCCGATTGCGCCATGCTCATGATGACCTTGGAGCCATCCGGCGAAAAGCGCGGCGCGAAGGTCATGCCGGGGAAATCGCCCAGCACTTCCTGCTGGCCGCTGTCGATGTTGAAGAGATAGACGCGCGGCTTGTTGCCGTAATAGGACATGTAGGTGATGTCCTGCGCCGCCGGCGAGAAGCGCGGCGTCAGCACCAACACATCGCCTTTGGTGAGATCTTATGGTTCTCGCCGTCCTGGTCCATGATGGCGAGGCGCTTGACGCGGTTCGATTTGGGCCCGGTTTCCGAAACATAGACGATACGCGTATCGAAATAGCCTTCTTCGCCCGTGATCCGCTTATAGACTTCGTCGGCAATCTTGTGTGCGACGCGGCGCCAGTTATTGGTGGCGGAGTTGTACTGGAAGCCAGACATCTGCTGTTCGCCGAACACGTCCCACAGACGGAACTGGACCGAGATCTGGCCATTGGCTTGCGACGTCACATTGCCGGCCACCAGAGCTTGGGCGTTGATCAGGCGCCAATCCTGGAAGCGCGGCGCCTGCTGCAACGAAGCAGAATCCTGAATGAATGCCTTCTTGTCGATCGGCGCGAAAAGGCCTGAGCGTTCAAGGTCGGCGGCGATGACAGCAGCCATGTCCCGCGCTACCTGCCCATCGTTGGGCGATGCGCCATAAAAATCAGGCACCGCGATCGGCATCGGCTCTGGCGCTTTGCCGGGGCTGATGATGATCGTGGGTTCCGCCATGGCGGAAACGGGCGCAACCAGCACAGCGAGCGCGATTGCTGCACTGCGGACAACATGCCTCAAACCTTGCATCATCGATTCTGCCTCATGATCTCTCGTGTAAAGACACCAGCCTCTTTACCTCGGGACTAGGTCAATTCTGTGATATCAAATCTCATTCTGTGTCTGCAAATGCACTCAATATTTCATTACTAACCCGGTTTTCCTTCTGGTGCATCTGACAAACACGCGAGGGCGACTTTGGTTCTGCCCTGCACCATCCGCAGCTCGAATCAGTTCGCATATTGCGGGTCACAGCCAAAAGTAATGACCGGTTGCTCCTTCCCAGGGGGGAACTGGACACGTTGCGTAATGAAAAAGGCCCGCCGGCAGGATTCGGCCACCATGCGGTATTTGGGATCACTCATGCGCCCCTTTTCCAGATAATCGACCGACAGAACCGTGCCCTGCCCGTCGAACTTGACCCGCACCATGGCGATGTATTGCGTGGGGTCCGGCAACGCGCCAACGTCCACTGCCCAATTCGAGCCAATCTGCTGGCCGATATTGTCGGCGTCGGAAGCGCTCAGCGCGACCGCCGACAGTTCCGGGGTTTGGGGGCCCTCGCTCGGTTCGTCCGGTGCGGGTGCGGCCTTCTTCTCCGGCTTCTCCGGGGTAGGTTCCGCAGCCTGATCCTGCAAGACGCTGGCAAGCAGACTGTCGAGTTCGTTGGTATCCTTTTTGGTCGGTTTCTTCTTCTTTTCTTCCGGCTTCTTCTTGGGCTTTTCCTCGACCTTCTTCTCTTCCGGCTTTTTTTCCTCGGGCTTCTTCTCGATGGGCTTATCCTTGTCCGGCATGGCGACCGCCACTTCCTCCGGCGCAGGCGGCGGCGGTGCGGCGGCGGGTTTCGGATTCTCCTTCGCAGCAGCCGGTTTGGCTTCCTTCTTGGGTGGCTCGACCTTCTGAGTCTTCTTCGGCTTTTCGGTCAGTTTGTTTGATGCTTTGTCGACTTTGGGTGCCGCCGTGATATCGGAGATCAGCGCACCTTTCAGTCCCATCGGCTGCTCGATGAAGTCATCCTGAAACAAATGCGGCACGCCGAACCAGGCGAACAAGAACAGCGTGATATGAAAGACCACCGAGGCGATCAGGCCTTGGTTGAGCTCAGGTTCGAAGCCAAGTTTCTCGGTCAGAAAATTCATAACGCTAATTCGACTTCTTCTTTTCCGGCTCAGTGCTGGCTTTGGTGTCGGTCACGATGCCGACCTTGCTAAAACCATTAGCCTGCAATTCCGCCAAAACTTGGGCAATGCCGTCCCAATTTGCCGCCGCATCGCCACGAACGTAAATGATCGTGTCCGGCTTGTTCATGGTGATGGCCTTCAGACGCGGCCCCACCTCCTCGATCCCGATCTGCGTTTCCTGCAGGAATACGGCGTTGTCACTGCGAACGGTCACCACGATCGGTTCTTCCGGGTTCGACATCGCCTCGGCGCTGGTCTTGGGCAATTCCACTTCGACACCCACGGTGAGCAATGGCGCCGTCACCATGAAGATGATGAGCAGCACCAGCATGACGTCGACCATCGGCGTCACGTTGATGTCGGCCATCGGCGCGAACTTCCGGCGGCGCGAATGCCCGCGCGACGGGTGGCCGCCACCGCCGAGCTTGACGGCCATTAGTGCTTCTCCTCGAGCTGGCGCGAGAGGATGGCACCGAACTCGCCGGCAAAGGCTTCGAGCCGGTTGCCATAGCGGTTGATGTCGCTGGAGAGCTTGTTATAGGCGAGCACCGCAGGGATAGCAGCAACCAGGCCCAGCGCTGTCGCAAACAAGGCCTCGGCGATACCGGGCGCCACGACAGCGAGCGTCGTGTTTTTCGATCCCGCGATGGCGGCAAAGCTGTTCATGATGCCCCAGACCGTGCCGAAGAGGCCAATGAATGGACCCGCGGAACCCACCGAGGCGAGGTAGCCCATATAGCGTTCGATCTGATCCATCTCGCGGCCAAGCGTGATGTTCATGACCCGCTCGATGCGGTCCTGCAGATTCTCGCGGAGATGTTCGGAGGCCAGCAATCCCTTGGCGGCCGACCGGCGCCATTCGCGCATGGCGGCGACGAAGATCGACGACATCGGATCCGCCGGGCGGTTCGAGATGCGGTCATAGAGTTCCTCAAGCGAGCCACCGGACCAGAAGGCTTCCTCGAACTGGCGGGCCTGTTCCCGGAGACGGCGGATACGGATGATCTTGTCGAAAATGATCGCCCAGCTCCAGATCGATGCCATGAGCAGGAAAATCATGACACCCTTGACGATCCAGTCGGCCTGCAGGAATAGCGACCAGACCGAGAGGTCATGGGTGACGGCGCTGGGCAGTCCTGCGGCACCTTGCAAGGTTGCATCGACACCCTCGAGGGCATTGCCCGTGACCGGTGCGACCGGGGTAGCGGATGGTGCTGGTTGTTGCGGATCCATGGCTCTTCTTCACTTCTTCTTCAGGATGGAATGATGGGGGACAGCGCTGCGCGCAGATCGGCCGGCAACCGGACAGGCCGACCGTCGCGCCCCACGCAGGCAATGGTCACGTGCACGCGGCACAGTTCCTGGGCCTCGCGCCGGATTGATTGATCGAGATCGACAGTGGCGGCGCCCAGACCCGTGACGCTGGTGGAAACGTCCAGCGCATCATCGAGCTTCGCCGGCCGGAAATATTCGGCCGAAACACGGCGCACAGCCAGCATGATGCCGTCGCCTTCCATCATCACCGTGTGATGGAATCCCGCTTCCCGCAGCATCTCGGTCCGCGCGCGCTCGGCAAATTTCAGATAGTTGGCGTAATAGACGATCCCGCCGGCATCCGTGTCTTCGTAGTAGACCCGGATGGAGTGGTGGTGTTGCGTCGCCGATGCGTTGGCGTTCAAGGCGGTGAGAGTCATCGAAACGCCCCCTCACCCCAACCCTCTCCCGCGAGGGGAGAGGGAGTTTCCATCGAGGTGTGGCATGAACCTGCCATAGCTTGCCAAAAGCCCCTCTCCCCTCGCGGGAGAGGGGTTGGGGTGAGGGGGTGACCGACGGGTCTCGCCATCACAGTTCATCCTCCCCGATCGGCGGCCCCAGCAGATCCGCTTGCGCCGCATGGCTCGACGGCGTCAGCCCCAGATGCTTGAACCCGTTCAAGGTCAGCATGCGGCCGCGCGGTGTCCGCTGCAGCAGGCCCTGCTGGATGAGATAGGGCTCAATCGCATCCTCGATCGTGTCGCGCTGTTCGGAGAGCGCCGCCGCCATGGTTTCAACACCCACCGGCCCGCCGTCGTAATTCTCCGCGATGCAGGTGAGATAGCGCCGATCCATCGCATCGAGGCCGATCTGGTCGACCTCCAGCCGGGTCAGTGCCGCATCGGCGAGCTTCGCATCGACACGGCCGACCTTGGCCACCACGGCGAAATCCCGCACGCGGCGCAGCAGGCGACCGGCCACGCGCGGTGTACCACGCGCGCGCCGCGCAATCTCCATGGCGCCGCTATCGGCCAGATCGAGACCCAGCACACGGGCGCCGCGGCGAACGATCAACTCCAACTCGTCATGGGTATAGAAGTTAAGCCGCAGCGGAATGCCGAAGCGCTCGCGCAGCGGCGTCGAGATCAGCCCGGCGCGGGTGGTCGCGCCGACCAGCGTGAACGGCGGCAGGTCGATCCGCATCGAGCGTGCCGCCGGCCCCTCGCCGATGATGAGGTCGAGCTGGAAATCCTCCATCGCCGGATAGAGAATTTCCTCGACCGCGGGGTTCAGCCGGTGAATCTCGTCGATGAAGAGCACGTCGCGCGGCTGCAGGTTGGTGAGCAAGGCAGCAAGGTCCCCTGCCCGCGCGATCACCGGACCGGAAGTGGCACGGAAACCGACGCCCAATTCACGCGCCACGATCTGCGAGAGGGTCGTCTTGCCAAGACCCGGCGGTCCATAGAACAGCGCATGATCCAGCGCCTCGCCACGGGACTTCGCGGCTTCGATAAATATGCCCAGATTCTCGCGCAGCTTCTGCTGGCCGATGAACTCGGTGAGGACCAGCGGTCGCAGGCTCTGCTCGGGATGATCTTCCGGCGCCTGATCCGGCGCCACCATGCGCGTCGTCTCTATCGAGCTCACTGGCTGAGCTCCTTGAGGCCCTTGAGGATCAGGTCATTGAGCGGTGCAGCGGCGCCCTCTTTCTGCATCACCTTGGCAACCGCGCCATAGGCTTCGGCGCGGCGATAGCCGAGATTGACCAAGGCAGAGACGGCGTCGTTCATCGGCCCATCGGCGCCATTCACGGGCACCGCGTCACCTGCGCTGCCGGCAGTCAGCGCAGCACCCAGATTGATGCCGCCGGCCTTGTCCTTCATTTCGGAGACGACGCGCTGCGCCAGCTTGGGGCCCACGCCATTGGCACGGGCGACCGCCGCCTTGTCCTGTGCCGCGACCGCGCGCGCCAGCTCATCTGGCGCCAGGACCGAGAGAATGCTCAGCGCCACCTTGGCGCCGACGCCCTGCACATTGAGCAGCGCCCGGAACCAGTCGCGCTCAACCGTCTCAGCAAAGCCGAACAGCGAGATCGCATCTTCCCGCACATGGGTGTCGATCAACAAGCTGACAGCGGAGCCCCGCGCGCCCAGGCGACCCAACGTCTTGCCGCTGGCATGGACCACATAACCTACGCCACCGACGTCAATAATGGCGGCGTCGGACGCAACGCTGTCGACGATGCCTGTGAGCTTGCCGATCAACGGGCAACCTCACGGAAATCCTGGGCGCCCCATTTGCCCAGCGTCCCCATGTGATGGGCGTGGCAGATCGCGACAGCCAGGGCGTCGGCGGCATCAGCGCTTTTTTCATCTCGGGCGGCAGGGAGGAGGACGCCGACCATCATCTGCACCTGCGTCTTGTCGGCGTGCCCAGCGCCCACAACAGATTTTTTCACGAGATTGGCCGGGTACTCAGCGACGCGCAGCTTGTAGAGTGCCGGCGTCAGCAGCACGACACCGCGCGCCAGCCCCAGCTTCAGGGTCGAACTCGGGTTCTTGTTGACGAAGGTCTCCTCGACCGCCGCCTCGTCCGGCTGATGCAGGTCGATCACCGCGCGCAAGCCGTCATGGATTTCGACGAGGCGCTCCGACAGTGGTGATTTGGCAAGCGTATTCACGACGCCCGCGGCCACGAATGAAAGCCGCGAGCCGACGGCGTCGATGACGCCCCAGCCGGTATGCTGCAGACCGGGATCCAGTCCGAGAATTCGCATGCGGCAAGCAGTCCTTACGTTGCCTATCAGGCCGTCAGCTTGGCCAGGGTTTCTTCCGACACTTCGAAATTGGCGCTGACGGTCTGGACGTCGTCATTGTCCTCCAGCGTGTCGATCAGCTTGAACAGGGATTCGGCGACATCGCCATCAACCGGGGCCGTGGTGACCGGACGCCATTGCAGGCGCGCTTCCTTGGCGTCCTTGAACTTGGCCTCGAGCGCGTCGCGCACGGTCGCAAAATCCTCCGTGGCGCAGGTGATCTCGTGGGTCTCGGCATCGGATTCGACATTGTCGGCGCCGGCATCGAGTGCGGCTTCAAACATGGCATCGGCACTGGCCACCTTGGCCGGATAGCGGATGACGCCCTTGCGCTCGAACATGAAGCTGACCGAGTTGGTTTCACCCAGATTGCCGCCCGCCTTGGCAAAGGCGGTACGGACTTCGGTCGCCGTCCGGTTCCGGTTGTCGGTCAGGGCCTCGACGATCACGGCGACGCCGCCCGGGCCGTAGCCTTCGTAGCGGACCTCGTCATAGGCCGTCATGTCCTCACCCCCGGCGCCGCGCTTGATGGCGCGTTCCATGGTGTCCTTGGGCATGTTGGCATCGCGGGCGGCCAGGATGGCGGCACGCAGGCGTGGATTGGTCGCCGGGTCGGGCGAACCCATCTTTGCCGAGACGGTCAACTCCCGGATGATCTTGGTGAAGACCTTGGCGCGCTTCGCATCCTGCGCACCCTTCCGGTACATGATGTTCTTAAATTGGGAATGGCCAGCCATCGATCCGTTCCTGAACGCAAAACCTAGTGTGGACTATCGGCAAATCCTGACCAGATATTGGGATCGGGCGCCATCCTTAGGGCGACGCTAGACCGCGAATATGGCAGGATTTTGACGCCTTTTAGCACAATTCGCCCGCCTGCCAAGCCCAGCGGGCAGCCAGACGGCCAGATGATCGACCTCACACCCCGATCTGCCGGTTTCCAACGATTTTGACCCTTCCGCCGCAAAATTCATGACTCGTTTACGGAATGCTCCGTATAGCCTTTAACGATTGGCGCCGATTCGCGCCAACTCAGGTAAGCGAGGTCATGAATGTCCCGCACGATCCGGGAACCCGGAAGTAACAGCCAGAGTGTCGATCTGGAGGCGGAAATCCGTCGCATGGCGGAGTTTGTCACCCAGGTCGCCCGCCAGATGGGTCTGGAAGGTGTGACAGGCGCCTTGACGATTGTCGGCGATGGCGAGCCGCGCGCTTGTGACCGGGTTCACGACATGGCCCGCCAGTTCATGAGCCGGGCCGAGCAGATGCAGAACGAAGTCGACCGATTTATGGCCGTCGCTGGCAGCAAGCGCGGCTGACCAGCCCAAGGCGGATCCTGCCCCTGCAAGCTGGACGACATGCCTCACGCATTGCCTCGGGCACTACGCAAGCGTTTGGCATCGCCACGAAAGCCCGTCCCCAAGTTAAGCCATGCAACCTGACCGATTTTGGTCAAGGATCTGTCAAAGCATTGTGAACATGGGTAATAATGGGCAAGCGGGCGGTTCAGCCAAGCGCCGACGCGGCCGCCTTTGGCATCGCGGCAGAGAGCTTTCCGCCCAACCTCACCGGCTCGATGCGCCGCGCAAGACCCGTCGCTTCATCTGTTTCAACGAGCACACCACACAGCGTGCCTGCGCCGTTGGCTGGGCTCAGTCGCTCGGTAGGTAGCTTCCTGGTGAACCTCAGGACCGGCGCCGTCTTTTCCATGCCGATCACGGAATCATAGTCACCGCACATCCCGGCATCCGATTGGTAGGCAGTCCCCTTTTCCAGGATCATGTGATCTGCGGTCGGGACATGGGTATGCGTTCCCACTACAAAAGAAGCGCGCCCATCCACGAAATGGCCAAATGCCATCTTCTCGCTGGTGGCCTCGGCATGGAAATCGAACATGATCGCGTCGGCATTCCCGCCGAGGCGGTACGTCTTGAGCAATGCCTCGGCCGCCGCGAAGGGATCGTCCAGCGGGTCCATGAACAGGCGACCCATCAGATTGGCGACCAGGATTTTTTGCCCCGGGCGGTCTGGAACAGGCCGGCACCCTTACCTGGAGTGCCGATTGGGAAGTTCACCGGGCGCAGAAGGCGGGGCTCACTCCCGATAAACCCGACTGTCTCCTTCTGGTCCCAGACATGGTTTCCAGTGGTCGCACAGTCGACGCCATGGGCGAACAGATCGGCACATAGTTTCTGGGTGATGCCGAACCCGCCAGCCGCATTCTCGACATTGGCGACGACAAAGTCGATCGCGAGGTCTCGGCGGAGCTGTGGCAGGCGCTCCACCACCACATCGCGGCCAGCGCGGCCGACCAGATCTCCCAAGAACAACAAATTCATAACGTTACGTTTCTTTTCTAATATCAAACTTGAAGACTGAGCGATCCGTGACGATCAGATCCAGCGGCTGGTCGAAGCTGCCCCGGGGCACGAATGGCACCTCTTGCGCCGCATAGGCAACGCCAACAGCAACAGCATGCGCCTCGCTCCGCAGCTTGGCCAGCGTGCGGTCATAAAAACCGCCACCATACCCAAGGCGATATCCGTCAGGGTCGAAAGCCAGCAGCGGGACCAAAAGGATCGTCGGTACGACTTCCCGGAGCGCCGACCGGCGGCGTCATGACCCGGAAGCTGCCCAGGATCATCTCGTCATCTGGATGCCAGCGGCGGAACACGAGCGGCGCGTCCTTGGCGACCACGACCGGCAGGCCGACCGGATGCCCTTCGCCATGGAAGTGGGCCAATGCCGGGCGCAGATCTATTTCGCCTTCGAGGGGCCAGTATCCGGAAATGGCGATGCCGGGTGGCATTGGCAAAGCCTCTATCAGATGCTGCTTGAGCGCTTCTCCCGCATAGGGGTTCGCCTGCCAGGCGACATCGCGCGTCGCAAATGCTTCTCGTCGAAGATTTTTTTTAAAATCAATAAGTTCCTGTGAATCCATAGACTGAGATCTTACCGACTGTTGATCGATCAAGCAGCAAACAGCCGCGCCAATGATCGATCTTGTCGATCACTGGCGCGGCTGTGATGAGGTGGGCGGTGCCACCTGGGCCGTTCGCACGTATGAATCCTCCGTGGCCTGCCTAAGCAGGTGGGCACCGTATATCCGAGACCACGGTCTCGGTAGGGACAGCTCCCTAGAGGTTAGAATTGGCCTCAGGGATTACCCGGCTTGCGAACCCTGCAGCGCTCCGCCCAGACGGTACTTAGGCTGCTTCAAGCCTTGCTGCAATAGCTTCGATCTTGACCGCAAGGCGCTCGATGGTGTCGGCGAGCGCGATCTCGCGCCGCTGCACCAGGTCTTCCTGCTGACCCTTGAGCTGGGCAATCTGGCGATTTTTCTGGTCGAGCTCGTCAGCAAGCAACAGGCCGGTCAGAGCAAACAGGAGGTTTTCCGCCACAGGACCGGCATTCTTGGCCAGACCTTCCATGCGTCGCCGGATCTCGCCGGAGAGTTCCTGGACGCGGGCTTCCTCGCCTTCGCCGCAGGCGATGTCGTAGTTGCGGCCATTCAGCGCAATGGTGACGGTCGGCATTGTCTCAAGCCCCCTCGGTCACGGAATGCATGCGGCCAATTACCGTGTCCAACCTGTCGGAAACCAGCCGCGCTTCCGATTGCAGCAATGTGTAGGTCTGTCGGAGAACCGCCAGTTCCGTCTGCAGCAGGTCACGGTCCTTGTAACCGCGCGAGGAACTGTCCTCGACCGCCGAATCCAAGCGCGCCATGGCCGCATCGAGGCGACTTATTGCCGTATCCAATCTGGACATCCTGTCGGTCCCTGCCCCCGGTTGATCCGCTTCCAATCTGCAGTGGTGATTCTGAACCTACATCTGGATCGGTTTGATTGCCGGTTTCTTCTCGTTTACTCGACCTATTGAAGCGGCGTCAACCGATGCGGTGGGCAGGCTCACATTCGCTGCTCGGGAAAACAGAGATTTCCAGCAAATACCGCGGGAATCCGTTGTTGACCTTATGCGCCCGCGCGGGCATGTTCCGGCCCGATCCGGCGGCCGGATCGGTCGGCCGCCATATTAGGATTCTCGGGTAATTGCCCGTCAGTCCAAGGAATGATGATGGACGCGAATTCGGCTGCTGCCGCGAAGACCACAATCCCCCACCGCGACCTGGCAAATGCCATTCGCGCCCTGTCGATGGATGCGGTCGAGGCCGCAAACTCCGGACACCCCGGCATGCCGATGGGTATGGCCGACGTGGCGACAGTCCTTTTCCAGCGTCATTTGAAGTTCAACGCTGCCCAGCCAGGCTGGCCGGACCGGGACCGCTTTGTGCTGTCGGCCGGTCACGGGTCGATGTTGATGTATTCGCTCCTCCACCTCACCGGCGTAGCGGGCGTCACCCTTGATGAGCTGAAGCGCTTCCGCCAATTGGGCAGCTTGACGCCTGGCCATCCTGACTATGGCCATACGCCGGGTGTCGAAACGACCACCGGTCCGCTCGGCCAAGGTCTCGCCAATGCCGTCGGCATGGCGCTCGCCGAGCGTATCCTCAACGCGACGCTTCGGCGATGATCTGGTCGACCACCATACCTATGTCATTGCCGGCGACGGCTGCCTGATGGAAGGCATCAGCCACGAGGCAATTTCGCTGGCGGGGCACTTGAAGCTCAACAAGCTCATCGTGCTCTTCGACGATAACGGCATTTCCATCGACGGCGCGGTTTCCCTATCCTGCTCCGATGACCAGGTGATGCGCTTCCAGGCAAGCGGCTGGAACGCGACCCGGGTCGACGGCCATGATCCGGAAGCCGTGTCGGCGGCCATTGCCGCCGCCAAGAAGTCGGCCAAGCCGTCCCTCATCGCCTGCAAGACGGTGATCGGCTTCGGCGCCCCGAAAAAGGGCGGGACCTCCGCCACCCACGGCTCGCCGCTCGGCAAGGAAGAGATTGCCGGCGCGCGTGAGAAACTGGGTTGGAGCCACGAGCCGTTCGTGATCCCGGCCGAGATCAAATCCGCCTGGGAAGCAATCGGTGGCCGCGGCAGCGCCGCCCAGTCCGCCTGGACCAAACGCCTGGACGGCGACAGGCAGAAGGGCGAATTCGAACGCGTTATCGCCGGCGAGTTGCCGGCCAATTTCGCCGATCTGGTCGGTGACCTTAAATCCGCCATCGCCAAGGACGCGCCCAAGCTTGCCACGCGCATGTCTTCGCAACTGGTGCTGGACGCACTGGTTCCCGGTCTGCCGGAATTGATCGGCGGCTCGGCCGACCTCACAGGGTCCAACAACACCAAGGCCAAGGTCGCCAAGCCGGTCTCGGCCGAGAACTATGGCGGCAACTATATCTACTACGGCATCCGCGAACATGGCATGGCCGCGGCCATGAATGGCATGGCGCTGCATGGCGGGATCATCCCGTTCGGCGGTACCTTCCTGGTGTTCACTGATTACTGCCGCCCGGCCATCCGTCTCTCGGCGCTCATGAATCAGCGGGTCATCTATGTCATGACCCATGATTCGATCGGCCTCGGCGAAGACGGTCCGACCCATCAGCCGGTCGAGCATCTGGCAGCACTCCGCGCCATTCCTAATCTCTTGGTATTCCGCCCCTGTGACACGATGGAGACGGCGGAATGCTGGGCGCTGGCGCTCACCACAAAGGATCGTCCCTCGATCCTGGCGCTCACCCGTCAAGCGTTGCCGCATCTGCGCGCCGATGCGGCTAATGCCAATCATTGCGCCCGCGGCGGCTATGTCATCCGCCCGACGCAGAAGGACCGCAAAGTGACGCTGATCGCCACCGGTTCCGAGGTCGCCATCGCCGTCGAGGCGCAGAAGCTGCTTGAGGAGAAAGGCATCGGCACCGCTGTCGTGTCGATGCCGAGTTGCGAACTGTTCGATCAGCAGTCCGCAGCCTACAAGAAGGAAGTGCTTGGTACTGGCCTCAAGGTTGCCGTGGAAGCCGCCATTGGCTTCGGCTGGGAACGTTATATCGGGACCGACGGTATCTTCATCGGCATGAAGGGCTTCGGCGCGTCGGCCCCGATCAACGATCTCTATACTCATTTCGGCATTACGCCGGCGGCTATCGTCGACGCCGTCACCGCGAAGCTCTGATACATAGCACTCTTCGGATTTAGGAAAGGTTCGTCACATGGCAATTCGGGTAGCGATCAATGGATTCGGCCGCATCGGCCGTCTCGTCCTCCGCGCGATGATGGAATCGGGTCGCAAGGACATCGAGGTGGTCGGCATCAACGACCTGGGTCCGGTCGAAACCAATGCCCATCTCTTCCGCTATGATTCCGTGCACGGCACTTTCAACGGCACCGTGAAGACCAAGGAAGGTGCCATGGATGTCGGCCGCGGCTGGATCAATGTCAGCGCCGAGCGCGACCCCGCAAAGCTGCCGTGGAAGGACCTGAAGGTCGATGTGGTCGCCGAATGCACCGGCCTTTTCACGGACAAGGAAAAGGCCAAGCTGCACTTGGCCGCCGGCGCCAAGCGCGTGCTGATTTCGGCACCCGCCACCAATGCCGACATCACCGTCGTCTACGGCGTCAACCACGCCAAGCTGAAAAAGTCGCACACCATCATCTCCAACGCGTCCTGCACCACCAACTGCCTGACGCCGGTCGCCTATGTGCTGCATAAAGCGCTCGGCATCGAGCACGGCTTCATGACGACGATCCATTCCTATACCGGCGACCAGCCGACGCTCGACACGATGCACAAGGATCTCTATCGCGGCCGAGCGGCGGCGCTCAGCATGATCCCGACCACAACCGGTGCCGCGAAGGCCGTCGGTCTGGTCATGCCGGAACTCGCCGGCAAGCTCGACGGCACCTCGATCCGCGTGCCGACGCCAAATGTGTCGGTGGTCGATTTCAAATTCGTCTCCCAGAAGGCGACGACCGCGGAAAAGGTCAATGCGGCGATCATCAAGGCCGCCAACGGCCCGCTGAAGGGCATCCTCGGCACCAACGACCAGCCGCTGGTCTCGATCGACTTCAACCACAACCCGCACAGCTCGACCTTCGACCTGTCGCAGACCAAGGTCATCGATGGCACCTTCGTGCGCGTCCTCGCCTGGTATGACAATGAATGGGGTTTCTCGAACCGCATGTGCGACGTGGCTGCCGCTGTTGGCAAGCTAGGTTAACATCCCGTCCTTCCACGGAACACACACCCCCGGACCAGCAGTGGCCCGGGGGTTTTTCTTTATCGGTCCCGGGCCTACCGCGCCCCCTGAACCGAAGATAAGATGGAAGCGACAAAGGTCGATTGCCGGCCGGTCGCACCGATGAATCTCATGGGGAGGTCAAAATGCCTGGAGAAATTCCAACCGAACTCGGTTTGCTGGTATGGACCGTCATCCTCTGCGTTGTGCAGATGCTGATCGCTGCCATCGCGACGCAGCTGCAGGTCGGTTTGCCGGCCCTGGCGGGCAATCGCGAAAACATGCCCGTCCTGACCGGATTGGCCGGCCGCGCTACGCGAGCTCATCGCAACATGCTTGAAAACCTGGCCCTGTTTGCCGCGCTGGTACTGGTGGCCCACACAACGGGTCATTTGAATCCCATGACGGCCCTGGGCGCGCAGCTTTTCTTCTGGGGCAGGCTGGCCTATGCAATCGTCTACCTTGTCGGCATCCCCTGGATTCGGACAGGGACCTGGGCCGTATCCATGGTTGGCCTGGTCCTCCTCCTCCTGCAGCTCCTGTAATCGGCCCGCTCCATGGCGGTCAGGATAGGCATTTTTCTGCTTCTTGGCTTGCTGCCTTGTTTGGCTTTCCCGGCGCGTGCGCAAGTAGCCCACACGGTCCAGGAGGGTTTTGAAAGAGCCACGTTTGCAGCGGCTTTTGTGCCCTGCGAGCGGCCGGAGGGTGCCATTTCCCTGAGCCAGGATCGGGCGCGTGCCGGGTCGCAGGCTTTGAAGCTGCGTATTCGTGAGCCGGTGTTCGGGACGGCGACCTGGGTTCCAAAGGCAACCTCCTGCCTGATCGCCGGGCGTTATGCCGAATACACACCGGATGAGAAGGAGCGAGCCGAGATCTGGGAGAGTTTCGAGTTCGGACCCAGGTTTGGCGACGATCTCTATTATGGCTTCTCGATGTGGATCGATCGGGCGAGCGCGCCAAAAGGAGACAATACGCGCCTGGTGATCGGTCAGTGGAAGGCACCGATCGATGACAGTCCATTTGTGGCACAACGATTCACCGGGGGCCTTTACCATGTGACATTGGATGTCGATGCCGCCCAAAGCGATCCAGACACGGGGCGCCCCTATGGGTGCAAACTGCTGCTCGCCTTTGAAGCCGATATGGCGGACGCCACTTTGGCAACCCCAGCTCGGTGTGAGCCGAAATTCGGCGGACCGCTGATGTCACTTACGCCGGCGCGCCCGATCGCAATTGAGCGTCTTGCCTATCTACCGACGCCTTTTGGGCAGTGGACCGACCTCGTCTTCCGGGTCAAAGGTGGAGAGAATGGCGCTGTCGAAGTATGGGCAAATGGCAACAAGATTGCCCGGGCCGTGGGATTTATTGGCCACCATGGCGCCACTGGACAACCGCAATACTTCAAATTCGGGCCTTATCGTGATCCCGCCGCCTACGCCACCACCGTCTATCTCGACAATCTAGCGCGCGGCGCCAGCTTTGCCGCCGTCGATCCTGCTTCTCCCCTATTCCAACAATGAGCTTGCACCAGAATTTGATGGGCGATAAAACCTATTTGAGAATGATTCTCACCTATGTGGGGTAATGCATAATGCGAATCCCACAGTGACCATTCGCCTAGCGAGCCAGCGACACCACCTGTTCATTCGATAGGTGGGCCAGAGCCAAGCCAGGTCTTTCCTGACTCGAGCTCTGGAGGTTCAACCCCATGTCGTCCCGCCGTTATATGCATCTATGGG
This sequence comes from Rhodospirillaceae bacterium, assembly GCA_016712715.1. Lineage (NCBI taxonomy): Bacteria > Pseudomonadati > Pseudomonadota > Alphaproteobacteria > Rhodospirillales > Rhodospirillaceae > Rhodospirillaceae bacterium. The sequence goes on from JADJQM010000001.1 coordinate 963,111, forward strand.
CCAGTACGGCCCTGTTGTCGCTTGTGCTCATGCCACTGCCCAGCTTGGCGCAACAGGCGGAAGAACCGGTTCTCCTGCCACCGGAAACAGAAGCCGATCGCAATGCGCAAGAAATTGATCCGGCTGCGCCGGCCGAACTCAATCCCCTCACGGTGACGGCCACCAAGACACCCCGCGCGCTAAGCAACGTCCCGGCCAGTATCGATGTAATCGATCAGGAACAGTTGGAACGGCTGCAGCCGCTGACGATCGGCGATGCCCTCAACAACCTGCCCGGTGTCGAAATCGAGGGCGGTCCAAAGGGGTCCGACAGCCAGCCCAACATTCGCGGGATGGGATCGACCGGCTGGGGCACGAACCGCGTGCTCACGACCATCGACGGCGCGAGGCAGAATGTCGGTTCCGGCCATGGCGGCACAATGTTCGTCGATCCGGAAATGATCAAGAGCATCGAGGTGATGAAGGGCGCCGGATCGACGCTCTATGGCAGCGGCGCCATCGGTGGCGTCATTGCGCTGGAGACCAAGGATGCTGCGGACTTCCTGGAGGAGGAAGACGATACGTTCGGATTCCGCGCCAAGGCCGGATTTCATTCGGTCAACGACGAACCGTCGCTTTCCGGCATCGTGGCGCTTCGACCGATCGAGGAAGTCGATTTCATCGGCAGCGCCGTCTGGCGCGATAGCCAGGACTATGAAGGTGGCTCTGGGCGCGACATAGAACACACCGAAGTAGATATCCTGAGCGGCCTGGCGAAGCTTGGCATTTCGCCCGCAGAGGGCCACCGGATCGAGCTTTCGGGCCTGCTCTATAACAACAGTGAGAATATCGAGGCCACCGATGTCGACAACCTCAATGCGATCTACGACGCCGACCACGAGATCGACAAGAGCACCGCTACTCTAAGCTATGCCGTCGATTCACCGGATACCGATCTGATCAACCTGAAAGCAACACTCTATCGCGATGACACCGATGTGAAGGACGATGGGGAAGGTTATGACCGGGTCACGACGACGGAGCTGACGACGACAGGCTTTGACCTGTTCAACACCTTCGAGTTTGAGAGCCAATCGGTTCATCATGCCGTGACGTTTGGCACCGAATATTACCACGATTCCGGCAAAGGCCGCGTGGACGGTGAAAAGCGCGCGCAATTTCCCGACGCCACTCAGGATGTTGTGGGCGTCTATGCTCAGTATGAAATGGAACTGTTCGATCAGATCAGCGTCACTCCCGGCGTGCGATGGGATTATTACAAGAGCCAGCCAAGCGGCGATTTCTCCGACCAGTCAAACGACCGGATATCGCCAAAGATCGCCGTCGACTGGCACACGCTGGATTGGCTCTCCCTCTATGGCAGCTATGCCGAGGGCTACCGCGCCCCATCGGTGACCGAACTCTATATCGGCGGCACCCATTTCAACATTTTCCCAGGCGCCAACAACGTCTTTGTGCCAAACCCCGATCTGAAGCCGGAAACGGCCAAGACCTGGGAGGGTGGCCTGCGACTTAACTTCGACGATGTTGTTCTGCCGGACGATGGCATTCGATTCCATGCCGCCTACTACACGACGAAGGCCAAGAATTTCATCGATGGCGACGTGGTCATGGATTTTGTCCCCCCGATGGTTTTCACGACAACGCCGGTGAATGTCCCCCGCGCGGAGATCGATGGTGTCGAGGTGACACTCAGCTATGATTCCGACTACGTCTTCTTCAATGGTGGCTATTCCCGCATTCGCGGCGACAACAAGACGGATGATGAGCCGTTGCTCTCGATTCCGGCGGACAAACTGGTGCTGGTCCTGGGTGGCAAGGTGCCAGCCTGGGATGTCAGCTTCGGCGTCAGCCACGAATATGCCTGGGCGCAGAACCGCACACCCGATGCCGCTCTGGCTACTGACGACTACAATGTGGTCGGCCTGTTCGCCACCTGGGCGCCCGACGAGGGGGCTCTTAGAGGATTCCGGGTGGATGCCGGTGTCGACAATCTCTTCGACAATTCCTACTACCGCTATCTTTCGGAGGAAGAGGATCCAGGTCGCGACTATCGCGTTGCGGTCAGCTACGGCATGTCCTTCTGATCTCAGAAAACCATTGCCACCCTGGGTTACGCCACCCTGTTCCGGCCCTCGCAGACCGAGGCGGGTAAATTTTCGGCCGATCCCCTTGGCGAGGCTGGCCAGTGGGGCTAGATTGCGGGGCAATTTGCCATGAGGGTGCAGCGATGGATGGAATGCCGTTTGAAGCTGGTTTGATGCAGGGATCGCCGCCCAGTGCCGACAAGCAGGTGACTCTGGCGAACTGGCGCCTTGCGCCGTTCAACCGCTGGGCTTTCTCGCACGTGTCGGAGATTGTCCCCAGCGCCATCATTGCGCACGACCCAGCTCGCGTGTCGCCCCTTCCCAGCGCACCAATCGAGCTCGGCCAGGTTGGCTATCGCACGATGGACGGCAAGGATGGAACGGTCGCCAGCATGGTTGCCGACACCTTCACGGATGGTTTTCTGGTGCTCCATCAGGGCCGGATTGTGTCCGAGGACTACGCGGCCGCCCTCACCGCGCTGCGCCCGCATATCGTCTTTTCGGTCAGCAAGTCCATCACCGGAACGCTGGCAGGCCAGCTCGTCGAGAGCGGACAGCTCGATCCCAATGTTGCTGTCACCACCTATCTTCCGGAAACCCGAGGGTCCGCCTATGGCGACGCAACGGTGCGGCAAGTGCTGGACATGACCGTGGCGATCGACTTCACCGAGGACTATCTGGATCCAACGGGCGACTTCATGCGTTACCGCCGTGCCAGCGGATGGAATCCTGTCGAAGATCCGGAATCGGGCGGTGATCTGCGCAGCTTCCTCGCCTCGACGCGCCGCGCCGATGGCAAGCATGGTGAAGTCTTTCACTATGTGTCACCCAATTCCGATCTCCTGGGTTGGTTGCTTGAGCGCGCTTCGGGCCGCAAGCTCGCTGACCTGCTCAGCGATGGCATCTGGCAGCATATCGGCGCCGAAATGCCGGCCTATGTGACTGTCGATCGCCTGGGCGCTGCGCGGACAGCCGGCGGAATCAGCGCAACTCTCCGCGATCTTGGCCGTTTCGGCGAAATGATGCGTAACCATGGGACAGTTGGTGGCAGGATGGTCGTCCCACGGAATTGGGTCGATGACATCTTGACGAATGGTGACAAGGGCGCCTGGGCGCGCGGCAGCATGGCCACCTTCATCAAGGACGGAAAATACCGCAGCAAATGGTACATCGTCGATGAAAGCCGCGGAGCTTTCTGCGCCGTTGGCATACATGGTCAGTGGATCTACATCGACCGCAGAAGCGAAACCGTCATCGTGAAGGTATCGTCGCAGCCACTCCCTGTCGACGATGGCATGGACAGACACATCCTCGCCGGCCTTGCGGCCATTGCGAAACAGTTTGGCTGAACGCGTTACTCGCTGAGCAGAACACCGGCGCTGTCGGGCCAGCTCAGCCAGACCGGCCGGCCAACGGTGCTGGAATCATCGAGACTGCGATCGATCTTCTGATGTGCCACGGCGATCGGTGCGCCGAGGCCCTCGATCGAGATGTGATAGTGACTGCGATCGCCGAAATAGGCCTCGGCATGTACTTTGCCGGCAACAGCATTGCTGGTGACGGCAGGTTGCGCCCATGCCAGGCGCATTTTCTCCGGACGCACGGCGATTGCAACCGAAGAGCCGGCTGCAGGGGTTGGCGCGCTGACCGTAACTGACAGGCTGCCGAGCGGCCCCGCATCGACGACGGCGATGCCGTTGTTCACGTTTTTCAGCGTGCCTGGGAAGAAGTTCATCGAACCGATGAACTCCGCCACTTCGCGGCAGCTGGGAGCTTCATAAAGGCGCGTCGCGCTGTCGATCTGAAGCGCCTTGCCGCGGGACATGACGGCAATACGGTCGGAGAGCGCCAGCGCCTCCTCCTGGTCATGGGTCACGAAGACAAAGGTGACGCCGACCGAACGCTGAATCTGGCGCAGCTCGATCTGCATTTCTTCGCGCAGCTTTTTGTCGAGGGCACCCAGCGGTTCGTCGAGCAGCAACACCTTGGGCTTGCAAACCAGGGCTCGTGCCAGTGCCACACGCTGCCGCTGGCCGCCCGATAGCTGGTGACTGGCCCGCGCGCCATAACCCGGCATCTTGATCAGCTCCAGCGCCTCCTCCACCACGCGCGCCAACTCAACTTTACCGAGCCCTTTCTTGCGCAGGCCGTAGGCAATGTTCTCACCAACATTGAGATGCGGGAAGATCGCGTAGTTCTGAAATACCATATTGGTCGGCCGCGCATAGGGCGGCACGGTCGAGACATCCTGTCCATCGATCAGGATGGCACCGGATGTCGGCACCTCGAACCCGGCCAGCATGCGCAGCAGTGTGGTCTTGCCACAGCCGGATGGCCCCAGCAGCGAGAAGAACTCCCCCCTCTTGATCTCGAAGCTCACATCATCAACCGCGCGCACGGGCCCGAACAGCTTGGAGACATGATTGAGCGAGATAATGGTGTCGGTTGCGGTCATGAGGTCAAAGTCCGCTTGGTTTGGTTGTCTGGACGCCACGGCGGCGCAGAATCTCGGAGAAGATGACGATGATGGTTGAGATCACCAGAATGGTGCTGCCAAGCGCCAAGGTCATCGGCAAGCGCTGTGGGAAGCGCAATTGGCTGTAGAGGAAGATCGGCAGTGTCTGATCGAGGCCGCTGAGAAAGAAGGCCATGACGTATTCGTCAAGTGAGATGGTGAATGACATCAGGAGGCTGGAGACGACCCCGGGCAATGCCAGGGGAAAGGTCACGCGCCAGAATGTCATCCAGCCATTCTCGCCGAGATCACCGGATGCTTCCTCAAGGCTCTTGTCGAACCCTTCGAGGCGGGCCATCAGCACCATCATCGAGAACGGGACGCATAGCAGCACATGCCCGGCACCGACCGTCCAGAGTGTCAGGGGAATATCAAACACCTGACGCGCGATCACCAGCAACGCCACGGAAAGGATGATGCTGGGGACGACCAAGGGCAGCATGATGCCGCCCATCATTGGCCCCCGACCCGGCATCTTGTATCGAGTGACGCCCATCGCAGCCAACAAACCAAAGGCCGTGCTGACAATGGAAACGCCAGTTGCGACCATCAAGCTGTTTTTGAGAGACTTCAACAGCGATGGATCGTGCGCCATCTGCTGATAGGCCTTGAGGGTGAAGCCTTTCAGCGGAAAGACGGCATAGGTCGCGTCGTTGAACGAGAAAAGCGGCAGAAGCAGGACTGGGCCATAGAGGAAGACCAGGAACAGCACGGCATAGATCGGGAGAAAGTCGATTCGCTTTCCCATGCTAGATCGCCTCGCGCGCGCGAATCTTGCGGTAGCCGACCGCCCACAGGAACAGGCAGACGATCGCCGTGATGACCGCCATCATGACGACGGAAACGGCCGAACCGAGCGGCGCGTCGTTCTGACGACCGAACAGGATCTGGATATTGTTGCCGATCATGCTGCCGCCTGAACCGCCGACAAGAGTCGGCGTCACATAGTCGCCGACCGTCGGGATGAACACCATCAAGGATGTCGCGATTGCACCGGGCGCCGAAAGCGGCAAGGTGATATGCCAGAATCGCTCCCACGGCTTGTCGCCAAGGTCGGTCGCGGCTTCCAGCAGGGAACGGTCGATCTTTTCGAGGCTCACATAGATGGGCAGGATGGCAAAGGCGACCCAGGCATGTGCCAGGGTGAGCATGACGGCCGAGGGGCTGTAGAGCAGGAAGTCGAGCGGCTTGTCGATCAGGCCGATCTTGATAAGGCTGGAATTGATCACACCATTGAAGCCGAGCATGATCTTCCAGGCAAAGACGCGCAGAAGATAGCTGGTCCAGATCGGGACGGTGATGAGGATGAGCCAAAGGAACTTGTGTCGCCGTACCCGGAAGGCCATGAAATAGGCCATCGGATAGGCCAGCAGCATCACAAAGGCCGTGACTGCCAAGGACATCAGGATCGATTTGACCAGGAGGATCAGATAGACCGGATTGGCGAACGGAAACGGAATGCTCATCCAGTAGGTAATCTTGTCCGACAATTCGAATATCTGGGCATAGTTCCGCAGCGTAAAGGTCGTGTCGATCTGGAAGACATTCTGGGTCCAGAAGCTGCGTACAACCAAGGCGACAATCGGCGCCACCAGCATCGCCAGCATCACCAGCAAAGTCGGCGACATCAAGAGATAGCCGCGCAGCCACGGAAATCTTTGAATCAGACTGCCCTTTGCGGCGCGCACACGGTCGCCACCGGCGACGAAACTGCCTTTCGCCGCGTCACTCATTCCGAGAATTTCCCAATCACGCTACCATCCCTGCAGCATGGTCTTGAGCGCCATGCCTTGAAGCAAGTGTCAGTCGCGTGCCGCTCGGCTGTCAAGCACAACGCAATTCATGAGTCCGCGATCTGGATTCATGGATTCCCCGGGGGCCTTGGCCGTCAGAAAGATCATCATTTCGTGTCCAACCGCCAAATCGATGAAAGAACGTTGACAGCTATGCACAGCCGGACGTCAAATTTGCCGGTTTCAATCAAACCCACAACAAAACGACGTTTCAATCAGATAGGGGGCTATGGGAATGAACCGCTTGAAATTCATCGACCGCATGTCGCAAGGGCGCATTTCGCGCCGTGACGTCATGCGATCCGCGGCAGCCTTCGGGATCGGCATGACACTCCTGCCGACCCGATCACGCGCCGAAGAGCAGCTGACGGTCATGGAATGGAGTGGCTACGACCAGCCGGATTTCTTCAAGGCCTATGTCGACAAGCACGGGTCCCCGCCCGCTTTCTCGATCTTTGCCAATGAAGACGAGGCCCTCCAGAAGGTGCGGTCGGGCTTCAATGCCGATGCCGTGCACCCTTGCACCTATTCCGTCGGCTATTTCGTCGAAGCAGGCCTGACCAAGCCCATCGACACCGCTCGCCTTAGCCATTGGAACGACGTGTTCGAACCCCTGAAGGTCGGCAATGGTGTCGTCGTCGGTGGCAACGTTGTCATGATCCCCGCTGACTGGGGAAATTCGGGTATCGCCTACCGCACAGACCTGGTCGAGCCCGACTTTGCCGCCAATGAGTCCTGGGGAATCTTCACCGACGACCGCTATGAAGGCAAGCTGTCGATGTCCGATACTGAAGCCGCCGCCGAAATCGTCGGCCTGCTGCTCGGTTACGACAAGAAGAAGATCTTCGAAATGTCCGACGCGGAACTTGAAGCCAACCGGCCCCTGCTTGAGAAGATCGTCAAGAACAGTCGATTCCTCTGGAAGGACAATACCGAAATCAATCAGGCGCTGGCGTCAGGCGAAATCGTTGCCGCCTATGCCTGGAACGAAACCGTGAAGAGCCTTAAGGAACAAGGCGTCCCCATCAAATATGCCGAGCCGAAAGAAGGCATCTTTACCTGGCTGTGCGGCATGACTCTGCTCAACACCGGCAAGGCTGACGAAGGAGCAGCATATGACTTCCTGGACGCCTGGCTCTCGCCAGAAACCGGTAAGTTCATGATCGAATCCTACGGCTACGGGCACAGCAATCGAAAGGCTTTCGAAATCGCTGACCCGGCACAGGTGGCGGCACTGGGCATCACCGATCCGGTGAAGCATCTCGACAACGGCATCCTGTTCCAGCCGGTCGAGAGCGCCCGCAATGCCAAGTACATCAAGCTGTGGGAAGAAGTGAAAGCGCTCAAACAGTAGGCGCCTTAAACACCGCCGGGAGCAGGAATGCTCCTGGCGGCACAGCTTGCCGGCGGCTGACGTCTACATGCGCCAGCGCATGGCCGCAGTGTGAATCGGTGAATCCCACAAGGCTAGATCGGCATCCTCGACCAGGGACAGCGTGATCGAGCAGCCCGCCATTTCAAGCGACGTGACATAGGAACCAACCAGGCAGCGCGCCACCAGGATTTTTTCCGCAGCAAGAATGCGTCGCGCGGCGTTGCACATCAGATACAGTTCCATCGCTGGCGTACCACCGAAGCCATTGACAAGCAGGATGGCCTGTTGGCCCGGTTTTGGCTTGAGATCGCCCGTGACAGCGCCAAGCATTTCTGCCGCAATTTCATCTGCCGACGTCAGCTTCACCCGCCGTCGCCCAGGCTCCCCATGAATGCCGACCCCCATCTCCATCTCGTCCTCGGCCAGGGAGAAGGTCGGCTTACCGGCCGCCGGCACCGTGCAACTCGTCAAGGCGACACCCATCGACCGCGTGCGCGCATTCACTTCCTGGCCGTAGGTCTGCAATCCAGCCAAGTCCCGTCCCTGCTCCGCAGCCGCACCCACGAGACGCTCGACGATCAAGGTACCGGCCACACCGCGCCGTCCCGTGGAGTAGGTCGACGTCTCGACCGCGACATCGTCGTCCGTGATCACGGTCATCATTGGCCCGCCCGTCATGTCGGCAGCCATTTCCGCCGCCATGGCGAAGTTCATCACATCGCCTTCGTAGTTCTTGACGATAAACAGGACGCCAGCGCCGGTGTCGACGGCCTGTGCTGCCGCGATCATCTGGTCCGGCGTGGGTGAGGTGAACCCTGGCCAGGACAGGCCGCATCCAGCATGCCATGACCGACAAATCCTCCATGCAACGGTTCATGGCCCGAGCCGCCGCCGGAAATCAAGCCGACCTTGCCGCGCTTGAGATTGCGACGACGGATGAACTTTCGGTCCTCGCCGAGTTCTACAATGTCGCTATGGGCGGCAGCAAACCCATCCAGGCTTTCAGCCAACAAGGTGTCGGTACTGTTGATGAGTTTCTTCATTGGTCATCTCCCCGCAGTCATTGGCCGTCTTCCAGGATCCTGGCGACCTGGACGGCAAGTTCACTCAACATATGATCAAGCCGGCGATTGCGTTCCTCTTCGCCGAGATCGGGAACATGCAATATTGCCGTACGAATACGGCGAGTGGATTGCGCCCGTTGCAGACGGCCGGGATGGGCCCGGCCATAGGCATCGAGGAAGGCCTGCCGCTCATGTGTCGGAAAATGCACGATCTCGAAAATTGTCTCCAGATGCGGCGCCGGGATGGGTACCGCGTAACTGGCATTGGTGATTTGCGTGATGAAACTGCGGTTCTTGCCCAAAGCATGCGCCAGCCGCTGGCGTGTTCCCGAGGGGCGGTTGTCCAGCAACCGTTGCAGAATTCCCTTGTATTCGGCCATCGCCGACTCTTCATTGCCGCCATTGCCGATCTCGTCACTCATGTGGATTCCCAGCCGGCAATCACTGATTTCGCCCTGGCAAGCATAGTTGGCGCCATCGACAGGTTACGAATACCGGCCTGCAACAGCAATGGAATGAGTCGTGGATCGCCGCCGGCATCGCCACATAGACTGACTTCTCGTCCCGACTGACGGCCATATCCCGCTACTCGCTCGATCAACATCAGAACAGCCGGATTGGCGGTATCATTGAGCCCGGCAACCGAGGCGATATCGCGGGCCGCGGCCGTCACATATTGCGTGAGATCGTTGGACCCGACCGAGTAGAACGCGGCATCAAACCGGTCCACGGCCAGAGCGGCAGCCGGCACCTCAACCATGATACCGAGGGCCGGAAGCCGGCTGGGAATGCCTGCCTTTTGCAGCTTTGCCACCTCATCAGCCAGGATCGCAGCCGTTGCCGTGATCTCGGAAGGCACCGTTACCATGGGCAACATGATCTTCAATGGCCCGAATTGCGCAGCGCGCGCCAATGCTCGCAACTGGATCCGAAAAACCGGCTGATTGACGAGCGACAGTCTTATCCCGCGCAATCCGAGAAAGGGGTTTGATTCCTGGGCCATCGACAGTCCGGCGATCGGCTTGTCGCCGCCTGCATCAAGCGTCCGGATCGTTACTGGCCGGCCGCCAGCCCATGTCACAATCCGGCGATAGACTTCGAACTGTTGCTCTTCATCTGGCAAACCGGACTGATCGTGGAACAGGAACTCCGTGCGCACCAGTCCAATGCCATCGCAGATCGCGGGATCAAGCCGGTCGAGTTCGGTCGGTTCTGCGATATTGATCTGAGTGAGAACCCGCTCGCCATTCGCGGTCACAGCAGCTTTCCCAACGAAATGAGCCCAGGACTCCGCCTGTGCCGCTTGCTCGCGTATCTGTCCATCAAAAGCCACGGCAGTGGCAGAGCTCGGCGCCAAATTGAGTCGCCCTCGCTCGCCGTCCAACAGGACGAGTTCACATGCTTGTACCTGGCCAAGATCAAGGGCGAGACCCACCACCATGGGCACACCGCGGGCACGCGCCAGCATCGCGACGTGACTTGTCGGGCTGCCGCCCGTCAAGGCAACCCCGCCGCCACCCGACCAATCCAGCGACAGGAAGCGCGAGGGCGGCATATCGTCAGCCAAAAGAACTGCGCCCGGCGGTGGATTTTCTGTTTCGGCACCACGCAGTCGATCCAGTACCCGATCACGAATATCAGCGAGATCGCTGGCCCTGGCGCGAAAATACTCGTCCGCCGCATGTGCGTATTCCGCAACCTGCACGTCCAGTGACATGGCCCAGGCATGATCGGCCGAAGCGCCTCGCTCAATATCATTGAAGGCCGCTTCGGCCAAGGCGTCGTCGCTCAACATGGCTATCTGGAAGTCAAGAATCTCCACGGCTTCACCGCTGGCATCTGACTGCAACAGCTCGATTTCACCAATGGCAGCGGCAATGGCCTTGCGCAGAGCGACCGCCTCGGCAGCTGGTGTACCCGCAATGCGTTGCGTCGCAGCCGCCGGGCGACAGATGAAAAGAGGCCCAGCCGCGAAGCCAGGCGAGGCAGCGCGACCGCTATGCCATGATTCAGCCGGCATGCCCCTGCCCAACACCACCGGTTGCAACAGGATCGTCATGATTTTCGTCGAAATCGCGGCGCACGAGGTCCGCCAGCTCGGCGATCGCCAGGGCAGCATCGGTCCCAGTTGCGGCAAAATGAAGGGTGGCTCCCTTGGGTGCTTTCATAGCCATCACCTTTACGACACTCTTGGCATCGATCCAGGGCCCTTTATCATCGAATGCAACAAGCACCTGCGCCGAGAATCTCTTGGCAAGCTTGGTCATCTTCACCGCCGGCCGCGCATGCAATCCGGTCGGATTGGTGATCTCTATCGCCGCCTTGATCGGTGTTTCTGTCATGCCGCGATATTCCTGGTCCTGGACTTCATCCTGATACCTCAATCCGACTCGCCACTCTTGCTCATTGCGGCGATAGCTCTTCCGCCGTCCGCCGTACGATGTCCAGCGAGGATCCACCCGACGCCTCTGTTGCCGCAATGACGGCCCCCTCGACAATCGGCGCGTTGCAGACAACCACCTTCCCCTGGCGCTCAGCAGGCAACATCTCGACAGCCATCTCTGAATTCGTTTCGGCACCACCGAGATCGACCAGGATTGCCACGCCCGCCTCCGACCAAGCGGCATCGATCGCCTTCAGAATATGCTCGACCGACGTGCCGAGATTGCCTCCCGGATCCCCTCCACACCAAGCCAGGGGCACATCGTTCCCCACCATCTGGCGCACCATATCGGCAGCCCCTTCGGCCACCTTCGGCGAGTGTGAGACGATGACAATACCAACCCTGTTCATGCCAATTCCTTCAGCACACCGGCAACCGCGTCAATCATCAAGGCAGATGAACGCGCTCCCGGATCCATATGCCCGATCGACCGCTCACCCAAAAAAGATGCTCTGCCTCGTACGGCCTTCAGGGGCTTGGTGGCTTCGCTCGCATCATGTGCCTTCTGCACCAAACTGACGAGATCCCTGTCACCGGCCTCAAGCAGCTCCACCACGGGAATAAGGACATCGAGCATCGTCTTGTGCCCGGCCTCTGCCTTGCCTCGCGCCTGTATGGCGACGATAGCCGCGCGCAGGGCACGTACGATATCATCCGGCTGCGGCTCCGAAGGCAGCTCCTTGCCCAGGGTCAGGAACAACGTCCCGAACAAAGGCCCGGATGCGCCACCCACTTTCATCACCAGCGTCATCCCGATACTCTTGAAATAGTCCGGCCAGGATTTCTGCGACAGGCCTTGAATGTCTGCTACCACAGCCTCGAAACCACGCTTCATGTTGAGGCCGTGATCACCATCACCGATCGCCTGATCGAGGAGCGTCAATTCGTCGGCATGCTGGTCGATTGTCCTGGCCAATGCCGTGACAAGTTCGCGCCTAAGCTCTGCACCCTGTTCCATCAAGCTCATTCCCGTCCTACCCAAAACACTCTCACCGCCAAGACCTAGGCCGCAATTCTTTCGCCGTCCGCACCAAAGTAGAGAGCTCCTTTAAGACTGAGATCGATCGCATCTCCGACTGCAAGCGGCAAATCGGGGTCCACCAGGGTCACCAACTTATGCTCACCCACCCTCAGGTGAAGGTGATTCTGATCACCCAGATGTTCGATCCATTCAACCGTCGCCGGATTGCTTCGTCCCGCCCCGGATCTGCCGACGACCACGTGTTCTGTACGTGCACCGATTGTCGTTGCTCCCGGTGGCATCGGTTGCCCCGCGAAGGCTGCTGCGGGTACCAGATTGATTGACGGCATTCCCAGACGGGTGGCGACATATACATTGCGCGGTGATTCATAGATCTCGCGCGGTGTACCAATCTGAACAAGTCGCCCATGATCGAGCACGCCAATGCGTGTCGCCATTGTCATCGCCTCGATCTGGTCGTGGGTGACATAGAGCATGGTCGCACCAAGATCCCGCTGAATATGCTGCAGCTCGAGCCGCATATCGGAGCGAAGCTTGGCGTCGAGCGACGACAGCGGTTCATCCATCAGATAGATCGACGGCGACCTGACCAGCGCCCGGCCGATTGCTACACGCTGCATCTCTCCGCCAGAAAGGCGCGTCGCACGGTTCTGAAGTTTCTTCTCGATCCGAAGCATCGCGGCGACCTTTTCGACGGTGGCCTTGATCGTCGCTTCATCGCGCCGCCGCGCCGGCGAACGCAGTGGAAAGGCGAGATTCTCGAAGACACTGAGATGGGGGTAGAGCGAATACTGCTGGAAGACAAAAGCGACGTCGCGTTCCGCCGGCGACAAAGGTGCCGCATCCTTGCCATAGAGAAATACTCGCCCCTCATCTGGCGCCTCAAGTCCCGCGATCAGGCGCAGCGTCGTCGTCTTCCCGGCACCGGTTGGACCCAATAGAACGACGAATTCACCGTCTTGCACGGTGAGTTCGATCGCCTCGACGGCAGTCGTATCGCCGAAGCGTTTGGTGACGGATTCAAGCCTTACCTCAGCCATGGGCAATACCCTCGTACAAAGCGCTGTTTACTGCTCGACCACCTTCGCCATGAAAGAGCGACAGCCTGTCTGCTTTGAACCGCAGACCAACATGGGTTCCAGGCTCCACCGTGATGTGGGAGTTGGTTCGCGCCTTGATCTGACCAAAGTCAGTGTCGACCGTGACGATCTGGGTCGTCCCCAGATATTCAGCGCCATAGACCGAACCACGCAATGGCGATGCGTCATCGAAACGGATATGTTCGGGACGCACGCCGAGGACGAGCTTAGCCGGCGCCACGTCTTCGTGCACTGCGGGCATCGGCACGAGCGCATCTCCCAGTCTTGCTTCCGCGCTGCCACGTGCCAGGCCGCTCTCGAAACGCAGGAAATTCATCGGTGGCGAGCCGATAAAATCGGCAACAAACATGGAAACCGGTCTCTGGTAGATCTCTTGTGGTGTGCCAAACTGCTCGATCAAGCCGCCGCTCATCACGGCGATCTTGTCAGCCATCGACATCGCTTCCATCTGGTCGTGGGTTACATAGACAGTGGTCGCCTTCAGGCGATTGTGAAGACTCCGGAGTTCTCCGCACATGACGTGCCTGAACTCCGAGTCAAGCGCGCCCAGCGGCTCATCCATCAGGAAGCACATGGGTTCGCGGACAATGGCACGGCCAAGTGCCACGCGCTGTCTGTCTCCGCCCGAGAGACCAGAGACCGGCTTGTCAATGATATGCTCGATCCGCAGAATGCGCGCTGCCTCGCTCACACGCCGACTGATCTCGGAACGGGAAACGCCTTCGCATTTCAGTGGGAAGCCAATATTCTGCCGCACATTCATATGCGGATAGAGAGCGAAGAGCTGGAACACAAAGGCAATGTCGCGTTCGCCGGCGCGTTTGAACGTCACGTCATTGCCACCCAGCAGAATGCGACCCGAGGTAGGCAGTTCCAGACCGGCAATCATGCGCAAAGTTGTGGTCTTCCCGCACCCCGACGGACCGAGCAAGACCACGAATTCCCCGTCTTCGACGGTGAAGTTTGAGTTACGGACGGCCACGAACTCACCGAAACTCTTATGCAGATTTTCAACACGGATCTCGGCCATCATCTACTCCGGGAACTTGCTGACGACGGTAAACATCACAATGCCGACGAGCACCGTGACAAATGACCAGCCGTAGAGCGAGATCGAGAATGGCTGCACCAGCATGAAGACGCCAAGGAGAATGAAGGCAATCGCGATATTCTCCATCAGGCCACGTCGTGCCCAGCTCGGCCAATTTCGTTTAGGACGCGCCTGCCCCCCGATGTCTGGCTTCATGCTCATTTCCGCACCGCCCCGAATGTGATGCCCCGCAGCAGATGCTTGCGCAGCACAATCGTGAAAACAACAATCGGTATCAGGAACAAGGTTGTGCCGGCACCAACTGCGGGCCAATCCATGCCACCTTCGCCGATGATGGTCGGAATGAAGGGGGGTGCCGTCTGCGCTTCGCCAGACGTGAGCAGGACGGCAAAGGCATACTCGTTCCAGGCAAAGATCATGCAGAAGATGGCGGTCGCGGCGATACCCGTCGCCGCCTGGGGCAACACGACTTTGAAGAAGGCATGGAGTCGCGTGTAGCCATCGATCATGGCCGCTTCCTCATACTCGCGCGGAATCTCGTCTATGAAGCCCTTTAGCAGCCACACCGCGAGCGAGACGTTCACGGCCGTATAGAGCAAGATCATGCCAAGGGCTGAATCGGAGAGCCCCAGTTCCCGGTACATCAGATATATGGGGATTGCCACGGCGATCGGCGGCATCATGCGCGTGGACAGGATGAAGAACAGAAGGTCGTCGGCCAGCGGAATCTTGAAGCGCGAGAAGGCATAGGCGGAGAAGATGCCCAGCGACACTGCGAGGAATGTCGATCCAAAGGCAATGATCAGCGAATTGATGAAGCGCGGCACGTAGTTTGATTGACCGGCGATCACCATCTCACGACGCCGTGTCACCTCGTCACACGCACCTTGGGGCGGACCGAGGGCCTCGATGTACTCGTTCGTTTGGCGCGTGCGCGTCGTAAAGAGGTTGCAGTAGCCCTCCAGGGACGGCTCGAACACGACCTTTGGCGGATAGGAGATCGAATCCGGTGGCGTCTTCCACCCGGTCGCAAAGATCCAGGCCAGCGGCGCCATTGAGATGAGCGCATAGAGTATGACGAGTAGCCCGGCGACCCGCTTTGAGGTTGCCGATGGCTCGACGACCGAATGTGCCGTGGTTGAGGCGCCGCTCATCTTTGCTTCACCTTGTTGAGGGCCTTCACATAGACATTGGCGAGGCCAAAGACCACGACAAACAGGATGATGGCAAAGGCCGAGGAGTATCCCGTCCGGTAAGCCTCGAAAGCCGCGCGCTTGAGCGTGATAGAGGCAAGCTCCGTGGTTGAACCAGGGCCCCCGCCCGTCAGCAGCATGACCATGTCAAACATCTTGAAATTTTCGATGCCGCGGAACAACACGGCCAGCATAATGAACGGCAGGGCCATCGGCAGCGTGATCGACCAGAATTGCCGCCAGCGCGAGGCACGGTCGACCTCGGCCGCTTCGAGGATGTAGTCCGGAATGGAGCGGAGCCCGGCAAGGCAGATCAGCATGACATAGGGTGTCCACATCCAGGTGTCGACGATGACAATCGCCCAGGGGGCCAGGGTCACCGATCCAAGCATTTCGAAAGAAGACGGCGGAAGGCCGGTGAAAAATGAGACAACGTAATTGAACAGACCGATCTGCGGCTGATACAGGAACTTCCAGAAGTTGCCGACGACGGCGGGCGAAAGCATCATCGGAATGAGGATAATCGTCGTCCAGAAGGCATGGCCGCGAAATTTGCGGTCGACAAGATAAGCCAGACCGAACCCGATGATCGTCTGGAACAGGATCGTCCAGAAAACGAAATGGGCCGTAGCTTGCATCGCCGCCCAGATCTCGGGTGAGCTCAGAATATCCCGATACCATTTGAGGCCAACATTGATCACCGGCCGGTTGGGCCGGTTCGACGCATAGTTGGTGAACGAGAGATATACCGTCCAGATCAACGGGAAGATGTTGATGGCCAGCAGGAGAAGCATCGTCGGCGCAACAAA
This sequence comes from Rhodospirillaceae bacterium, assembly GCA_016712715.1. Taxonomy (NCBI): domain Bacteria; kingdom Pseudomonadati; phylum Pseudomonadota; class Alphaproteobacteria; order Rhodospirillales; family Rhodospirillaceae; species Rhodospirillaceae bacterium. The sequence goes on from JADJQM010000001.1 coordinate 979,523, forward strand.
CAGCCAGGCGATGGATCGATCGGATAATCCACGCACCTTTCTGGCGACTCCCTGTGGCGTCGCTGCAGCTGCGCGATGTGCGATGGTGTCAATATTGGGCATGTGTCTCTCTGGAAGAAGGGGCGTCTCCGACGCAATCGCCGGAGACGCCTTCGCACTCAGGAAGGTTGGTTAGAGCTTGCCTTCTTCCTTGAAGATCCCCGTCCAATCCTGGATCAGACCGTCAAGGGCCTCTTTCGCGGTGCCCTGGTCCGCCACGACATAGTCATGCATGCGCTTTTGCATGGCCTGAAGCAGCTGGGCATAGGACGGCTCCTGCCAGAAATCCTGGACGCCGCCCATGGCTTCAAGGAACTGGGCCGCAAAGGGCTGTGAATCCTTGAAGCTCGGGTCGTTCAGCACGTCATTGTGGCAAGCATAGCCACCAAGCGACCACCACTTCTTCTGCACGTCCGGCTGGGCGAACCATTTGATGTAGGCAAGCGCGCCGTCCATATTGTCAGTGTTGGCAACAACCGAGATACCTTGACCGCCGAGCGTCGACGCGGCGACCTTCGCACTGGGGTTGACGAAGAAGCCGGTTTTCGAGCCGACCGTTTCATCCTTGGCCATGCCGGGCATGAACGCAAACCAGTTCATCATCATGGCAACCTGGCCCGATTTGAACGCGTCGAGACCTTCACCCATATAGCTGTCCGTGTAGCCCGGAGGGGTGCAGCACTTGTAGATGGCCTTGTACATCTCCAGTCCGGCTACGGCGTCGGCTGAGTTGACGGCGCCTTCCATATCATACTTGCCCGGCGTGTTCTCGTATTTGAAGCCATAGGGATAAAGCGCGGAAGTAGCGCCCATCGTGATGCCTTCCGAGGCACGTTCGGTGAAGATCGCTGCGCCATAGACCTTCTTGCCGTCGATCTCGCGGCCCTGGAAGAACTCCGCGGTTTCCTTCAGTTCCACCCAGGTTTTCGGTGGCGCGAGATCACGATTGTACTTGGCCTTGTATTCCGCCTGCAGATCGGCATTTTCGAACCAATCCTTGCGATAGAACCAGCCATTGGCATCGCCCATGGCCGGCAGAGCCCAATAGTTCGGCGTGCCCTTCGGCCAGGTCGAGTAGGCATAGACGGTCGCTGGCGCGAAGTCCGACATCTTGATTCCTTCTTTGTCGAAGAAATCATTCAGCTTCACATAGTAGCCGTTCTCGGCCGACCCACCGATCCACTGCGAGTCGCCGATCAGCAGATCGCAAAGCTTGCCACCGGAATTGAGCTCGTTGAGCATGCGATCGGCGAAGTTCGGCCAGGGCACGAACTCGAATTTCATTTCAGTGCCGGTCTGGGTGGTAAAATCCTTGGAGAGTTCGACCAGCGCGTTGGCCGGATCCCAGGCGGCCCAGCAGAGTGTCAACGTATCAGCCTTGGCGTCCGAAATAGGCGCAAAGGCGATGGCTGTGGCCAGCGCGCCTGCACCCGCAAGGAACTTTTTCATTCCACTTTCCTCCCATTGTTGCGTCCATTTTCTCGAGGCCCGTCCATTCGAACTATTAGCCTTGAGGATCCCGTCCGCGCTCCCCGCGCTTTCGGGCATTTCTTCTTGATGGATCTCCGCCTCAGCCGATCGATGAGGTATCGAGAGGCCGCCGCGTGGTGTTAAGTAGTATGCCAACTCACTAAACATCACAAGTCTCGAAATGCGCGGCACAGCGTAATTTACGGCAGTGTTTCATACCACTCCGCACTTTAAGTTCGCCGCACCGCAACATTCAGGGTGATTCTTGTGCTGCACTGGCGAACTTCCCATCCGCTCACTTTTTTACTGAACGGAAGTACTAAACTTTATAAACATGCTGTATATGCGAATCCGAGCACCTCGTCGATAGAATCCCTCATTTTTTGCGTTGCGCACCTCATTCTTTCCAGCCACCGTGCAGCGATGATGGATCACCCTCGCCGCCCTACTCTTGTTGATGTCGCAGAAGTCGCCCAGGTGAGCCTCGCGACGGTCGACCGGGTTTTTAATCGTCGCCCCGGCGTCAGTGCACGTACGGTGGAACGTGTCGAGCAGGCACTGGTGAAACTCGGCTACCGGCCGGACCCGGCGGCGGTTCGCCTCGCCCGCGGGATCCGGTTCAATTTCTGCTTCGTCCTCCCGACCGGCACCAACACCTTCATGGCCCAGCTGGCAAATCAGGTTCAGCGTTCGCTGGATTGGCTGGATGATCAGAACGCGTTCGGCGATCTGCTGCGTGTAAATGTGTTCGATCCACAAACGCTGGCGGCGACCTTGCGTGGCCTCGTCGGTCGATACCACGGCGCCGCCATCGTCGCCCTCGACCATCCGATGGTCCGTGATGCCATCGATGAACTCGTCGAAAGCGGCATGGTCGTCGTCACACTGGTGTCGGATGCGCCGACCTCGCGACGCCACCGCTTTGTCGGCATCGACAACGCGGCCGCAGGTCGTACCGCAGGCACTCTCCTTGGACGATTCTCGAAAGGTAGCCGAGGATCTGTCGGTGTGATCGCCGGCAGCCTCGCCCTGCGCGACCATGCTGACCGGCTGTTCGGCTTCCAGCAAGTAATTGCCGCAGAGTTTGCCGATCTGTCACCCCTGCCCACCCTTGAGGGCCATGACGATGCGGTCCGGTGCCGGGAACTCACCACGACGCTGTTGCGCGACCATGCTGACCTTATCGGCATTTACAGCATCGGGGCAGGTACCCGTGGCATCGTCGAGGCTTTGGTGGCTGCCGGCAAGGAGTACCAGATCCTTTTCATCGGCCACGAGCTCACGGAATTTTCACGCAGCTACCTCATACAGGGCAGCATGGATGCCGTGATCAATCAGGATTCCGGCCACGAGGCACGATCCGCCGCCAGGGTACTTCTCGCGCACTGCAGCGGCCAACCGATGATCGACGACCAGGAGCGCATTCGGATCGATATTTTCCTGCGGGACAATCTGCCATGATGTCTGAGGGATGCCATGTTCATCGGCATTGACCTCGGCACCTCGTCGGTCAAGTGCATTCTCATCGATGAAGACGATCGGGTAGTCGCCACGACGAGCGACGCCCTGACAACCAGCCGACCCGCACCCACCCATTCGGAACAGAATCCGGAATCCTGGTGGAAGGCGACCTTGACGGCCCTGGACCAACTGGCCGGTACGGCTCCTGGCGCCATGGCATCGGTTACCGGGATCGGCCTCTCCGGGCAGATGCACGGCGCCATCTTGCTCGACGCGCAGGACCGCGTCCTGCGCCCCTGCATTCTCTGGAATGATGGACGCGCCACAACTGAATGTGCCGAACTTGAGGCGGCTTGGCCGGCACTACGGGAGGTAACCGGCAATGCCGCCATGCCGGGCTTTACCGCGCCCAAACTACTCTGGATCAGGAAGCACGAGCCGGAGATATTCGCCGCGATAGCCAGAGTCCTGCTGCCGAAGACCTATCTGCGCCTGCGCCTCACCGGCGAGAATGTTGAAGACATGTCCGACGCGTCGGGTACGCTCTGGCTCGACGTCGCCAGGCGCGACTGGTCCGATGCAGCACTCGACGCGACAGGGCTGTCACGCCGGCAGATGCCGCGCCTCGTTGAAGGCACCATGCCAACAGGGCGCCTGAGGTCCGATCTGGCACAGCGATGGGGCATGATGACACCACCCATCCTGGCCGGCGGCGCCGGCGACAACGCGGCCGGTGCCGTCGGCCTGGGAGCCGTGCGACCCGGCGATGCATTCATCTCACTGGGCACTTCCGGCGTATTGTGGGCAACAACCGCCGGCTTCGCGCCCAACCCGGGTGAAGCCGTCCACGCCTTCTGTCATTGCCTCCCCAATACCTGGCACCAGATGGGAGTCATTCTCTCGGCCGCGTCTTGCCTTAGCTGGTTGGCCACGACCCTTGGTGTCGATGAAGCAGAGCTGATGAGGGAAGTGGATGACACCGTCAGCCGACCCAGCGATACCCTGTTCCTGCCCTATCTCTCAGGTGATCGAACACCGCACAATGACGCGAACATCCGGGGTGCATTCATCGGCCTTTCTCACCAGACGGATCGGTCAACGCTCATTCAATCCGTCATGGAGGGCGTCGCCTTTGCCCTCAAGGACTGCCTGAATGCGCTGGCGTCAGCGGGCACGACAATCAAGGGCGCCGACGTCATCGGCGGTGGCGCACGTTCGCCACTCTGGCTGTCGATCCTCGCCAACGTGCTCGATCTGCCCTTGTCGCAGGTAACCGGCGCTGAAGTCAGCAGCGCCTTCGGCGCGGCACGCCTTGGGCGCATGGCGGCTACTGGCGAAGACCCAATGACCGTTTGCCGGCCGCCGCAACGCGCCGCCATTTTCACGCCCAAGGCAGACCTGCGGGACAGCTATGAGGCTGCATACGCTCGCTACCGCATAGCCTATCCACGCTTGAAGGAGATCGCAACGACTTGACTTCGTCCAATCGCCAGCAACAAGCAACGCGCCATCCGCTACAAGGCGCAGCAATCGGGAGAAATGAACATGGCACTTACCAATATCAAGGGACCCGCAATTTTCCTGGCGCAGTTTGCCGGAGACAAACCGCCGTTTAACTCCTTCGACAGTATCTGCAAATGGGCCGCCGGCCTCGGCTTCAGGGGAGTGCAGGTGCCCAGTTGGGACGGCCGCATGATCGACCTCGCGAAGGCCGCAAAATCAAAGACCTATTGCGACGAGCTGAAGGGCACCGCCGCCAAGCATGGCATCACCATCACGGAACTGTCGACCCACTTGCAGGGGCAGCTCGTCGCGGTGCATCCAGCCTATGACCAGGCCTTTGACGGCTTTGCGCCACCCAAGGTGCGTGGCAATCCGAAGGCGCGACAGAAATGGGCCGTCGATCAGATGATGCTGGCCGCCAAGGCATCGCAGAACCTGGGGCTTACGGCTCATGTCACCTTCTCGGGTGCTCTCGAATGGCCGTTCATGTATCCGTGGCCGCAGCGGCCGAAGGGACTCACGGATACCGCGTTCGAGGAACTGGCCAAACGCTGGTTGCCGATCCTGAATGCATTCGACAAGGCTGGCGTCGACGTCTGCTATGAAATCCATCCCGGTGAAGATTTGCACGACGGCGTCACCTTCGAGATGTTCCTAGAACGGGTGAAGAACCATCCGCGCTGCAACATTCTCTACGATCCGTCGCACTTCATTCTGCAGTGCCTCGACTATCTGGAATACATCGACATCTATCACGAGCGCATCAAGATGTTCCACGTGAAGGATGCCGAATTCAACCCGACCGGGCGCCAGGGTGTCTATGGCGGCTATCAGAGCTGGGTCAACCGTGCCGGTCGCTTCCGTTCATTGGGCGACGGCCAGGTCGACTTCAAGGGCATCTTCTCCAAATTCGCTCAGTATGGCTTCAAAGGCTGGGCCGTTCTGGAATGGGAATGCTGCCTGAAGCATCCCGAGGACGGCGCCAAGGAGGGCGCCATCTTCATTCGCGACCACATCATTCGCGTCACCGAGAAGGCCTTTGACGATTTCGCTGGTGGTGGCGCCGACAAGGCCGCCAATCGCCGCATGCTCGGCATCTGAGGGAGGGCAGGAAATGGCCATTGAAGGCAGTAAAGACAGGGGCGGCAAGGATCGCATCAGGCTTGGCATGGTAGGTGGTGGCGAGGGCGCCTTTATCGGCGCCGTGCATCGTCTCGCCGCGCGCATGGACGATCAGTATGAGCTGGTTGCGGGCGCGCTCTCCTCCACCCCGGCGAAGTCCAAGCGGTCCGCCGCTGCCTTGGGCATTGCCAAGGATCGCGCCTATCCGGATTTCGAGACAATGGCGCTGAAGGAGGCCGGGCGCGAGGACGGAATCGAGGCCGTCGCCATTGTGACGCCAAATCATCTTCATGCCCCGGCAGCGCGGGCCTTTCTCGATGCCGGCATCCATGTCATCTGCGACAAGCCGATGACAACGACGCTCAAGGATGCGCTCGACCTCAGGAAGCGCGCCAGGAAGGCGCGGCGCATTCTGGCTGTTACCTATAACTATACCGGCTATCCCATGGTGCGCCACGCTCAGCAGATGGTGGCGGAGGGCGATCTCGGCACTTTGCGCGTCGTACAGGTCGAGTACCCGCAGGACTGGCTCACCGAAAAGCTGGAAGCCACGGGTCAGAAGCAGGCTCTTTGGCGATCCGATCCGAAGCAATCCGGCGCCGGTGGGTCAATCGGCGATGTCGGCACCCATGCATATGACCTTGCGTGTTTCGTCACCGGTCTGCAGCTGGATTCCCTCGCCGCCGCCCTCACTTCCTTCGTACCGGGCAGGAAGCTGGACGACAATGCCCATATCCTTCTGCGCTTCCGCGGTGGTGCCCGCGGGATGCTGTGGACCAGCCAGGTCAGTCCCGGCAATGAAAACAATCTGAAGCTGCGCGTCTATGGCACCAAGGGCGGGTTGGAATGGCATCAGGAACATCCCAACCAATTGCGATGGTCGCCTTTCGGCAAACCAACGCAGGTGCTGTCGCGCGCAACCGGCTCTGCCAACGCGGCTGCGGCCCGCGTGACTCGCGTACCGCCGGGACATCCCGAGGGCTATCTCGAGGGCTTTGCCAATATCTATGGTGAGGTGGCAGCAGCGATCCGCGCTGCCAGGATCCGGCGCCGGCCGGACGCCGCAGTGATTTTCCCAACGGCGATCGACGGCGCACGTGGCGTTGCCTTTATCGAAGCAGCGGTGAAATCATCGCTGCGCAATGCCGCCTGGGTGAAGATCGCCAAGGTCTAGGCCATCAACTGGCCACCATTTACCTCGATAACCTGTCCGGTGACGTAGCCGGACAGGTTGTCGGAAGCCAGATAAAGAACCGTGCCGGCGCAATCCTCGGCCGTACCCAGTTTCTGTAGCGGAATGGTCTTGCGCGTCGCTTCCAGTTTGTCCGGCGTCGAATGCCGCACATGGAAGTCGGTGTGAATCGTCCCGGGCGATACGGCATTCACCCGAATGCCGTTCGGGGCCAGCTCCCGCGCCAACGAGCGCGTGAAGGTCGAAACGAAGCCCTTGGCACCGCTGTAGATGCTGGAGCCGGGACTGCCACCGGTACGCGCCGACACGGAACTGACGTTGATGATGGCGGCCTTGCCACGGGCGGTGAGATGCGGCAACGCCGCGCGGCAGCAATGCACCATGGACCGGACGTTGAGATCGAAGACCTCAGCGATGAAGGCATCGTCAATCTCGGCGAGAGGTCGCCGGCCGACCATGCCGCCGGCATTGTTGACAAGGATGTCGAGGCCGCCAAGCTTGCCCACGGTCCTCGCCAGCAGATCGTTGGCGGCGTTTGGGGCGGTGAGATCCGCGCCCAGGGCAACTGCATGCCCGCCCTGCCCGCCAATCTGCCGCACAAGTGTCTCAGCGGCGTCCTTGCCGGCATGGTAGTGGACCACGATCTTGGCGCCGGCGGCAGCGAATCCGCGCGATATGGCAGCACCAATCCCGGTTCCGCCGCCTGTCACCAATACGCATTTGCCGCGAAGATCCTGCATCCTATTTCGATCCTTGTTGAATGACGCCTTCCCAGTCGCTCATCGGCGTCCTGGCATAACTTTGTGCCCACCCGACATAGCGGGCGGCCAGCGTATCACCCCGCGCCGCCAGAGCGGAGAATGCCAGGGCGGCCTCCTCGAACGACCCCTTGCGCCAGAGCGCCAAGGCTGATGCAAAGCCGGGGAGGTCAAGCGCCTGGGCATCCAGCGGCTCCAGCGGCTGATAGAGCCGCACCGGCTGGTCACGTCCCACGACGCGAATGAAATCCAGCTCGCGGAACGCAAACTCCTCGGCCGCGGCCTCCTGCACCTGTTCGCTGACGACGATCGGGATACCGTAATGCTTGCCAACACCCTCGAGGCGTGACGCCACGTTCACGGCATCGCCCATCACCGTGTAATTGAACCGCTGCGATGACCCAATATTACCGACGATGGCCTCGCCGCGATGCAGGCCGATGCGGATGGCGATGCGGCCATCACCACCAATGAACAACGGCTCATCCTGCAGCGACTTGATCATGGCAAGACTGGCCCGCACGGCATCGGCGGATGAGTTCTCGCGCGCGAGCGGCGCGCCGAAAATGGCCAGGACGCCATCGCCGATGAACTTATCGACAAATCCGCCATGAGCCTGAACGATATCGGTCATGCGCCCGAAATAGCGGTTGAGTTCGTCAACCAGCGGTCCCGGTGCCACACGTTCCGACAGCGTCGAATAGGAGGCGATATCCGAAAACAGGATGGTGACATCGCGCAATTCGCCACCCAGGGCCGGCAGCTTCTCTTCCCGCACCAACCGGTCGACCTCACTGCGCGGCAGATAGAGCGAGAACGCCTGGCGCAATTGCCGCCGCGCCCGGTCCATGCTGCCCATGCGCAAGGCGATGCCGGTGGGCGCTGCCAACGACATGGCAACCAGGCCCGTGACCAGTGGAATAACCCAATACTGAGCGAAAGCGATCGTCGCGGCCGTGCTCCACAGCAACACCAGCAGACTCCACAAAGGCAAAGCCCGTCGCGGCTTCAGCAGCACAAAAATCAGCGTCGAAGCAAGGCTGCAAAGGAAAAGCAGCAGGAGGCGTGCAATGGTGGGCACTTCGTGCAAACCGCGATTGTTGAGCAGATTGTCAACGGCTGCAGCGTGGATCAGGACACCGGGGATCGTATCACGCGACCTACCCGAGAATTTGGTCGCATCGGCAGAACCGCTGCAGCGAGGTCCACTGTCCTGGCCCTCGGGCAACGTCGCAAACCTGCCCGACGTCAGCTTGCGGTCTTCGACATCCAGAATGCCGCCAAGCAGGATCACCTTTCCGGCAAACTGCTGTTTGAAGAAGTCCGCATTGCCGGAATCAGCGCAGGCAAGGAGATCGGCGACGGAATAGAGAGGTGCTCTGGACGCCGCGGCAAAATTCAACAGCAAGGGCGCTGCGCTGGAAATGGCGTCAGGTGCCTGGCCACTGGCTCTCCGGTAAAGCTCCGCCGCCAGACCCAGTATCCGTGAACCATCGGGCAAGGCCAGAGACAGCGGCATCCGCCGACTGACGCCATCGCTGTCGGTGCTCAGATTGACAGGGCTCTGATTGACGAAACCGAAGGAGTCGCCGACCGCCGAGCGCTGTTGCTGTGTCGGGCGAATTGGCTCGATCTGATGCTGCGTAAAGCCAAGGACGATTCGGTCGCTCCTGGCCCCTCGCTGCAACGCCTTGAACCAGGGCCGATCATAACCCGGCGCAATGCTGTCTGCGGTCGTGCCGATGATAATGTCGACCCCAATGACCTTTGGCTCCGCATCGAGGACGGAATCGAGGACCGCTCCCAACTGTGGTGTCCAGAGGGCCTGCGGCAAATCCCTGAATCGCGGATCCCGGTAGGTCTCCTCATCGATGGCGAGAATTGCGATCTGGTCGCTGACCGGCGGCGGGCCCCAGATGCGGACATGAACCAGATGCAGCAGATCGATCGACCAACGATCAAGCGCGATACCCCAGGACCAGAATGAGGCCGCGCTGATGAGCGCAGCCGCGGCCATGGCCAAAATGACGTTCCGCCGCCCCCGCAAGCCGCCTCGCTATTCCGTTCGTTCGCGCGCGTGGGTCAATCTGCCGCTTCAGTCTCGGGATCGACAATCACAACCCGCTCAAGGAGCCCAGTCTTGGCCGCGGTCGCTTCGGCGTCAACCTCGACGATCACCGTCTGGGTGGTGCCCACGACCCGATAGCTCCTTCCCGGCTGCATTTCGAGCTTCATGGCCTGGAAATCGACGCGACCATTCTCCGGCACAATCCGCCACACGTCGCCGCCATCAATGGGCTCGATCGTGACACCGGGGCTCTTCGAGGCGAGAATGATCGGCTGGCGGGTATGGATGTGCTTGATCTTGCCGCGGAAGGCGATGGTGGCGCTTTGCTGCGACTCATCCTGGGCAAGAGCCAGCTTGTTGACCGCGCACTCCGTCTTCTCACTGCTGACCTTGCCACCGGAAACCTGGGATTCACTGGCGCCAATGATCACGACGCCCCCTGTGATGGTCTGGCGAAGACAAGATTTGAGGTAGCCGAGGACGATCGTCTCGCCGGCGCCAAGCTGAACCGTCTCGCCCTCACTTACCAAGTCGAAAGCCTGAAACTTGCCCTCGACTCGTGGTGAGTCTTCGACGATCGCGACCGGCCGCGGCGCCGCCGCTGCTGCCGTGGCAGCTAGAAACAGGATGCTGGCTGCCGACGCGAAACCACCAGTCAAGTGTATGATTTTACTAAAGTTGTTTACCATTTTAGCATCTTCTTAGCTTCCCGGATCGGGCTTCTCAGGGCATCATAAGCACGCGGGCAAGTTAGGCGCTATGGAAAGGCTCCCGGTTTGTGACTGACGTCACAAGGTCGAGTTGACGCTCTTGGCGAGGGCCGCTAGAAGCGCTATTCGACCAGTTGTACAAAATGGCACTATCCGGACAAAGGGGGCCTAACTCCCTCCGGGGGAACACTAATTTTTCTGTGTGAGGGACGATTATGGCGTTTTTTGCAAAATCACTTCGGATGACCCCGCGCTCTACTCTGCGGCTGATCCTGGCGGCCACCATCCTCAGCGGGGCCACGGGCAAGCTTGCCCTGGCCGACGATGAAATCGAAAAGAAGATCCGTGACGAAGTCAGCCGTCGTGTCACCGACGCGATTTCAAAGCGCATCGGTGATGACGTGACCTCCGATATGGAAGGCATGCCCGACACCGGTTACTCGAACAGCGTCTGGCTGACTCCCAGCTACGCCAACATCACCAGCGACAATGACAGCTTGATCGAGGAAGCCGGCAGCGAGTTCGACACCGATTTGTGGACTGTTCCATTCGGCATCGATCACCGCTTTGGCGATTCGTTCTTCCTCGGCATCTCTGGCGCCTATGCCAATTCGGCGACCGATATCGACATCATCGATGGTGGACCGGATGCGGACTTCTACAGCGACACCTTCACGGTCTCGCCCTATGTCGCCTATCGCTTTGCCGACTATTTCTTCGCCACCGGTCTCTTCTCCTATGCCTATAGCGACGGCAAGAGCACGGCGGACGATACCGAGGACGTCGATTCCGACAGCCAGACCTTCTCCGGTGAACTGGCCCTCAACGCAGCGGCCCCGGTCGGTGACTTCATTTTGAAGGGCAAGGCGGGTTGGCGCTATTCCTACACCGAGCTCCTCGACTTTGAAGCCGAAGGCGACGATGACAGCGATGCGCATACCGCCGTCGCGTCGGCCGAAGTCGGCTACAATCTCGATCCCTTCGTCCCCTATCTGGGCGTGCAATATGAGCATGTCTGGCCGGAGAACGTGCCGGAAGTGGACGAAGGCGACACCGACTTCCTCTACCTGTCGGGCGGTGTCCGCGGCCGCGTAAATGACTGGCTCTCGCTCGGCGCCGGGGTACGCGCCGAAGTGGTCAACCAGGAAACCAATCAGATCGGCGGCCAGGTGGAGTTCAAGGCCCGCTTCTGATCTTCAGGTTCCAGGGATGATATATTGGGGGGCGTTGCTCGTTTTGGCGGGCGCGCCCCTCTTTTCTTGGGGGATGGTTATCAAGCGGAGGATTTGGCAGCCATGATCGCCTTTTCAACTGGTCTGCGCGGCATAGCGAGGTTGCTTCCAGTCGGTCTTCTGCTCGCGGGCAGCCTGCCCGGTCAATCCGCCCGCGCCCAGGACGCCGTGTTCGATGCCATCAGCGGCAATCTCTTTGAGAATGTGCTCTATGCGCAGGCGCAGCTGAAAATCAGCACACCACTTCTCAAGCTGACCGATGTGGCCGTGGGCACCGGTGGCAACAGCTTCGCACTCCTTGGCAGCGACGGTGCCTTTCGCCTCTGGAATCTCCAGGCTGGCAGCCAGCAGGCGGTGATCAAAACCGTCAAGGGTGCTGTCTTCGCCCCTTCGGCGAGCGGGATGACATTCCTGGTGGGCGCGGACGATGGCAGTGTGAAGCTGATCGACCCACAGAGCGGCAAGCCGTTCGGTACCTTGCCGGGACAATCCGCGGTAACGGCGTTGGCAACGAGCCCGGATGATTCCTTGGCCTTTGTGGCAACGGCGAAAGGAGACATCTCCGCCTGGCAACTTGATGGCAACAAGCTCGCCTGGCAGGTAACCAGCACAGCCAGGGCTATCTTGAAGCTCGCCGTTTCCGCTGACGGCAAGTTCATCGCCATGGCCGATGAAGGCGGGGAAATCCTTGTCCTCGACAGCGCAACTGGCAAGCCAACCGCTCTCAAAGGCGCGCTTGGGCAATCGCCGGAATCGCTGCATCTCACGCAGAATGGCCAGAAGGCAACGGCGATCGGCGACCATGGCGCGCTCCTGGTCGTCGGTGCGACATCACCTGCGGCCGATATCGGCAATCTTAAGCATGCCGATATCGGCATGACCGGCGGCAGTGCCGTGGTCCTCCGCGCCGACAAGTCACTTGATCTGGTTGAGCTGAAGTCAGGAAAAATCACACACAAGATAGCCGACCTGAAAACGGCACCGATCGGCCTCATCTATGACGAGGCGGCCGCCAAGGTCATCGTGATCGACGCCGGTGGTGCGTTACAGGTGTTCGACACCGTCACCAAGGAAATGGTGCTTTCAATCTTCATCTCGGCGCAAGGCTGGGCACTGGTCGATCGTCAAGGGCGCTTCGACGGCTCCAGCAGTGGCCTGCGCGGTATCGCCTGGGCGGTCAAAAAATCCAACTTCCCGATCACCTCCCTCACGCAGGCCTTCGCGGATCCCGGCATGTTATCTGCGGTTCTCGACCATGATCAGCGCGACCTGCGAACGATACCTGGCAATCCGGTGGAGAAGTTTCCAATGCCGCCGAAGGTTGAGGTCGAAGCGATTTCGACCGAACTTGCCGGTGACAAGGCCTACCAGTTGATGGTGATCGCCACCGATCAGGGCGGCGGCATCAAGGACGTCCGCCTTTATCACAACGGCAAGATTGTCGATGTCGGCGCCATCCTGGAACAGAAGGATGCCGAGATCGATGGCAAACATGTGCGCGTTGTCGGCTACAATGTCTGGCCGGTGCCCGGCCCGAACATCTTCCAGGCAGTTGCCACCGGTTCCTATGACAATCCGGGTGAACAGGCCGAAATGAGGCAGATCTTCACCGGCGATCCTCGCCAGGGCCGCCTCAATCTCATCACTATCGGCGTTTCAACCTATTCACGGCTGCCCAAGGAATATCAGCTGAAGGTCGCTGCCAACGATGCAGGCCGCGTGAAAACGGCAATCACGGCCTACTCTCAAGGGCTCTTCACTGATATCGCCAGTACCGATCTGACCGACGCCCGGGCGACGCGCGCGCAGGTGCTGGCATCCCTCGAAAGCCTAAAAGCGGCGAAATCCGAGGATTCGGTCATTCTCTTTCTATCCGGCCACGGCATCACCGATGAGAGCGACTGGTACTTCCTGCCCAGTGATGCGACGGCAGATGATCCGGACAGCTGGATTTCCGCTACCGAAATCCGCGCCGCCCTGGAGAAATCGGGGGCACAACGGATCTTCGTCATCATCGATGCCTGCTATTCGGGTGGCACGGTCGAAAACTTCTACGCCGTCACTTCTTTCCAGAAGCGCTTCCTTACCAACGGCCTGCGCAGTTCCGGCATTCAGGTCCTGACGGCCACGAGGCGCGACCAATTGGCCCCCGAGAGTGCCGAACTCGGCGCCGGCTTCCTTACTTATCTCGTCGACCAGGCCCTGAAGGGCAAAGGCGATGTCGATCCGCGCGATGGCTGGATATCGTCCCAGGAGGTGGCAAAGTTCACCTATCAGGCGCTGCCTGAGCTCTTTTTGGCACAGCGCGAGAAAAACCCCAAAGCGTTCCGCGCCGCCTATGGCGCCGATGTGCAGGAACCGGATATCTTTTCAGTTGGCGCCGATCTACTGATCGCCAAGGCGAAGTAGTGAGCTTAGCCGATTGAAATCGAGGGCAGAGAGATGACCGCGACCAAGCCAATCTTCATCAAATTCCTCAACGGCGAGGATGTGGCAAGGCTTGCCCTCACGGACGACGAGATTCTGGCGGCTGTCGAAGATAGCTTGCACGCCCAAGGCAACAAAGAGACCGTGATCGAACCGCGCGTGCATTTGGTCCCGGAAGATTCCGCCAAGGGCCATTTCAACGTCCTGCGCGGTGTCGTCAAACCTCTGGGCCTCGCCGGTGTAAAGGTGGTGGGCGATTTCGTCGGCAACTTCGAACGAGGCCTTCCCTCGGAAATGGCGGTCCTCAACCTGTTTGATCCAGAGACGGGAATGCCGAAGGCAATTCTTGATGCCACAGCCATCACCGACATGCGGACCGGTGCCATCACAGCCCTGGGCGCCAAGCACCTTGCACCCAGGACAGCCAGAATTCTGGGTCATATCGGTGCCCGTGGCACGGCCTATTGGAACGTGCGATTGCTGGATCGGCTGTTCGATTTTGACGAAATCCGCGTACATTCCCGACGCCCCGAGAGCCGCGAGGCGTTTGCAGCGAGACTGGCCGAGGATCTCGGCAAGAAGATCACCGTCACGACGGATTGGGAATCCTGTATCCGCGATGCCGATATCGTCGTGGAAGCATCTCGCTTGCCAAGGCCCCAGCCGATGTTGAAAACCGAATGGATCAAACGCGGCGCCCTGGTGGTTCCTTACGGCACGATGAGCGCCGTCGAACTCTCCCTCACCGATATCATGGACAAGATCGTTGTTGACGATTGGGGCCAGTGTCGCAAAGGGTTGCCGTTCGGCGCCCTCCGCCAGCATGTCGACAGCGATCGCCTGACCGAGGCTAACCTGCATGCCGAACTCGGACAGATTGTCGCCGGCCTGAAGCCGGGTCGCCAAAGCGCTGGAGAAACCAACCTCTTCTGGCATCGCGGTCTCAGCCTCAGCGATATTGCCCTCGGTCATGCCTTGCTGACCAAGGCTGCAAGACTGGGCATTGGCCAGGAACTTCGGTTCATCTGATTCGAGGCGTACCGGATCATCGCTGCAACAAACGAGATTTCCTGTTTGCCGCACAAGGAAGGCTCGATTGTCCACGCGGCGGCGATACGTTCAAATGAACGCGGCTCGACAACCAACTCCGTCATGATCGCCCAGCTGCGGGCATGACTGGTTCGTCGGTCACTTACCGGATGCCATTGTCCTCCGCGGTGGCACCCGCCTCCCAGAACCAGGCCTCACTCAGCTGGGCAGTCCTGCAAGACTGCCCGGCTCCCTTTGCGATCCAATAGCCGTGTCGACAACTTCACCCTTGCGCGTAATACTCCCGAAAGGACGGCGCGACTCGATCAGTATTCAATCATGAGGCAAACCGGCCATGCGCCTGATAGATGACAACGACCTCAACGCGGCAGTTGCCGCCAACATCCTTGAGCGCGGCCAGGTAGATCGGTTGCTGGCTTTTCTGTCGACGCGAGAGGGCCCCGCCAGGCCGACGCGCTTCGATTCTTCGCATATTCTCTGGTACGCGGGCGCGCTCATCATCATCGGTGCCATGGGCCTGTTCACGACCCTCGCCTTCGACGCAATGGGCGGCAAGGCCCTTACCATCACGGCCCTGATCTATGCGGCCATTGCAGGCACGCTGGCCCATCTGCTGTGGAACCGCCCAGGCCTGCGTGCCCCCGCCGGCCTTCTGATCGCCGTGGCCGTCAGCATGACCCCACTTGCTATCTTCGGCGTTCAAGCATCCTTCGATCTATGGCCCACGGGGTTCGAAGAACCAGCAGCCTATGGCGCCTTCTACGACTGGATCAACGCGAGTTGGGTCTATATGGAGATCGGCACGATCGTCGTGGGGTTGGTCGCCATCCGCTTCTACCCCTTCCCTTGCATCGCAGCGATCATCGCGATTGCCCTGTGGTTCCTGTCGATGGATCTCGCGGCCTGGTTCTTTGGTGGGGATAACTGGAGCTGGCAGATCCGGGAGGATGTCTCCATGTGGTTCGGCCTCGCGCTGATGGTCGCAGCCTGTGCGCTGGATCTCAGGAAATGGCCGGCCGGTGACTTCGCCTTCTGGTTACATCTTTGCGGAGTCGTCGCCTTCTGGGGTGGCCTGACAGCACATGACAGTGACAGCGAAGTTGCGAAGGCCATTTACTGCCTGATCAACATTGCGCTGATCCTTCTGGCAGTCTTCCTGATGCGTCGCGTCTACGCGGTCTTTGGTGCCATCGGCGTTGCCTGCTATCTCGGCTATCTCGCCGACGAGGTCTTTGCCGACTCCCTGCTCTTCCCGATTGCCCTCTCCGCGGTGGGACTCGGCATCATCGGCGCCGGCATCTTCTACTTCCGCCGGCGATCGCAGATCATGGCCTGGCTCGCTGCAAATCTGCCGCCGACCCTCCAACGCCTGCGCCCGGCACACGCCCGTCACCTCGGCTGATTTCAGCACTCCGGCAGATTGACGGCGAGGCCGCCCAGGCTGGTTTCCTTGAACTTCGTGTTCATTTCCTCGCCCGTCTGGCGCATGGCCTCGATGCAATTGTCGAGCGGCATGAAATGCGAACCGTCACCCCGCAATGCGAGTGAGGCCGCGGCGACCGCCTTGATTGCGCCGATCCCGTTGCGTTCAATGCAGGGCACTTGCACCAGCCCGGCCGCGGGGTCGCATGTCATGCCGAGATGATGTTCAAGCGCAATCTCCGCGGCGTTCTCGACCTGGGCTGGGGTCCCGCCGAGGACCGCACAGAGCCCGGCCGCGGCCATGGCGGCTGCGGAACCGACTTCGCCCTGACACCCGGCTTCGGCACCGGAGATCGACGCATTGTGCTTGATGATGCCGCCGATCGCCGCCGACGTCAGCAGGAACTCCTCCACCCGCGCCGGGTCGGCACCAAAGCAATGATCGAGATAGTATCTGATGACGGCAGGTACCACGCCCGCCGCGCCATTGGTCGGCGCTGTCACGACCTTGCCGCCGGCAGCGTTCTCCTCATTGACAGCCATGGCATAGACACTGAGCCAGTCTGACGTAACATGCGGCTGCGCGCGGTTCGTACCGCGCTCCAGTTCGAGCTGTTCGCGTATGGCCCGGGCGCGCCGCTTTACATGGAGGCCTCCAGGCAACTCGCCCTGCTGGATCAGGCCGCGTTCGATGCAGCTGTTCATGGTCGACCAGATGCCTGCCAGCCCGCGCTGCAGTTCCGCCGACGACATTGTCCGCAACTCATTTTCGCGCTTCATCTCGGCGATCGACTTGCCACTTTGTTGCGCCATCTCCAACATGGCGGCCGCGCTATCGAACGGATACAAACGGGTGACGTCATTCGCCTCGCCCCCACCTGCCTTGGGATTGTTGAGCTCCGCCTCGGTCACGACGAAACCACCGCCGATGGAGTAGAACACCTCGCGCAGGCAGGATCGCCCTGTGGCGTCAAACGCCTCGAAGACGAGACCATTCGAATGCCCGGGCAGCGACGGCCCGAAATCAAACACAATGTCCTTCTGCGGATCGAAGCTCAGCGCCGGCAGCCCTTCCGGCTGCACCGTCTTGCTGGTGTGGAGCTCAGCCAGGCGCTGATCCGCTTCGCCGGGCACGATGCCGGCCGGGGTATAGCCGATCAGCCCGAGGGCCACGGCGCGGTCGGTTGCATGTCCCTTGCCGGTAAAGGCGAGCGACCCATGAAGGGTTACGCGCAGGCGCGCAGGCGCGCCGCCTTTGGAGGCACGTGCGGCGCTGCCGCGCAACAGGTCGAGGAAGCGAACGGCCGCGGTCATCGGCCCCATCGTATGCGATGAGGATGGGCCAATGCCGATTTTGAACATGTCGAAAATACTGAGGAACATGCAAGGATCTCAAAACTCTCTAGGCGGGCTGGAACATGCGTCTGGCTTGCCCACGCCCATGCTAACGCAAGCATTAGGTCCGGAGATAGCCATCGCATAGAGCAGCGCGAAGGGCCCGTCCGCAGGCGGCAGAAGTTTGCTGAAATTCACACCGGGCGAACAACCCTGACGCCTCAAAGTGGCATTTTTCTCATTTAGAATCAATACATTGGATCGATCGACGCCGGCGTCGAGAGAATGCGGCCAGCCGCCCTACTTCTTCGTCGCCACAAACACGCCATCCCAATCGGCACTTGGGGGATCCACCAGGAAATTCTCGATCCGATCCCGGTAGAGATCATAGAGCGGCTCAAGTCTTGGCCAGAGCTGCGAGCAGGCGTCGATATGCTGCAAGGCTTCGTCCCATTGCCGCTCCCGATAGGCGTGCAGCAAGGCTTCATGACGCCAGGCGAGATCCCGGAACAGCGGACTCTGCGCCACCTCCGGCGATCCCAGCAGGGTGAAGATGCGAATTGGCTCGCTCTTGCCCTTTACAATGATGCGGTCGATTTCAAGGGCGGCGAAGTCTTCGGCCTGCGCGTAGGTCGTCTCGCTGATGACGATGCCGACACCGTAATTGCTGGATTGGGCTTCAATGCGGGCTGCGACATTGACCGTATCGCCGAGCACCGAATAGTCGAAGCGCACCCGTGAACCCATATTGCCGACGACACATTCACCCGTGTTGATGCCGATTCCCATATTGATGCTGGTCACCGCGTGCCGAAGACTGCTCGGCCGCCAGGCACGGGCACGTCGTTCGGCCGCGGCGATATCCGCCACCGACATGCGCTGCATAAGCTCGATGCGTACCTCTTCCGCCGCGGCAAGTCCATCGCGCGACGCCAGGGTCAGCCAATGCAGCGCCATGATGGCATCCGGTGCCACGCCGTCGCCCCGCGCCAGGCGTTCGCCCAGATTGCGCTGCGCCGGCGCGAAGCCTGGGCTGCTGCCGCCGAGAACAACGTGACGGCCTCATTCGTATTGCGCTGGCCGAGCAGTCCATCGCGATAGGCCTTGCCAAGCGCATATTGCGCATAGGGTTGTCCTTCACCGGCGCCACTGCGCAGGGTGGCGGCCAGTTGCAGCCTCTCCTCGGCTTCGGCGTCCGTCAGCTCCTTGAGGCGCCGATAGGCCTTCGGCAGCCGGTCGGGATCCTGCGTCTGGCGGACTTCCTGCCCTAATTCGACATTGAGCCGTTTAAGCGCCGCGAACATCTGAAGGGCCGCCGCGCAGGCGTTGCGCGCGTGGTTCGGATCGTCGATCGGCGCGTTCCAGAACGCCATGATGCAGTCGCCGATATACTTGTCGATCGTCCCCTGGTGATTCAGGACCTCTTCGCTAAGCGGCGTCAGGAAGCGGTTGATGAGGTTGGTAAGGCCCTGCGGGTTGCCTTTGAACCGCTCGGAGATCTGCGTGAAGCCGCGGATATCGCAGAACAGGATGGTCATGTCCTTGGTCTCGCCACCCAGCTGCAGCCGCGTCGCATCCTTGACCAGGCGCTGCACCAGGACGGGTGAGACGTAACGCCCGAACGCATCACTGACCTGTCGGCGCTGACGCTCGGAGGTATAGTGATTGACATAGACCTGCGCCGTATAGAGCAGGATCGTGGCGATGGCGGGGTAGACGGCGTCGAACAGCAGGCCGTGCTGGCTGAACGCATACCAAGCGGTCCCTGCGAGTGTCGCCAGCATGCTGAGCAGCAGCAGCGCCGTCCAACGGGCCCGCAGCCAGTTCAGAATGGTGATAATCAGGAGGCCGATGGCCAGGACCGTGGTCAGCTCCACCCTGTCGGCGTAGACCGGCCGCACCAGAAAATCGCTGGCAAGAATCGAACTGAGGATCTGGCTGTGGATTTCGACACCCGGGACGTTGCCAAGCGGCGTGGCCGAGATATCGCCGAGGCCGGAGGCAGAGGTGCCGACCAGCGCAATGCGATTTGTCAGTTTCTCGCGAGGGGCGGTCTCATCCAGGACCGCGGCTGCGGGAACATACATCTCGGGATCGTGATGCTGATAGTGGATCCAGAAGGACCCATGTCGATCGGTGGGGATGCGATTGCGTTGGATGATGATGCTGTCCAGCCCGGTAGCTGGATTGGATCTGGTTGAGTAACTCGGCTCACCCATCGCGACCCGCAGAACTTCGATAGTAAATGCCGGGTAGACATCCTTGCCGACCTTGATCAGCATGGGTACTCGCCGCACCACGCCGTCGCGTTCTTCCTGCAAGCTGATGGCACCGCGCCCAAGCGCCGCCGCGTCAAGCTCCGGCAGATTGCCGACAATTCCGGGAAAGCCGATGATGAAACGGCTTGGGTCACCGCCAATATCGCCGCGCGGTGTCGGTATTGGCTTGCCGCCGGCGATCGACGGCCGGTCGGCGCCGGCGATGCCAAGGACGACACGGCTCTTGCGCATGCTCTCAGCCAAGCGGGTGTCATTCGAGGGCTGCGCCAGCAATTCCGCCTTGGTGGCCGCACTCAGGTTGGCGTCTGCCCCGTCAATCAACCAACGAGGGGAAGTCCGGTCGGCCTCGGGAAACGTCACGTCAAAGCCGATCGCCGCCACGCCTGCTTCTGTCAGACGGTCGACCAGATCGGCCAGGATTGCGCGCGACCAGGGCCACTGCCCGACCTTCTGCAGGCTTTCCTCGTCGATATCGACAATGACCACCTGTGGCGGCGTGATCGCGCGTGGCGCCAATTGCTGAAAGAGGTCGAACTGCAGGACTCTCAGCTTTTCGACCAGGGCCGGATCTTCGTAACGCAGCCACAGCAGGCAGAGCAACAGCAGGGCGACGAGCCAGCGTCCACCCATGAAATTGTGCGTCAATCGATACCGCAGTCTTGTCGCCAGATCAGTCACGCCCCACCCTAGCTCTCATGCAGACTGTCATAGCGCAGGCGCATGACGGGCTTCAGCAGGAATTCCAGCACCGTTCGATTGCCGGTTCGGATATCGACTGTCGTGGTCATGCCGGGGCGGATCGGATACTGGCCCGGCGTATCGCCGAGATAGGCGCGGTCCGGCGTCACCATCACCTGGAAATAGGTGTGCCCTTCGGAATCGGCCACCGAATCCGCGCCGATATAGGAGAGTGTCCCGGAGATCGTGCCGAAGCGGACAAAATCGTAGGCGCTCACCTTGATGCGCACCGGTTGACCGAGAGTCACGATGCCGCTGTCCTCCGGCCGCAGACGCGCCTCGATGACCACATTGTCATTCACCGGCACGATTTCCATGATCGGATCGCCCGGTCCGATCACGCCGCCGATCGTGTGAAAGCGCAGGTTTTTGACAATGCCTGCAACCGGCGAGCGGATGATCTTGCGTGATGCCTGTGTGCTGGCTTCCAGGAACATTTCATTAGTCGCAGAAATATCCTGCTCGACCTTGCCAAGTTCCGCCAGCGAGTTGCTGTTGAAGCGCAACTTCTCGTCATTGAGATTGTGCTGCGCTTCCTCCAGTGCCGCCTTCGCCTTGGGGATGGTCGAGCGGAGCGCGCTCAGTTTTCCCTCCAGCAGCTTCGCTTCGCGCTCCCGCTGCAGATGCTCCATCTTCGAGGTCAGGCCGTCGCGCAGCAGATCCGCGGACATGGCGAGGTTCTTGTTCGACATGTCGAGGTCGGTCGCCGTGGCACTATAGGTCGCCTGCAATTCAGTCACCGCCAGTTCCTGCTGGCGGACGCGCTGCTGCGCGGATTCGATCCGGTTCCTGAGCTCCGTCTGGCGGGCCTTGTAGGCCGATTCCTCGGCTGCCGCGAGGTCGGGCCGGCGCGTAACAAGATCGGCCGGTAGCTGCAACGGCGATCCACTCGATTCCGCCATCAGGCGAACGCGCGTCAAGGCGAGGCTGTCCAGCCGGGCCTGCAGCTCCTCGCTGTTGGCGCTGTTGAGGCCGAGTTCGACGGCGAGGAGTTCAGCACCCTCCTCCACCAATTCGCCATCGTTCACGAAGATGCTGGCGATGGTGCCGCCTTCCAGATGCTGGATCACCTTGACCTTGTCGGAGGGCACAACCTCGCCATCGGCGACGGAGAACTGATCAAACCTGGCGACGGCGGCCCAGGCGAAGAAGGCGCAGATGAGGGCGATGCTGGTGACGGCGAAGATTATCCAGCCGGAGGATCTTGTCTCCCGGCGAAGCGCGTCGAGTTCGCAGGTCATGTGCCCACCTGGCGCACATGGTTGCCCATCAGGCGCGGCAGGACCTGCTCTGTGCGCCCGGCAAGCGCAATGGCGCCCTGAACCAGCACCGTGATGCTGTCGCTGGCCTGCAGCAGGGCCGGGCTGTGCGTCACCACGATCACGGTGCAGTTGCGGGCAATCTCGCGGAGATGCTTGCGCAGATCCTCCTCGGCGTCGCGGTCGAGGTTGCTGGTGGGTTCATCGAGCAGCAGCACCGGTGGATCGCCGATCAAGGCGCGCGCGATCGCAATGCGCTGGCGCTGCCCCGTCGAGAAGCGGCCACCACCTTCGCCCACCTCCGTCTCATAGCCGTCCGGCAGGTCGGAAACGAAACCATGCACCCCGGCCTTCTGCGACGCGGCGACAATATCGGCATCCGCGACCCTGTCGGAAAAGCGCGCGATATTCTGGCGCACGGTGCCGCTGAACAGGAAACCATCCTGCGGCACATAGCCGATCCAGGCGGCGACCTGATGGCGACTGAACTGCGCGAGATCGGCATCGTCCAGCAGCACGCGGCCCTTGGCCGGGGCATAGAGGCCATGCGCCAGTTTCAGCAAGGTCGTCTTGCCGCTCCCGTTGGGACCAACGATTGCATGCAATCCCCCTGGGCCGAAGCGCACGGAAATCGCCTTCACGACGGGTGCCGAAGCCGGATCATACGCGAAGCTGGCCTCTTCAAACTGGACCTTGCCCTGGGGCGTCGGCAAATCGATGGCCGTGGCGCGGCGGTCATCAGCTTCGGCCATGACCGCAGAGAGCCGCTTCATGGACTCCCGCAATCCAGCCAACGCACGCCAACTGCCGATGAGTTGAGAAAGCGGTGCAATGAGACGGCCCGACAACAGATTGGCCGCCACCAAGGTGCCAACCGTCATTTTGAGATCAAGAATGGCAACGGCGCCCACGCTGGTGAGCGCAATCGTCGCGATGACACCGAGACTGGCAGCCGCATTCATCGAGCCATCCGCAAGGCGACCACGCTTGATCGACGAGCGGACGCTCGCGGCCTGGCCCTGCTCCCACATCGCCTGGAGCGGGTCGGCCATGGCCGTCGACTTCATCACCGCGCGCCCCAGCTTGATCTCATTGAGCAGGCGATCCCGGCGCATGATGGCCTCGCGTTCCAGCCGGGCGGCGCGCCCCACGGAGAGGCCGTTCCACAAACCCAGAAGAACGAAGGAGATCGCCACCAGGGCAAACACCCAGGCGAGCGGTGGGGCCAGCCAGATGACGAGGCCGAGGAACAGGATGATGAAGGGCAGATCGACCAGTGCAACGATCGCGGCGCCAGCGACCGTGTTGCGCACGGTTTCCAGGTCGCGGAACAGGAACTGCCAATAATGGCCGGCGCGCGATTCAAGCATCTGCAGCGGCAGTCCGGCAACCTTGGCAAACAGCGCCCGCCCGAGATCGATGTCGACCGCGAGTGCGACGCGCTGCAGAACCCGGCTGCGCGCCTGCCGCAGGATGAAGTCGAAAACGATGACGGCGCCAATGCCGAGCAGCAGCGCCTGCAAGGTTGTCAGGCCGGCATGGAAGATCACACGGTCATAGACCTGCATGACAAAGATCTGCGCGGCAAGGGCCAGCAGGTTGATGAACAGCGACATCACCAGAAGGCCTGGCAAGGCCGGGCCAACAATTCCGAGGAGAAGGCGAAGGTTGGACACCGAGCTGTCCTTCCGGTCACTCATGGCGAGCCATCAGGGCGACGTGCCGAGATCATGCGGCCAGCACGTTGTTGGCGGTCACTTCCGGTGACCCGCCTGCCGGCTGGATCTGGGCAACGATGGTGTAGCCAGCGTCAGCACCATTTGAATCATAGATCAGATTGTTGTTCGAATCGAGGATCAACGATGCCTGGCCGGCGGCATAAGCCGTACCGGTCCCATTGGTGCCGTCATAACCGGTGGTGAGCGTGGAGAAATCGACACCCTCGACGAACAGATGCCCGGAATCCCAACCGCCGGTGCCGTCATAGAGGGCACTGAAGACAATCTTGTCCGTGGCCGCATCGAAATCCGTAATCTTGTCGTACAAGGCGGGATTGATGCCGGACACGGCCTGGTTCGTCCCGACGCTGTAATTGTCACTGACAGTCTGGTTCTGGAAGATGTCATTGCCGACACCGCCAGTCAGCGTGTCGACGCCGGCACCACCGGACAGGAAATCATTGCCGGTGCCGCCATCCAGCGTGTCGTTGCCCGCACCACCCGCCAGGTAATCATTGCCATCGCCGGCCGACAGCAGATTGTTCCCCGCATTGCCGTAGAGGTGATTGCCGGTGCCGTTTCCGGTCCCATTGATGTTCCCGGTGCCGGTCAGCACGAGGTCTTCGACGTCGATATCGGTGATGGCATAGGTGACGCTGGCAAACACCGTGTCCGTGCCGCCACCGGCATCTTCGGACACCGTGTCGGCTGCACTGTTCACGACATAGGCGTCGTTGCCGGCACCACCGGCCATGACATCATCGCCGATGCCGCCGTCCAGATAGTCATTGCCATCGCCGCCGTTCAGCGCGTCATTCCCCGACCCGCCGATCAGCCAGTCATTGCCATCATTGCCGTTGAGCGTGTCGTTGCCGCCGGCACCATCGAGGCGGTTGTTCCCCGAATCTCCCGGCAAGCTGTTGTCGCTGCCGTTGCCGGTCTGCGGCGCCGACAGGGAACCGGGCTGGAAGTTGGTCGCAACAGGCACGATCTTCAGCGAGAGATCAGGTGCGACCGTGATCACCAGATTGGCGCCACCATCTGGATCGAGGTCGCCATTTCCGTCAATGGTCGTGTACTGGAACGTCTCCGTCTCGACATTGGTCGAGGCCACGGCGGCGAAGGTGAAATCACCGGCCAGGCGCGGCCCGCTATCGACAAAGAAGAATGTCATCACGCCGAAATTGGTGGCGAAAGTCACCACACCGCCGACATTGGAGATCACCTGGCCGGCGGCAGCCCCCGTCACCACGGCCGCGACGCCGTTCCAGGAAATGGCCAGCGAGTTGGTGCCGTTTCCCTGCACCGGGTCGATGTAGTTGAAGCTCGCCAGGCGCGTCACCGGGTCGCTGCCCTTGTCGGGCGTGACGCCAGCGACACCACCGTCGCCATCGCCTGCCGTCAGCGTGCCGTTCAGCACATTGCCGCTGGCACTTGCCGTGGTGGTCGCGAGGGCAGCGCTGAGATCGTTGAAATTGGCGACCTGGATGACCGCATTTGCCGGGGATCCCCCGCCATTCGGATTGGCAATGTCCACCAAATCCTGATCCGTCACCAGGATGTCCGACCCCAGCGCCACGGCAATGACACGGTCGACACTATCAGTCAGCGCCGAATCCCAGGCATTGCGCACCGTATTGTTGCTGGCAAGGCTGGTGCCGGATGTCGGCTGCCCGTCCGACAGGAAATAAACCGTCGTCGGACCATTCAGCAATTGATCCTGCAAGCCGGTATTGTTGAGGATGTTCGTCGCCGTTGTGATGCCGCTCGCATAGTTGGTGCCACCCGACGCTTCAAGGTCATTGATGAAGTCCAGGGCGGTGGCAACATCGCTCCAGGACGTCATGGCGGTCGTCGAACTGCTGAAGCCCACGACGATGACATTGACGTCACCGGCCTGATCATATTGCGCCAGCATATTGGCAAGCGCATCCTTGGCCAGCTGGAAGCGGGAGATACCGCCAACCGTGTTGTCCATCGACCCGGAGCAATCAAGGATGATCATGATGTTGTTCTGTTGATCGATCGCTTGCGTCGACGTCACGTCGTTGTAGTTGATCGGTGTCGGGTCATGTAGGTCGACGGCAAAGCTGGCCGTGTCCGAATCGCCATTGGCGTCGGTCAGCCGGTAGGTGAACTGCATGTCGGCCAGGTCAGTGCCGACCGTCTGGGTGAAGCTCCAGCTCCCATCCTGGTTGACATGCAGGGTCCCGATCCTGTCGTCGATGCTGCCGACAGTTCCATCGGCCTTGAGATGGATGTCCGTGCCATCGGCATCGACCGCGATGAGGGCACCGCTGCTCAGTCCGACGCCGTCGATAAGGCCGGGCGTGTCGACACCGATCTGGTCGTTCGCGAGCAGATTGACGCCGTTGGTGACGGTGTTGAGTGAGTCGATCACCAGCGCCGCGGTTTCATCGATCGCGACGGGCACATCCTGGACGTCGCCGACCGCAATGGTGAAGCTCTGACTGCTGCTGGAACCGTCACTGCTGGTTGCCAGCACCGTGATCTCGTGGCTTGCCTGCGTCTCGAAATCGAGCGCCCCCGCGACGGTCACCACGCCGGTCGCTGCGTCGATCGCGAAGCGGCCGCCGGCATTGTCGGTCAATGTGTAGCTGACGGCATCGCCGGCATCCGGATCGGTCGCATGAGCGGTGAGCCCGACCACGGTTCCAACGGCGGCATTTTCCGCCACCAGATTGGCATTGGCGTCAGCGTCACCCAATGCGCCGATCACCTCCTGAACATCCGACAACTGGATGACGAAGGTCTGGCTCGCCGTGAGGTTGCCGGCGCTGGTTGCCGTCACCTCGATGGTGTAAGCCCCGTCGCCTTCAAAGTCGAACTGGGCGCCTTGCGCCACCGCGACGACGCCGGTGACTGCATCGATCACAAAGCGACCGCCGGCGTCATCGCTGAGGCCATAGGATACGATCTCGCCAAAATCCTCATCGGTCGAGAAGGCGGTGATATCAACCAGCGATCCCGCAGCGGCGTTTTCGGCAATGACATTGGGCGCAGCGTTGCTGTCGACCGGCACGCTTGGCGCTTCGTTGACATCCGTGATCGTGACCTGCAACTCATTGGTATAAGAGAGGCCGCGGCTGTCGGTCACTTTGACGCTGAGGGTTATGGCCGGCTCGGTTTCGAAATCGAGTTCCTGCCCGTCCTTGAGCCGCAACTCGCCGTTCACGATCTCAAAGCGCGTTTCGTCGCTCAGCAGTTCAAAACCGTAGGTCTCATCAGAATCGCCGTCGATGACGGCCAGCGTTCCGATCAGCGTGCCGCCGACGGGCGCGACGCCCTCGGCGACGCTGCCATTGGTGAGCGAGATCGTCCCCGGTGCGTAGTTGTCGCCCGTCTTGAGATTGGCTACCAGCGCCGTCTGGTCGGCAAATTGCAGTCGCTCCATATCGTAGAGCGTATCCACACCCTCATTTTCGCTGCCCGGGCGAAGGTCGGTGACCGTCACATAGCTGCCGCCATCGCCGATCGTCAGCTCGATCTTGTAGTCGATGGCATTGCCGGTGAAGACCGCGACATCGTTCCCGGCGCCGCCATGCAGCGTGTCATTGCCAGCGCCGCCGAATAGCGCATCGCCGCCATCCTCGGCATCCTTGCCGGCATTGGGATCGACGGCAATTCCCTCAACATCGGCCGACCCATCGGCCAGGTAGCCATAGAGGTTGTCGTCACCACCCCCGCCCGTCAATGCGTCGCTGCCAAGGTTTCCCTCAAGCTGGTTGGCGGCATCGTCCCCGATCAGGGTATCGTTGCCAGATCCGCCGATCACATTCTCGATATCGACCAGATTGTCCTGGCCGATGATTTCGACAGCGGTCGTATCGCTGGCGAAACCAAGCTCGAGATCGACCGTGACGCCCAGCGTGGTGCTCGCATACCTGACCGTGTCGGTATCGTCGCCACCGTCGATGAGGTCGTCGCCACCGCCATGGCCCGCGATCAGCAGGTCGTTGCCGCCGAGGCCGTATATCTGATCGTCGCTGGGGCTACCCGTCAGCACGTCATTGCCGGCGTTGCCCAGAATGATGAGCGGTCCGGTGAACGGGCTGCCGTCAATGGCGTCGTTGCCGGGACCGCCGCTCAGGATGGTATAGGGCGAGTTGGGCGGGCTGAAGACGGAAACGCCGGGATCGAGATAGTCGAGCGTGATTCCGGATCCGTAATAGCCAGCCGTGCCAAACGTCAAACTGCCAAGGCCGACCTTGCCGAAGAGATTGAAGGAGAAGAACGACACCGGCTGCAGCGGGTCGGGCACAAAGCCCAGCAGTTCCGACAATTCGTCGACCGGCTCAAGCTCCGTTCCCTCTTCTCCCGGGGCTGCTTCCTCGCCGCCGGCAGCCGTCGACAGACTGTCGGGATCGAACTGGTCGAGCAAAGCCTGGTCGCTGGTATCCTCTTCTTCCGCGGCACCACCCTGATTGTCGACCGGTCCGGCACCCTGGATGGCCCGCAACTGCTGGAGCACCTCGTCGAAATACTTGATGACGTCCGCGCCGGGCATGATCACGGGTTGACTGGGCGCGATAAAGAAGCTCGTCAGCGTCGTGGCGGCGTTGGCTTCGTTGATCTCCTGGATGCCACCGGCATTCTGGATGATGACGCGGCCGACATGACCATCCTCATCCGCCAGCAGGATGATGAATGTATCGCTGCCTTCAAGTGCGATGCGCGCCGCGACTGTGGTGCCACGGATGCCGATCGTCCCGACCGGCGTATTGACTTCCATGTTGCCGTTCGGCGCGATGGTACCTGTATTGAAGCTGAAAGTGCCTTGCAGAACGGTCGTCACAAAACTGCCACCGCCACCGGCGGGATCGAACACCATCTCGTCCATCGTCATGCGCGCGCCGGCGGACAGGGAGAAGGTCGTGTCATCGACAAAGACAATGCCGACGGAGCCGTCGCTGCCGGTCACCACGACATCGTTGAGAAAGACGGCGTCGCCGCCTGTGAGCGGCGCGGATGTGCCGTCAGCATGCTGAACGCTGGCGGTACCCGATACGCTCTCGACCTTGCCGATCGCCTCCGTGCCGGCCTGTGCGACCTGGTCGGTCTGGGTGGTGCTGTTCTCGGCCACCTGCAGGTGATGGCTGTTGCCGGCGGCGGCGAGCCGTTCGACAAGGGCGCCACCAAGCTGCGCGCGCCCGTCAATCAACAGGTCGGGCTGCGTCCCGCTGGCAAAATAGTCCTTCACCAGGATCTCCTGGCCCTGAACCGGCGTAATCAGGAGGTCGTCGCCGACATGCTGAAACGCGGCCTTGAGGATGTCGCCACCACCGGGAATCTCTATCCGCGGTGCGTCGCTACCCTCGATCACCAGGCGTCGGCTATCGGCGCCGAATGTCAGTTCCGATATGGCTACCATGTAGACCTCCGCGCCTGACCCCGGGCCATTCGGTGAATGGCCGTGGGCGGGCGTTACTGGGCAGTCGTTAACGTCGGTTCATCAAGACCCATGTCCTGCGGCCGCAAATGTCCAACCGCGCGCAGCACCCGATAGACAGAGAGCCGCGCGTTGTAGCTGGCATCCACGAAATTGATCTGCGCCGTCTTCAATTCGCTGAGGGAATCCAGCACATTGATCGAGGATTCCTGTCCCGCTTCGCGCAGGCGCTGGCGCGCGTCATAGACTTCTTCGGCGATATTGACCGCGTTCTGCAGGAGTTCGACCCGCGATTTGGACGTTTCGAGATTTTCCCAGGCGAGGCGCACCTCTTCGGTGACCCGCCGGCCCGCGTCATTGAACTCGCTCATGCGCTGGCCATAGACCGCTGAAGCCCGCTTCACGCGGGATTGCGTGGCAAAACCGGAAAAGAACTCCCAGGTGACGCGCAGGACAATCGAATAGTTTTCGCGATATCCCTCGACGCCATCGACATCATTGTCGTAGCCGGCCGACCCGACCAGATCGAGGCGGGGGAAGAAATCGCTGCGCGCAGCGATCCGCTCCTGGCTGGCGATATCGATACCCTTGGCACTGGCGGCCAGGGCCGGGTTGTCGTCCATGGCGAGATTGATGGCGGTGTCGACATCGGCCGGCAACAAGGCGATCGGCGGGACGGGGTCGACCAGATCGGCTACATCCGGCGCTGTGCTGAAGACCTGCTGATAGCGCGCAACCGCGGCTTTCAGGCGCCCTTCCAGGGCGACGCGGCGTTCCTTTGCCAGCTGCAGCCGCGATTTCGCCTGCAGGACATCGACGGTAATGCCCGAGCCACGCTGCACGCGCTCATCTTCCAACTGCAACTGTACCTGGAGATTTTCTTCGTCCGACCGCGCGATCTCGATCAACCGGGTCTGGCGCAGAACCTCGTGATAGGCGGTGATGGCTTCGAACAGCACATCCTGCACCGTGCTGCCGAGGCCGAGCCCGGCGACATCCTCGTTGAGATGCGCCACATCGACACCAGCTTCGCGACGCCAGCCATCCCAGATATTCTGCGTGACGGTGAGTGCCACGCCCTCGCGGTCGGTGGAAAGATAGTCGTCGCCGTCGTCGCGCAGGGACGGCGAGTCCGTGTATTCGTAGCCGGCATCGCCGGTAATGGCCGCCTTCGGGTAGTTAGGCCGACAACGCCTCGTCGATGCCTTCTGTGTTGGCCCGGAGGTTGTGCTGAGCGGCAGCGACACGGTCACTGCTCTGAAGCAGACCCGACAGGGCCTGCTCCAGGGTTTCGGCCCGTGCGTCGCACAGACCGCCACTCGCGTAAGTCGTGGCCAAGATCAAAGTCAGGACACCGACGGATTTCAATCCGCGCATTGCATACCCCCAAACGTTCCGCAGATAATTCTGGCGGATCGACCCCATGCTCCGAGCGCCCGCCACCCCGCAGATCGTCCGGAGGAAACCAGTTCCTAAATTTCAGTAATCAAGAGGGCAATTGAACAGCATTTGTTTAAATATCGTAGCAACTCGTCACAGCCTGTCACCTTCAAAAGATCGCCCGATCAGCCGAAGCGATAAAAAGAACACAGCATGATGTGGTTGGATGAATTTAGTTCGGCGGTGTGGATTTTTTGCTGCAGTTGCGGCACCACGATGCCGCCTACATCCTTTAGTTTTGCGCGCCTGACGGTGTGAATAGGATTCTGCGCCTCGCCCCTGTCATCGAATTTTGGCTGAGAGCGAACGGGTCACTTTGCCCGGCGCACCCACCGCAGCGACAGGAACGGGGTGGTGTCGATTGACGGGGTCGAGAAGGCCCCAGTTATAGATCCGGTTCTCGGCAGGTGGATGATCACGGGACAGCGTCTCCCGGCACCACGACGCCGGTTTCAGCCATCAGGCCCGCAGCCTCCTCGCCGCTTGCCCAGAGGCGATCAGGGAAGGGGCGATCAGGGCAGGGGCGTTCAGGGCAGCGGCCCGGTCAGGAACAAGGTCACGCGCTGTCCCCCATGGGACACCGGGCCCAGGGGCGTTCCGAATGGCAGGCCGCATGCCTTGGCAAGCGACGCCTCACTCGTCACCACCGCGACGCGCCAGCCCATGAAGCGCGCACGCAACGCCTGGCCAAGCGCGCCGTATAATTGATACAGCCGCTTCTTGTCGCCAAGGCGGGTGCCATAGGGCGGGTTGACGATGACCAGGCCGGCCGGCCCGCTTGGCATGGTGAGGCCGCCGATGGCGCATTGCCGGAACGAGGTGATCTCGGCGACGCCGTCACGTTCCGCATTGGCGCGGCTCATGGTGATGGCACCGGCATCGCGGTCGCAGCCGTAGAAGCGAAACGGCGGTTGCACGCGGGTGCCGCGGTTGCGCATTTCCTGCCAGGCCGCCGCGTCGAAGCTGGCGAGGTGCTCGAACGCGAACTTGCGCGACCTGCCGGGTTCGAGGCCGGCCGCGATCTCCGCCGCCTCGATGACGAAGGTGCCCGATCCGCACATCGGGTCGAGCACCGGTTCGCTGCCGTCATAGCCGCATTGGCGCAGGAAGAGCGCCGCCAGCGTCTCGCGCATCGGCGCCTTGTTGACGGCCTCCTTGTGCCCGCGCTTGTGCAGGGATTCGCCGGAGGTATCGATGCTGATGGTACAGAGGTCATCCTCGATCCGCACCTTGACGCAGACCTCGGCCTCCGGGGATACCGGCGCGCCGAGCGTTTCGACGATGGCCGTTTCGACCCGCTGCGTCGCCGCCCCTGAGTGGTAGATCTTGGAATGCTTGCAGGACGCCTCGACGCGGAAGGGCACATCCTTGCGCAGGAATTGCCCCCAGGCCACTTTGCGCGCCCGCTTGTCGAGTTGCGCCAGATGGAAGACCGGAAACGCGGCGATGCGTGCGAACACGCTGCTGGCACCGCGCAATGTGAGGTTGGCGCGCCAGACCTCTGGCCAGCCGCCCATGACCGTGACGCCGCCGGTCACCGTCTTTGGCGCGCTGAACCCCTTCTCCACCGCCTCCGCGCAAAGCACGGCTTCGAAGCCGGGAGAGGCCACCAGGAAGATCTCGAAATCGCCGTTTATGCTGTCGCCGTCTGCGCTCATGACGTGTGTATATCGCCCGAACACACGGACATCGACATCTTTCGGTGCCGTGGGGAAATGGTAGCACCGGACGGATTTGAACCGCCGACCAAGGGATTATGATTCCCCTGCTCTACCGCTGAGCTACGGTGCCACATCGCTGGACGCGAAGCCGGAGCCGGGCGCTGGCGTCCCGGTCGGTCGGCAAGCGTATATAGGGGGGCTACCCCAACTGTCAAGGACAACGCAACCGGCTGAAATCGCTGATAGATTCGGCTCAGTCGCCGAACATGGAGGTGAGCTTCAGGGCGACACCCATGCTGCCCTCGACCTTGAGCTTGCCGGTCATGTAGCCGAGCGTCGGATCGAGCTTGCCGGCCAGCAGTTTCTGCAGGTTTTCAGGCGTGATGGTGATGGTCGTGTTGGCATCGCCGAGGTCGTCGGAACCGATGACCGGCGGATGTTCGGTACCGTCCCAGAAGATGACATCGTCATCGACCAGGAACTTCACCTTGTAGCCGAGCTTGACGTTCTGGGCCGCGCGCTTGCGCATTTCGTCGATCAACGCCTCGAGTTCCATCGGATATCCCCCTTATCCTGATTGCACGCCAACCTATTCCGCGGCACTGACGGCCCGTTCATCGGATGTCCCAATCGGCGCCCCGCGCAGCGCGCGCGAGGCGGTCGCGGCGATCCAGCCACCGCCCAGCAACCGTTCCCCCTGATAGACCACCGCCGCCTGGCCGGGTGCGATGCCGAACTGCGCCGCGTCGAGCTGGATGGAGGCAGCCCCATTCTCGCCCAAGGTCAGCCGCGCCGGTGCCGCCTGGGTCATCGAGCGCAGTTTCACGTCGACGGCGATGTCCTGCATCGTCTCGCCCGGGCGGCCAAGCCAGTTCATCTCGCGCAAGGTCACCTGATCGCGCGCCAGGGCCTCCTTGGGCCCGACATAGACGCGCTTTGCTGGCGCATCGAGGCGCACGACATAAAGCGGTTCGTTGTTGGTGCCCTTCTCATTGACGCCGATGCCGCGCCGCTGGCCGATCGTGTAATGCACGATGCCCTTATGCATGCCCAGCACATGACCGTCGACATGCACGATCTCGCCGGGCTCGGCGGCACCGGGACGCAGGCGTTCGACGACACTCACATAATTGCCGTTGGGCACGAAGCAGATGTCCTGGCTGTCCGGCTTGTTCGCAACCTCAAGGCCGAAGCGCTCGGCAATGGCGCGCGTCTCGGTCTTCGGGATATCGCCGAGCGGAAAGCGCAGATAGTCGAGCTGCGGCTGCGTGGTCGCGAACAGGAAATAGCTCTGGTCGCGCGTGGGATCGGTGCCGCGGTGGAGCTCGGCACCCGCCTCCGTCATCACCCGGCGCACGTAATGTCCGGTCGCCAGGCAATCGCCGCCGAGATCGCGGGCCTGGGTGAGGAGATCGCGGAACTTCACCCGTTGATTGCAACGGACGCAGGGGATCGGCGTCTCGCCCTTGAGATAGGAATCCGCGAACTCCTGCATCACCGCGTCGGAGAACTTGCTTTCGTAATCGAGCACGTAATGCGGAAAGTCGAGGCGCTCGGCGACCATGCGCGCGTCATAGATGTCCTGGCCGGCACAGCAGGCGCCCTTCCGCGCGAGCGCCACGCCATGGTCGTAGAGCTGCAGCGTCACGCCGACCACATCATAGCCCTGCTCCTTCAGGAGCGCTGCCACGACGGAGCTGTCGACGCCGCCGGACATGGCGACGACGACGCGGGTGTCGGCGGGTGCCTTATGGAAACCGAGGCTATTCATGGGTCGAGCTTATAACATTACTGTCCAGATCCGCCAATTTGCGCCTTCAGAATGGCCAAGATGCGCCCAAATGGCGCGGGATCGGAACCCAGGCCTATTGCAGCCGAAAAATGCCCTTGTCCACGCACAAACAGGTTATCAGGCGGAATATTCCAGCATTCCGCCAACCGCTTCCCGCCGTCATATGGCGTCACATCGTCACGCGTGCCGAGCATCAGGACAATCTTGGCGGGGTCGATCGGCGCGGGACCGACGGTGTCAGTGAAGCGGCCCAACAATGCAATTTCCTGATCGGCCCAACCAGCTTTCCTCGCCGCCGTGCCAAGCCCTGAGACCTTCGCCAGGGAAGAGGTAAAGGTCAAAGAACTGATCTTATCGGTCGTCGTCAGGAGCATCATGGCATCCGGCCGTGAGATCGCCGGCCAATGAGCGAGATGCTGCGCAGCAACCTGCGCTGTTAGTGCGCCAAGGCTGATGCCGCCAAGTGCCACCGGCGCCGCCTGCGTCTCATGGCACCAGGCAATGATGGCTGCCAGCTCGCGGGCAGACTTCTGGAAATGGAGTAGGCCTGACAAGGGCGGCCGGCACATGAAACTCTCGCCGCCATATTGCCCAGCCGCTACCCGCCGGTTGTGACCTGGTGCGTCCGGTAGCAGTATCCGACAGCCCCGCGCGGCTAGGCCACGATACCCGCGCATGTCACCGCGCATCATTTCCATTTCCATGGCCAGGCCATGGCCAAAGATCAAGCTTGGGATAGGCGCGCCATTCTTGCTGTGACCTTCGTAGACATGGACCCAGCAGGTGTCTTCGGGCGCGTCTGGCGATGGCAGACGCAGCCAGTACTCTTTGACGTCTGCATGTTCGATTGTTTGACTGCGTTCAATTGCAACAGGTTCGGGCCAAGGGGCGAAGAATGCGTCTGGATCATCACCATAGGTGTCAATCAGCGCCTCAATCTCATGCGGGGCCGGGACATCAAGTTTCGCAGCGTGAACACGATTTCGTCTAGCGAACCATAGATAGGCAAGTCGTTGGCCAATGTAAGTATGCGCCGCTTCGCGCCGGTATCTTTCGGCCACCGGCAGATCCCCGACACCGTCAAATGCCGCCGCAATCCACTGCGCCTGCGCCGCCAGCGCAACCTGTCGCAGTTCTGCTGTTTGCCGGACACGGTCAGCCATATCGGAAGAAACATGCGGCAATGACAGCTCCGCCGCAAAGGCCGCAACATCGCCGGAGCCGGCCGCCGCCCAACAACGGGCCGCCGGCAGGATCCAGCCCATCCCTAAGAGACAGAGCGGATCAATCCATGGCATGGCAAGAAATCTAGTGAGGCCATTGCCGACCATGTTCGATCCAGGATAACGGGTGGCGGATCGCCAGCCGGCCTTGAGCCAGCCTTGCAACTGAGCGTGGTGTGCCCTGATGTCAGTCACGCTCGTCGAGCCAGGCCATCTGGATGGCCTCGAGCACCTTCTCATTGCTCTTCTGCGGATCGTCGCCGAAATCCGGCAGCTCCTGGACCCACTTCCAGAGATCCGTGAAGCGCAGATTGACGACGTCGACATCCGGATGGCGGTCTTCGAGTTCGATGGCGATGTCATGCACGTCGGTCCAGCGCAGCTTCTTCGCCATGATGATTGCCCCGACTTACTTATCGACCTGCATGTTGCGCGTGGCCGAGGGCAGGCTGACGACCAGGCCGTCCAGCTCCTCGGTCATCTTGATCTGGCAGCCGAGGCGCGAGGTCTTGGTGAGGCCGAAGGCGAGATCGAGCATGTCTTCCTCGTCCTCGGTGGCCTCGGCCAGCACGTCATACCATTCCGGGTCGATGACGACATGACAGGTCGAGCAGGCCAGCGACCCTTCACAGGCGCCTTCCAAATCGATGCTGTTGCGATGGGCCACTTCCAGCACCGAGAGACCCAGCGGTGCTTCGCATTCGACCCGGGTCCCGTCCTGCTTCACAAACGTCATCTTCGGCATTTCGTCACACTCTCCGTCACGGGCCCCATCCTGGGATCTGCCCCGATAAATCTCTATTGCGCGCCGTCAGTTGCCATACCGGCCTCAACTTCGTCAAGCCGTTGGCCCTTGAGCGCCATTTGGATGGCGCGATCCATGCGTTTTTGGGCAAAATCATGGGTCGCGCGGTCCAGATCTTCCATCGCGGCATGAATCCGGACCCGGTCGTCGCCCGGGATCAGCCCCTTGAGCGCCTGCGCCACGCGGTCGATCTCGGCCCGCTCGGCGGCCGTCAGCAGGGGGCCGTCGGCCTTCAAGGCGGCGTTCAGGGCGAGCAGCACACGCTCCGCCTCGACCCGGGATTCGAGCAGCAGGCGCTTCTCCATATCCTCGCGGGCATAGGTCAGGCTGTCGCGCAGCATATCGGCCATCTGGTCATCAGAGAGGCCGTAGCTGGGCTTCACCGCGATCTCGGCCTTCACACCTTTCGTCTTTTCCTCGGCGCTGACCGTCAGCAATCCATCTGCGTCGACGGCATAAGTGACGCGGATGCGCGCCGCCCCCGCCACCATGGACGGAATGCCGGTGAGTTCCAGGCGGCCCAGCGAGCGGCAGGCATCGACGGTTTCGCGTTCGCCCTGCACGACATGGATGAGCATGCCGGTCTGGCCGTCCTGGTAGGTCGTGAAGTCCTGCGCCTTGGTCACCGGAATGGGCGTGTTGCGTTCGATCACGCGTTCGACGATACCGCCCATCGTCTCGATGCCGAGCGAGAGCGGAATGACGTCGAGCAGCAAGGTATCCGACCCCTGCGTCAGCGCCTTCGCCTGGAGGGCCGCACCGACGGCCACGACTTCATCTGGATTGATGTCGGCCAAAGGCTGCTGCTTGAAGAAATCGGCCACAATGGCGCGCACCAAGGGCACGCGCGTCGAGCCACCGACCAGCACCACGCCCTTTACCTCGGACACGTTGAGCTTGGCGTCCTCCAGCACCTGTCGGCAGGCGCGGAGCGTTCGGCCCAGCAAGGGTTCGATCAGAATTTCAAATGTGCCACGGTCGATCGACTGCCGAACATCGTGACCTGCCACCGTCGCCTTCAACTCGGCACCCGACGCGGTGGTCAAACGCTCCTTGGCCGTGCGCGCTGCCTGCAGCAGGACCTTGGCTTCGCCGCTCGTCAGGCCGGTGATGCCGGTGCGGCGCATGACCCATTCGGCGAGCGCGTGATCAAAATCATCGCCGCCCAATTGGGAATCGCCGCCGGTGGCCAGGACCTGGAACACGCCCTTCTGCAACTTCAGGAGCGAGATATCGAAGGTGCCACCGCCCAGATCGTAGACCGCGTAGATGCCTTCCGCCGCGCTGTCGAGCCCGTAGGCGAGGGCCGCCGCCGTGGGCTCGTTGACCAGGCGCAGGACTTCAAGGCCGGCGAGGCGTGCTGCGTCCTTGGTTGCGGTGCGCGCGGCATCGTCGAAATAGGCGGGTACTGTGATGACCGCCTTCTCGACCTTGTGGCCCAGGCTGATCTCGGCGCGCAGCTTCAGCGCCTTCAGGATGTCGGCGGAAATCTCGACCGGCGAGAGGATCTGGTCGCCCACCTTGAGACGCACCATGCCGCCGGTCTTTTCACCATCTGCCGGCGCCAGTTCATAGGGCAGCGCACCCGCCAGCGTTTTCACGTCATGGATGCCACGTCCCATCAGGCGCTTCACCGACGAGATGACGAGATCGGGATGATGCGCGAGTTCAGCCTGCGCCTGCTTGCCGACGATCGGCTCGTCATAGACATAGGCGACGACGGAGGGCACCAGCCCATCGCCGGACGCATCGCGCAGCACTTCCGGATGCTCGCCGGACACCATGGCGACGACCGAATTCGTGGTCCCGAGATCGATGCCGATCGCCTGGCTGCGCTCCAGCTCATGGGGCGCCGGCGTCTGACCCGGCTCGTGAATTTGCAACAACATCAGAACATCACCCTTTAGGACTCCAGGGCGGCGCGTCGGAGGCGCGCTTCTTCCAGGAATTTGCGCAGGTATTTGAGGCGCAGCACGGACCGATTGGCGGCGGCAAGATCATCGGCGGCAAAGGCCAGCGAGATGTCGCTCAGCAACTGGATCGCTGTGGCACCGGCACTGATCATCAACTCTTCGATGGCGTCGGCGCTCTCGGCCTCGGCAAGCGCCTCGCGCTTCTCCAGCGCTTCCATCAGCAAGGCGGGATCGTTGACCGTCTTGTCCTCGGCCACTTCGGAGTTGATGCCCTTGAGGCGCAGCAGATAGGTGGCGCGCTTCAGCGGATCGCCCAGTGTCTCATAGGCTTCGTTGAGCGCCACGGCCTGGCTCTCCGCGATGACGCGCTCCTTGACGGGCTTGCCGGCGAAGCGATCGGGATGCAGCACGCGCTGGAAGCCGAGATATTGCTTCTCGAGCTTCTCGTCATCGAGATCGAAGTTCTGGGGCATCCCCAAACGCGTGAAGTGATCGGTCGATCCAGGCGCCTGGACGGCGCCGCAGGTGTGGCAGAACAGCGCCCGGCTCGCTACCGGACCCTTGCACGACCAGCACGGCACGAAGCCCGCGCCGGCACCCCCGGCACCCGATCCCGTGCCGCCCAATTTTTCAACCACAGCCATCGCACCCACTCAGACGTGGAAGGATTCGCCGCAACCGCAGCGCCCCTTCTCATTGGGATTGCGGAACACGAAGCCGGATTGCAGCTTTTCTTCCACGAAATCCATTTCCGTCCCGAAGATGAACAGCGACGCCTTCGGGTCGATCAGGATGGTGACGCCATCCAGCACAACCGATTCATCACCGACACCCGGTTCATCGGCATATTCGATCGTGTAGGAAAGGCCCGAGCAGCCCTTCGACCGGATGCCGATGCGGATGCCGGCCGATGGCTTGCCGCGCTTCTCCAGCAATTCGCGCACACGCGCGACCGCCGCCGGCGTTACCGTGATGGCCGCCGGCTTCGGCCGCCTGGCGGGCTTTGCCGGCGCGGCCGAAGTCGCGGCAGGTGCCGCCACTTCCGCATGTGTGTTCATCTCGCTCATTCCGCCGCCTTGTCCGCAGAGCCCGCCTTATCGCGGTAATCCTTGATCGCCGCCTTGATTGCGTCTTCGGCGAGGACCGAGCAATGGATCTTCACCGGCGGTAGCGACAGGAACTGCGCGATCTCGGTGTTCTTGATGGTCTCGGCCTCGTCGAGGGTCTTGCCCTTGAGCCACTCCGTCGCGAGCGACGACGAGGCGATGGCCGAGCCGCAGCCGAAGGTCTTGAAGCGCGCGTCGGTGATCCGGCCGTCCTCGACCTTGATCTGCAGGCGCATGACGTCGCCGCAGGCGGGCGCCCCCACGAGACCGGTGCCGACACCAGCTTCTTCCTTGCCAAAACCACCGACGTTGCGGGGGTTCTCGTAATGGTCGACGACTTTTTCGCTATACATGACCTACTCCTTACACTCTCTGTCCAATGCCTGGCTTAGTGCTCGGCCCATTGGATCGACTTGATATCAATTCCGGCTTGCGCCATTTCCCAAAGCGGGCTCATTTCGCGCAACCGCAGCACCGCCTGCACCAGATGTTCGACGGCGTAATCAACTTCCTGCTCGGTCGTAAACCGACCGATGCCGATGCGGAGCGACGTGTGAGCCATCTCCACTTCGACGCCCAACGCGCGGAGCACATAAGAGGGCTCCAGCGAGGCCGAGGTGCAGGCCGAACCCGACGAGACGCAGAGATCCTTGATCCCCATCATCAGGCCTTCGCCTTCGACATGGGCGAAGGAGAGATTGAGATTGCCGGGAATGCGGTGCTCGACATCGCCGTTGAGATAGACTTCCGAGAGCTTCGCGGTGATGCCGTCATAGAAGCGCTTGGAGAGCTTCTTCAGGCGTTCCGCCTCGGCACCCATTTCCTTCTCAGCGATGGCGCAGGCTTCGCCCAGGCCAACGCAAAGCGGGGTCGGCAACGTGCCCGAGCGGAAGCCGCGTTCCTGGCCACCGCCATGGATCAAGGCTTCGAGGCGCACGCGCGGCTTGCGGCGGACATAGAGCGCGCCAATGCCCTTGGGTCCGTAGATCTTGTGGCCCGAGATCGACAGCAGATCGATATTCATGGCATCGACATCGATCGGAATTTTGCCGACGGCCTGCGCTGCGTCGGTGTGGAAGAACACGCCGGCCGCGCGACAGATCTTGCCGATCTCGGCCAGAGGCTGGATGACGCCGATCTCGTTGTTGACCGCCATGATCGAGACGATGGCGGTCTTCGGCGTGATCGCCTTGCGCAAGACCTCAAGATCGATGAGGCCGTTCTGCTGCACCGGCAGATAGGTGACCTCGAATCCTTCCAACTCCAGATGGCGGCAGGAATCGAGCACGCATTTATGCTCGGTCACCGTGGTGATGACGTGGTTCTTCCGGTCCTTGTAGAAATGCGCCACACCCTTGATGGCGAGGTTGTTCGATTCCGTCGCACCCGAGGTGAAGATGATTTCCTTCTCATCGGCCTTGATAATGGAAGCCACCTGCGCACGCGCCTTCTCGACGCCGGCTTCCGCGTCCCAGCCATATTGGTGGTTGCGCGAATGCGGGTTGCCGAATTTCTCGGTGAAGTAAGGCAGCATCACCTCGACCACGCGCGGGTCGCACGGCGTCGTCGCCTGGTAGTCGAGATAGATCGGCAGCTTCGGAACATTGGCGCCGGGAAGCGCGTCCTTCGTTGCCGTCTTCTGATTCTGGTTGGCGATGTTCATGATTCTGTCGTGACCCTTCTTCTCTTATGCTGCCGAAATACGTGCATCGGCATCATCGTTGCGTGCCAGCCCGGCGCGCTGAACGCGGCCCCAGGCGGCGATAAACTGATCTATTTCGGCCTGGGTATTCTGCCAGCCCAGGCTGATGCGAATGGCGGAACCGGCGGTCGCCGCGTCGAACCCCATGGCCGAGATGACATGGCTGGGGCGCACCTTGCCGGAGGAGCAGGCTGAACCGGCCGAGATCGCAATACCGGCGAGATCCAGCGCCATCACCAGCGTTTCCGCGGTCTTGGTGCCGCTGGCAAAGCAGGTCGTGTTGGGAAGCCGCGCCGCCGAGCGGCCAAAGATGGTGAGCGGCAGGCCGAAGCCGATCAGCCTTTCTTCCAGCAGATCGCGCAGCGCCGTGATCCGGTCGCTGTCGGAAAGGGTCGCGGCTTCCTGGGCCGCGGCGCCGAAGCCGGCGATGGCGGCCACATTCTCGGTCCCGCCGCGGCGATTGCGTTCCTGGCCACCGCCCTGCACCAGCGGCTCCACCGGCAATTCACCGCCGAGGATGAGGGCGCCGATCCCCTGCGGGCCGCCGATCTTGTGGGCGGACAGGGTCAGGTAATCGACGCCAAGCTCATTGATGTCGACGGGGAAGCGGCCGATGGCCTGGGTCGCGTCGCAATGGATGACGGCACCCTTCGACCTGGCGATGCGCGCGATCTCCGCCACCGGCTGGATGACGCCTGTTTCGTTGTTTGCGAGCATTACCGAGACGAAGGCCGGGCTGCCTGCCTTGTCGATGAGATGGCTGAGATGCGCCACGTCGATTTCGCCGTTCCGCCCCACCCGGGCAATTTGCGCACCGGCGAGACGCGCTGGCCGCAGCACCGATTCATGCTCGATGGCCGAGACGATCAGCGGGCGATTGAAGCGCGTGTTGAGCGCAAGATTGTTGGCCTCGGTCCCGCCGGAGGTGAAAGTCACCAGCGGTGCCTTGGCGCCCACCAGAGCGGTCACTGCCTCGCGGGCATGATCGACCCAGGCGCGGGCGCGTCTGCCGAAGGCATGAACCGAGGACGGGTTCCCCACTTCCTGCAACGCAGCCGTCATCGCCGCCAGCGCCGATGGGCGCAGCGGGGCGGTTGCATTCCAATCCATGTAGATGCCGCGGTTCATATCCCTGATCTGATCCTGCTGTTGTCGTTCATTCCGCCGCGGCGGCGGCGTCGTTGGGATGCGACGCGCCATTGCCGGCGGAAACGCCCTCGACCTTGTGGGCGATGCCGAGGATGCGCCGCTCCACGACGTCGGCCAGCGAGACCGAGCTCAGGAACAGATGGATCTGGCGCGAGAGCTCTTCCCACAGATCATGGGTGAGGCAGCGCGACTTGTCGGCATGGCAGCCGGTCGCCGTGTTCGGCTTGCAGCGCGTGGCGCGGATCGGCTCGTCGACTGCCAGGATGGCGTCGGCGATGCGCGTATCGTCGGCCGTGCGGGCCAGCAGATAGCCGCCACCCGGACCGCGCACGGACTTCACCAATCCCGCCCGGCGCAGCTTGGCGAACAGCTGCTCGAGATAAGACAGGGAAATCTCCTGACGCCCGGAAATATCGGCCAGCGATACCGGTCTACCCTGGCTGTTGGTCGCCAGATCAACGAGCGCCATCACGGCGTAACGGCCTTTGGTGCTCAATCTCATGACACTTCTCCTAAAGCTTGCGGGTCAGCGAAGGGCGCTGCCCGGCTCTCAATTCCGTCCGAAACGGCGCGCCTCGGCGCCGGGTTGTTCATGACCATTGCCCTCGGCTGCCTTGCCGGCAGTTCCGGCGGCAAAGCCGTCGAGCTCACTCTCCAGCGCCGTGATCCGGCCCTGCATGCGCGTCATCTGTTCCAGCAATCCCTCGATCGCGCGGGCGACCGGATCGGGCAAATCCTGGGTCGGGATGCCGTAGGCGGCGAACTCGCTGCCGCATTCCTTGGGCATCACGATCCGCGCCGGCACACCGACTGCGACGCTGTTTTCGGGGACACTCTTGATCACCACGGCATTGCCGCCGACGCGCGCACCCTTGCCGACCGTGATGTCGCCCAGCACCTGGGCGCCGGCGCCGATGATGACGCCGTCTTCCAGCGTCGGGTGGCGCTTCACATTGACCTGCTGCGCCGAATTGATGGCGGGCGCGATGCCGCCCAGGGTCACGTCATGGTAAAGGGTCACATCGTCGCCGATCACCGCCGTCTCGCCGATCACGACACCCATGCCGTGGTCGATGAACAGGCGCTTGCCGATCTGGGCGCCGGGATGGATCTCGATGCCGGTGATAAAGCGGGAAAACTGCGAGATCATCCGCGCCAAAGTGGGGAAACCGGCCAGATAGATCGGCCGGGCCAGGCGATGGAGCTGGACCGCGTGGAAGCAGGGATAGGTCAAGGCGACCATCAGCCGGGACCGCGCAGCGGGGTCCCGCGCCATCATTGCATCCAGGTCTTCCGCAATGTTCTTGAAAAACATGATCGCCATCGTGTTTATTAGCGCGCCGCGGGTTCCGGCCCCAATAGCTGATTCTATCACTCAACTATAGGGACGGCCTGACGGCGCTGTGACCGCTTCGAAGCTGATATAATGTACCTGAGTAGCGCGATCAAGTATTGATCGTCATTGCCTAAAGCCCTAGCCGATCAAATACCATTGACAATGGTCAGGTATGGCGGAGATCGGTCACCCGGGGGCTTCTGGATTTGGGTTTGGCGGCAAGCTGGCCCTGGATCTGTAACCTGCTGATTTATATCAGCTAATTGGACGAGACATGCCTGAAATCATCATGAACGGGCCGGAAGGCCGGCTTGAAGGCCGTTACCAGCAGGCGACCTCCCCCAATTCGCCCATAGCTCTCATGCTGCATCCGCATCCCCAGCATGGCGGCACGATGAACAACAAGGTGGTCTACAGCCTTTATCAGTGCTTTCAGCAGCGTGGGTTCTCCGTCCTACGTTTTAACTTCCGCGGCGTCGGCCGCAGCCAGGGCAAGTTCGACCGGGGCGAAGGCGAGCTGTCGGATGCCGCGGCGGCCCTCGACTGGCTGCAGACCTGGAACCCCAACGCGCCGCAATGCTGGGTCGCCGGCTTTTCGTTCGGCGCCTGGATCGGCATGCAGCTCCTGATGCGCCGCCCGGAAATCTCCGGCTTCATCTCGGTGGCACCCCCGGCCAACATCTATGATTTC
Organism: Rhodospirillaceae bacterium; assembly: GCA_016712715.1. Classification (NCBI taxonomy): domain Bacteria; kingdom Pseudomonadati; phylum Pseudomonadota; class Alphaproteobacteria; order Rhodospirillales; family Rhodospirillaceae; species Rhodospirillaceae bacterium. The sequence goes on from JADJQM010000001.1 coordinate 1,023,534, forward strand.
AGCTTCCTCGCCCCCTGCCCGTCTTCGGGCCTGGTGGTGCAGGGCGACCAGGACAATGTCGTGCCGCAGGAATCCGTGCAGAAGCTGGTGACCAAGCTCACCCATCAGCGCGGCATCAAGATCGACTACAAGATCGTGCCGGGTGCCTCGCACTTCTTCACCGAGCATCTCGACCAGTTGATGGGCATCTGCGACACCTATCTCGACACCGCCTTGCCGGAAGCCGCTGCCAAATCGCGGGCCGGGAAGTAGACGGCGCTGCGCGCGCGGTTGGATCCCTCCTGATTTTCAGATCCGCCGGTTTTTCCGATCTCCTGATCGGTTGATCTCGGCTGGTTGATCCGGGTTGGTCGATCTGGGTTGGTCGATTGAGGCCGTGCATCTGGAATCACTCGGGCAGCGTCCCGGCCGCTCCTGCCCCATCGAGGCTGGGGACCGGCCGGCACAGATGCCCGGCTGACCTGCCGAGCGCCTGCGTAGATGCCCGGCTGACCCGCCGGGCGGGGGAATCGCCTGACCCATGCGATCCCGGGAGACCGGCTGCCCGCGCGGTCCAGGCGGGGATCGGTGCCCTCGCCGATCCAGGGGACGAGGTCACCCGCCTCGCCGCGTGGGACCCGCAGCCTGCTGGGTCCGGAGGGGATCGGTTTCCTGCCGATCCGGGAGGCTGATCGACCATCAGCCAAGGTGCGCCTGTCCCGAGAGGGCCCCGACGCGGGGGGTTCCGGCCTGCGCCGCCAGGCCCCAACGGCGCCACGCGCCGAAGAGCCCACAGCTTGCGCCGGAGACAACCGAGCAATTCCAGATGAACGGCCCGGGGATGCATCTCACCTGCAGGTGAAAGAGCCCTCGGCCGGCAGTTTCAAATTCAATCTGCGCGCAGTTTGAATAGTATCGTATTCCTAGTGTTTTGTCAAGAACAAATAGGGAACTGATTCAACATAGCGCCCGGCGACTGTGAACGAGTGTCGCGCCTGGCGCATTGCCGGGATCGGCGCAGACGGGGAAGGATGGTGCGCGACCGGCACGCAATGCCGCGCATCGGATGAACGGGAGAGAACCGGCATGTCACGCGGTCGCCATATCCTCGCTTTTGCCGTTATCGCTTTCATGGCCCTCGCTCTGCCGCGCGCCGGGCAAGCCGATTGGGCCTATACCGAATGGGGCATGAGCCTCGACGAGGTGATCGCCGCCAGCCCGGTGAAACTGACGCCGCTCGATGAAAAGGTGCAGGCCCAGACCCGGGAATACATCAGCGACGGACGCAGCGCCGCGATGCTGGCCGGCTGGCATGTCGAGGGCGCGTATACCTACATTGTCCTCTTCTATTTCGACCTTGAGACAAGGAAGCTTGTCAGCGCGAACCTGGATCTGAGGACGATGCCCCTCGCCGACGAGCTGCTGCGCGACCTCACCGAGAAATACGGCGCGCCGGTCGAGAGCAGAGAAATTGTGCCGGGCTTCTTCAGCCGCGTCTGGGAAGAAGCAGATAACCGCATCGTGTTCATCCGCACGTTCGATACGGCGAAGGTGAATTATTTTGAGAGGTAGGGGGGCGGGAAATAGGATCTGACTGAGAGCCAAATTGTAGATTAACTTTGATCCCGATTTTCCTAACCCGGTTCGTACAATTCTATCTGAGAGGCAAACATGGATGCTCCACCGGCCACGTCCGAGGAAATAGGAGCGCTTCTAGCCAAGGCTCGGTTACTCGCGGTCGAATATCATCGTCTCACCGGCAAACCACTCGGCATCACCGGCGAGATTGGTGAGTTCCAGGCAGCCCAGCTACTCAAGCTCGAACTGGCCGTTGCCCGCGAGGCAGGTTACGACGCCATCGACGCCAATGGCCGACGTCTCCAGATCAAGGCGCGCGCAATTCCAACGGCTAAGAAGTTCGCCGGACGGGTTGGCAAGATCGATCTGAAGAAACCGTGGGACGCCGTCCTCCTCATCGTCATGGACGAGATGTTCACACCGATTGTGATCTTTGAGGCCGAGCGCGACGCGATAACCGCGACGCTCGAAGCCCCCGGCAGCAAGGCCCGGAACGAACGTGGGTCACTGGCCGTCACGAAATTCATGAGCATTGGTCGACGGGTATGGCCGAGCTAAATCGCAGAGGAAAGGACGGCTGACATGAAGAACGCCCCTGAAAATCCGCCGGCCGACTATGCGCGGCAGGCCGCCAATCAGCTTGGCACACAGGAAGAGTCCGGGGCCTTGGAGAGCATCAGCATTTGTCTTGGCGCCAATGAGCGAGGTTGGCTGGAGCTGACCTGGTCATCCACAAGCCCCGACAAGTGGGACTGGGTTGGAATCTTCCCCTCCCTCGACGCGCCGGATGATGCCCAGGAAACGTGGAAATGGGTCTCCGGAGGGGCTCCGTTTGTCCCGTGGGATATGGCGCGACCGGGCGTGCAAGCCCGCTACATGCGCTGGGATGAACAATTGAGGAAGTATGTCGCGCTCAGGCGCACGCCGCCCATTCCGTCGCGTGTTTCGTCGCAAAGATACCCGCTCTCCCGTTGGATGTCCTACCTGCCGTTCGATGATGTGCCGATCTCTTGCCTAAACCTGCCCGGCACCCATGACAGTGGTGCCTACCGAACGTGGGTCGGAGAAGCCACCACGCAGAATCTGTCCATACCGGAACAACTCAGCGCCGGCATCCGCTTCTTGGATATCCGGCTGAAGGAGAAGGACGGCAAACTGGCACTTTATCACGGCCCCATTCCACTCTCCCTGACGTTCTCCGATGTCCTCACGGCCGTGGCCGATTTCATTGCCGCCAATCCGCTCGAGTTCATTGTCATGTCGGTGAAAAACGAAGAGCGGGATGACAGCGACGGCACCAGCTTCGCGAGCCTCGTTCGAGATGGGTACCTCAAGGCATATGGAAGCCTTGTCATTACCGACGATACCGTGCCGAGCCTACGCGCGGCCCGCGGTCGAATCGTGCTGATGCGCCGGTACAAGCTGCCACAAATAGGATTTAGTCACGGTTACGGCCTCGACTTCTCCAGCGGCTGGGCCAACAACGCCAAGGACATGTCAATCAGCTACCGGAGCCGGAACGACCCAAGGGTAGTCGTCACGGCCCATCTGCAAGATTACTATGACACGGATAATGTCGTGGCCAAGTTCGACGCAATATCGAAGATGATCGACAAGGCGATCGTGGGGCCGGGAAGCGAGTTCTATATTAACTTCTCGTCGGCCTCCTCCGTGCCGGACCGCATCCCCTATCAAATGGCCATGGCGATCAATCCCAGGCTGTCCTCGGATCTCACGCGCCGTGCTTCTTGCATCCGGTTCGGCTGGTTCATGATGGATTTTCCCGACTTCACGACTGATCTGATTTACACGCTGGTGACCTCGAACGACTTGTCGCCATTGAAAGGGAAATTTCCTCAGCCCGCCCGCCATACGCCGGCATCGGTCGCTGAGATCCTGCGCTCGGGTGCGCAGCCGGTCTCCAACGGTCCGCATGATCTGGTGGTCGGGTTGGGTCCCTCGGAAAGAGGCTGGATGACGCTGTATTGGCAGGGGAGCACGCCGGGCACGTGGGATTGGATCGGTCTCTATGCCCAGGAGAGCGACAAGGACACCGACTTCATCCAAGGCAACAATTGGCAGTGGGCCAGCAGAAGCGGGAGTACGGGCATCGAGGGATATTTCGTGACGGAAAAGGCGGTGAGCAGCGGGAGCGGCTATCATGCCCGCTATCTTGTTTGGGATGAGACGGCGAAACTCTACCGATCCATTGCCCGCACACCACCCTACATCGTGAAGGTGTGCTCGTCTGCTTGATGGGATGGCAATCGCCGCCTGGCGACACCCGTCTCTCTATAGCTGCGGACCCAGCCCAGAAAAGGAGATGCCTTGACCGAAAGGCCGAAGCAGAGGGCCTTCATGAGGCGCGGGGTGATTTCGAGGCCGGGCTGCTTCTCGCTGAAAGAGCGATAGAGCAGTCCACGGGACAGGCCGGTCTCGTTGGCGACCTGCGCCATGCCGTTGCGCACGAGGACATCCGGCGCAAGATCAATTTAGCCTGCATCCTTCGTCGCGACAGCCCCGGTCATGGGCCGCGCAGGCGGGGCAGCCACGCGCTTGTTGATGGCCGGCGAAAAGGGGCGAGGACGACAGGAAGGGGTGGAGGCTTCTAGCGGATGGGACCATCGCTACCGCCCCCCTCCCGGCCTCCCCTAAAGGGGGGAGGAGTAGTCTACTGCGGCGGTGGTTGTACTATTTCCGGAAATGCTCCGCATACTGCTCCATGCCTTCCGGCACGGCGGCCCAGCCGTGGTCGGAGCGCATGAAGATGTGGCGGAAGGGGATCTCGCCCGGCTTCAGCCAGGATGAGTCGTCGAAGGTGCCGGCGGGGATCGAGCGGATCTCGGGCACGGCTTCCATGGTGAGGCCGAGATTGGTGCCGCAGGTGGCGCAGAAATGCTGGTCGAGCCAGCGGCCGGATTCATCCGACAGGTGGCGATAGACGCGCAAGGGTGCGCCCGTGAACCTCACGTTCGCATGCTTGAAGACAGCCTCCGTGCCGAAGGCCGAGCCGGTGCGGCGCTGGCACCAGGTGCAATGGCACATGCTGACGCGCTCCGGCAGGCCACGCGTCACATAGCGCACCGCGCCGCAGACGCAACCGCCTTCATGTTGATCGGACATCGTACCTGCTCCTCGCTTGGTTGCGGTTTTGGTTTGGTGGGAGTCGTCAGTTTCGCCCCCTCACCCTGACCCTCTCCCGCGAGGGGAGAGGGAATGGCTTCAAGACAGCAAGTGCGAGCTATTGCACTTGCCACAACCTGCCGCCGGTCATGGGTTGAGGCACGCCGGTCGTGGTGGGATAGCTTAACGGCAATCCCGCAAGGCTGCGCAAGGCGAGATAGGCGAAGGCCTGGGCTTCAAGGGCGTCGCCGTTCCAGCCCACTTCATCGACACCGCGCACGGGGGCATCGAGGCGCTCGATGAGTGCCTCCATCAGCACGGGGTTATGCCTTCCGCCGCCGCACACCAGCCAGTTCTGCGCGGGCGCGGGGAAGAGATGCACCGCGCGGGCGATGGCGGCCGCCGTGAAGGCGGTGAGGGTCGCGGCACCGTCCGCCGCCCTGAGATGATCGACCATCTTGGAGTGGAAGGCGTTGCGGTCGAGGGATTTCGGGGCCGGGAGATCGAAGAAGGGATGGCTCAGCAAATGCGCCAGCACATCGTCGTCGATGCGGCCAGCCCGCGCGAGAGCCCCGCCGAGATCGACCGGGCGGCCCTCATGACGCTGCGCCCAATCGTCGATGAGCGCGTTGCCGGGGCCGGTGTCGAAGGCAAGCAACGCGCCGTCACGACCGATCCAGGTGACGTTGGCGACGCCGCCGATGTTGAGCACGGCCAGCGGCCGCTTGACCTCGGGCGGCAGCATGTCGGCCAGCGCCTTGTGGAAGATCGGCACCAGCGGCGCCCCCTGCCCGCCCGCCGCCACGTCCCTACTGCGGAAGTCGTTCACCACATCGATGCCGGTGAGTTTCGCCAGCAGCGCGCCGTCGCCGATCTGCCAGGTGTGGCGCTCATGGGGGGCGTGGTGGATGGTCTGGCCGTGGAAGCCGATGACGGCGATGTCGGTCGGCAGCATTGCCGCCTTCAGCAGGAGCAGGCGCACCGCCTCGGCATGGCGTTCGGTGAGTTCGCGGGCGACGGCGTCGATTTCGGTCCTCGGCCCCTTGCCGCCATAGCAGGCTTTGAGGCGGTCGCGGAAGGCTGGCTCATAGGCCACCGAAAGCTCGGCGCCGAAGTCGTGGATGCGTTCGGCATCGGCCCGGATGAGGGCCGCGTCCACCCCGTCGCCGGAAGTGCCGCTCATCAGCCCGATCGCCCATTTTACCGCCATTTAAGGCCCCCTCACCCCAACCCCTCTCCCCAGAGGGGCGAGGGGCTTCCTGTTAAGCTCACTCGAAACTCCCTCGCCCCGCGCCGCCGACGAAGGTCGGCATTCGCCTCCGGGGCGGGGAGAGGGTCGGGGTGAGCGGTAACACCCCGTCCTGTAAGTACAAAGCAGCCGATTCTTGCCCCGCTTGGCCCCTCTCGGCCGAATGTGTTACATGACCGGCCACAAGACAAGCAACGCCCAACGAGTCAGTCCCATGTTCCAGCCGCATTCCCCCTTCCTGCGCGATTTCGTCGCCCGGGGCTATCTGCACCAATGCACCGCCATGGAGGAGCTCGACGCCCTCGCAAAACCGGGCGCCAAGGGCGGGCCGCTCATCGCCTATATCGGTTTCGATGCGACGGCGGATTCGCTGCATGTGGGATCGCTGGTCCAGATCATGATGCTGCGCCTGCTGCAGAAATCGGGCGGCAAGCCGGTCGTGCTCATGGGCGGCGGCACCACGAAGGTGGGCGACCCGACGGGGCGCGACGACATGCGCAAGGTGCTGTCCGACGCGGACATCGCGCGCAACATCGCCGGTATCAAGAAGATCTTCGCGCAGTTCCTGACCTTCGGCGATGGCCCCACCGATGCCATCATGGTCAACAATGCCGACTGGCTGGACAAGCTCAACTATCTTGAGTTCCTGCGCGACTATGGCCGGCACTTCTCGGTCAACCGCATGCTGGGCTTCGATTCCGTGAAGATCCGGCTGGAGCGCGAGCAGCCGCTCACCTTCCTCGAATTCAACTACATGATCCTGCAGGCCTATGACTTCCTGGAACTGTCGCGGCGCTACAAATGCGCGCTGCAACTGGGTGGCTCCGACCAGTGGGGCAATATCGTCAACGGTGTCGAGCTCGGGCGCCGCTGCGACGATGCTTCGCTCTATGGCCTCACCTCGCCGCTCATCACGCTGGCGTCGGGCGCCAAGATGGGGAAGTCGGCGGCGGGCGCCGTGTGGCTCAACGAGGAGCGCCTGAGCGCCTATGACTACTGGCAGTTCTGGCGCAACACCGAGGATGCCGATGTCGGCCGGTTCCTGCGCCTCTTCACCGATCTGCCTTTGTTGGAGATCGAGCGCCTTGCCTCGCTGGAAGGTGCCGAGATCAACGAGGCCAAGATCATCCTCGCCAATGAAGCGACCAAACTGTGCCGGGGCGAAGCGGCGGCAGCGGATGCCGAAGCCACCGCGCGCAAGGTGTTCGTCGAAGGTGGTTTGGGCGGCGATCTGCCGACCATTGATGTTCCGGCCGCCGATATCGGGGCCGGCATCGCTGCCATCGATCTCCTCGTGCTGGCGGGGCTCGTCACGTCGAAGAGCGAGGCGCGGCGCCTCATCAAGGGCAACGGCGCCAGGCTCAACGACCAGGCCATCAGCGACGACAGCTACAAGATCACGCGGGCCGACCTCAATGCGGACGGGGTGATCAAGCTCTCTTCCGGCAAGAAGAAGCATGTGGTGGTGCGCCTTAGCTGACGGCGCTGCGCGGCAGGGCTGCTATTTCCGCCAGGCGATCAACCGTCTTGCCGCCTCGGCCATGTCGGCGGTGGCACCGCTGAAGCAGAAGCGCATGTAGTGACGGCCGCGCGCCGGATCGAAATCGATGCCGGGGGTGGCGGCGATGCCGGTTTCGGCCAGCATGCGCCGGCAGAAGCCGAGGCTGTCATCGGTGAGCTTCGCCACATGGGCATAGATGTAGAAGGCGCCATCGGTGCTGGTGAGATCATCGAAGCCCGCACGCGGCAGCTCGTTCAGCAGCAGTTCGCGGTTCTGTGCATAGCGCGCGACATTGCCCTGCAATTCCTCATGCGCGTCGAAGGCGGCACCACCGGCCAATTGCGAGAGCGATGGCGCGGAGATGAAGAAATTCTGCGCGAGGCGCTCGACCGGCTTCACGAGGTCGTCGGGCAGCACCATCCACCCTAAGCGCCAGCCGGTCATGCTGAAATATTTCGAGAAACTGTTGATGACGATGGCACCGTCATGGCATGCGGCGCTACTGGCATGGGTCCCGAAGGTGATGCCGTGATAGATCTCGTCGGAGACGAGGCGCACGCCGTTCTTCGCGCACCAGGCGGCGATGACGTCGAGCTCGGCCGCCGGCAGCACCGCGCCCACCGGGTTCGAGGGCGAGGCGATGATGAGGCCGTCGAGCCTGCCTGCCAGCGCCTCAAGGGCGGCGATGGTCGGCTGGAACTTGGTCTCCGGCCCGGTCTCGATCAGCACCGGTTCGAGGCCAAGCGCGGCGAGGATATGGCGGTAGCAGGGATAGCCCGGCATCGCGAGCGCCACCCGGTCGCCGGGATCGAAGGCGGCGAGGAAGGCCAGCAGGAAGCCGCCCGAGGAGCCGGTCGTGACCGCGATCCGCGAGGCGGCCACGTCGATGTCGTAGAACTCGCTGTAATGCTGGGCGATGCGGCGGCGGAGCGCCGGCACCCCCAGGGCATCCGTATAGCCGATGAGGTCGCGATCGAGGGCCTTCTGCGCCGCTTCGCGCACGGCGCGGGGTGCCGGCGTCGAGGGCTGGCCCACTTCCATATGGATGACGTCGCCGCCGCTTGCCGCCCGTTCGTTGGCAGCACGCATCACTTCCATGACGATGAAGGGATCGATCGCCGCGCGGCGCGAGGCCTTGAGCGCCATGATCGGACCGGCCCGCCCTATTCTTCGCCGAGGATGGAGGCGAGGCCGTTGCCGCGGTAATCGTTGCGCAACTGGCAGCTGTCGGGATCGGAGGGCACGCCGCCGCTGCAGAAGATGGTGTTCAAGCGGCCAATGCGGACACCGGCGTTCTCATCGAAGCGCTGGTCGCCGGCGTCGAAGGCGCGCGGCAATTGCATCGCCTGGTCGAGCGGCATGGCGCGCTTCATGACGCCGTCCAGCACCAGCGCCTCGGCCAGGGCACCGGCGGCGCCACCCGCGGCACCGCTCAGGAAATAGACCTGGCCGTTATACTGGCTGGCCACCATCACCGGCGACAGGGTCGAATAGCCGACGCCCTGGTCGTTGGGTGCGGGCGCCAGCACGATGCCGGTGCCCGGCGCCACGCGGGCGGAGCCGAAAGGCGCGTTCATGGTGAAGGTGCAGGCGACCGCGACACCGTCTGAATCGATGGCGACGATGCTGGCGGCGCTGGTATTTTCCTGCGGCAGGCCGACGCTGGTCTGGGCGGCGAGCGCCTGCACCTTGTCGGGCGAGAGCAGATCGGCGGGCGGCACCGTCGTGCTGCCATCGGGCTGCATCCAGCCGGCGCGCGCGGCCATGATGTTCTGCGAGATGGCAGCCTGGCCGTTCGGCGAATTGTCGCCGCCCGACAGCATCGCCACCGCCTGCGCGGTGATGACACCGCCCGAGGCCGGCGGTGCTGCCACATAGAGGCTGAGATCGGTGAAGGGGGTTTCGAGCGGCGCGCTGATGGTGACCTTGTAATTGCGCAGATCGTCGATGGTGAGGGGGGCACCCAAAGCCTGCGCGCCTTCGACCAGTTTCTGTGCGAGGAGGCCGCTGTAGAAACTGTTGACGCCCTGGGCGCGGATCTGGCCCAGGGTCGCCGCGAGATCGACCGGGCGCATATTGTCGCCCTCGCCCAGCGGCGTGCCGTCGAGTTTCTGGAACGTCGCCTGCAGCGTCGGATCCTCGGTGAGCAGGCTGCCATATTGCTGGAGGTCGCGGGCCAGCGCCTTGCTGATGGGGACGCCTGTCGTGGCGAGGCTTTCCGCCGGCCCCACCAGGGCCGCGAACTGGATCTTGCCATAGCGCGCATTGAGCGCCGCCATGCCGCGCACATTGCCCGGCACCGCCACCGCGCCACCCGCCGCCGCCCGGGGCAGGAAGTCGATGACGTCGGTGGTCTTCTCGTCGGCATTGTGGGCGATGCAGATGCCGCCGCCGCCCAGGCCCGCGGCCGCCGGCATGGTCACGGCCATGGCGAAATAGGCCGCCACCACCCCATCGGCGGCATTGCCGCCGCCGGAGATGACCGTGCGACCAATCAGCGCCGCCCGCGGTTCGTCGGCCACCACACCGGCCCGGAAACCGTCAATCTGGGTGGCATCGGAGGCGACCGAGCGGGTATTTTCGCAGCTGCCGAGCAGAACCGGCATCAAAACGGCGGCCAGGGCGGTCCCGGCAGACAGCAAGGACGGCCGGGAATGGCGGCGCTTGCCGCTCTGGGGATGGCCGTTATGATAGGCAATCGACATGGTAAACTCCGCCCTGCTGACGATGATCGGGAACCGTTAATTCGGGGGGAGCATAGAGAAGGATGCCCGGATTGATCAACCGAGCCAGTGCGAGATGGAAGCTGCGGCCGGTTTTGGTCGTTTTAATGGTATTGGCGCTGGGCTTTCCGGTGCCGGTCCAGGCCCAGGCGCGCAAGCCCATCAGCCTGATCCGGGACGCCGAGATCGAATCGACCATCCGCGGCTATGCCGATCCGCTGTTCCGGGTGGCGGGGCTCGACCCCGCCGGCATCCGCGTCCTGCTGGTCAATGACGATTCGATCAACGCCTTCGTGGCCGGCGGCATGCGCCTGTTCATCAATACCGGCCTCCTCATGCGCGCCGACACCCCCAACCAGGTGAAGGGCGTCATCGCCCACGAAACCGGCCATATCGCCGGCGCCCATCTGTCGCGCATCCAGGAAGAGCTGGAGAATGCCACGATCGAGCAGATCATCGGCCTGGTCCTGGGCGGCGCCGCGGCGGTGGCGAGCGGCAAGGGCGAGGCACTGGTGGCCGGCGCCTCGCTCGGTTCCGAGATCGCCAAGCGCAACGTGCTCAAATATTCGCGCACCCAGGAAGCCGCCGCCGACCAGGCCGGCATGAGCTACCTTGATGCGACCAAGCAATCCTCGCGCGGGATGATGGAGTTCTTCGAGAAGCTCGACGGTCAGCAATTCCTGCTCGGCCAGAACCAGGATCCCTATCTGATCACGCACCCGCTCACCGGCGACCGCATCAGTTCGGTGCAGCAGCATGTGGACCAATCGCCCTATGCCGATGCCAAGGATTCGCCTGAGACCATCGCGCTCCATGAACGCATGGTGGCCAAGCTCAAGGGCTATCTGTGGCCGCTGTCGCAGATCGAGCGGGAGTTTCCGGAGAGCGACCAGTCGGTCGGGGCGCGCTACGCCCGTGCCATAGGCCTGTTTCGCGTGAGCCGCATGCCGGAGTCGCTGGCGATCATGGACAGCCTGTTGGCGGACTATCCGAACGATCCATTCTTCCAGGAGCAGAAGGCCCAGATCCTGTTCGAGAACGGCAAGCTCGCCGAGGCGCTGCCGCTCTACACGGCAGCTTTCGAACAATTGCCGATCGAGCCGCTGATCGGCCTGGAACTCGCACATGTCGAGATCGAGCTGGACGATCCGGGCCTCACCAAGCAGGCGATCAAGCATCTGGAGGCTGTCACCACGATCGAGCCGCGCAATAGCCGCGCCTGGTATTTCCTCGCCAAGGCCTATGGCAAGGACGGCAATCTGCCGATGTCGGCCCTGGCCCAGGCCGAGGAGGCCATGGCGAAGGGCGATTCCGACGAAGCCTGGGCGCAGGCCAAGCGTGCGCTCGACGGCATGGAAGTGGGTTCGCCGGGCTGGATCAAGGCCAATGACATCATCAGCGAAGCCCAGATGATCCGGGAAAACAACTAGCGCGCCCAGGCGCTGATTTCGCAACGCCGCCGCCCGCGCGGCCAATACTTCAAGGCTCGACCACATGTCCCGCTCACCGCTTCGACACCTGCCGATCGTCCTCGCTCTGGCGCTGGGGGCCGCGTCCCTCGCGATCAGCCTGGGCGTCATCAACCCCGGCAAACTGTCGCCATCCGCCGATGCCGCAACAGCTCCCGCACCTGCCGGTTTCAGCGCGGCAGAGACCGAGGAAATCGGCAAGATCTCGGCCGACCATCTGCTTGCCAATCCGGAGATCATCCGCGAGGCGATCCAGGCCCTGCAGGCCAAGGAAGAAGCCGCCAAGGCAAACAGCCAGGTCGAGGCGGTGAAACAGTTCAAGGATCAGATCTTCGCCGATGCCAACGCGCCCTTCGCCGGTAATCCCAATGGCGATGTGACGGTGGTCGAGTTCTTCGACTACAAATGCCCCTATTGCAAACAGGTGACGCCGGCGCTGGAAGGCCTGCTGAAATCCGACCCCGGCCTCAAGATCGTGTTCAAGGAGTTCCCGATCCTGGGCGAGCCGTCGCTGCTCGCGGCGAAGGCGGCCCTCGCCGCCGCCAAGCAGGACAAATACCTGCCCTTCCACACGGCACTGATGGCCCATCGTGGCACGCTCGATCTCAACTCGATCGCGACGGTGGCGGCTGCCAGCGGCCTCAACGCCGAGCAGTTGGTGACCGACATGCAATCGGATGAGATCGTCAACCAGTTGAGGGCCAATCACGACCTCGCACTGGCACTCTCGATCCGCTCGACCCCTACTTTCATCGTCGGCGACAAGGTGATGCCGGGGGCGCTCTCGATCGAGGACCTGCAGACCCTGATCAAGGACGCCCGCAAGGGATCGTAAGGCTCAGGGCTTCGCGCGCAAGGCGGCGAGTTCCGCTTCGCCCGGGAGATTGCCCGGCTCGTCGCGATAGGTGCTGGTGCCGATGACGGGCTCGCCCTGCCATTTCCGCTCAAGGGCCACCCGCTCCGGCTGGTCCTTGAACCAGCGGATGAACTCGTTGACCTTGGCCAGCAGGTCGTGGCCGGCGGCGGTGGCGGCGACACCCACCGCATAATACCAGGGTGCCCCGGCGAGATTGCCTGGCAGCAACTCGATCTTGCCGCGCCAGCGGCTTTCGGCGCCGGTCGCCGCCCAATAATAGATCGGCTGGTCGACCGCGAAGGCATCGACCACGCGGTTCACCAGGCAATCATGGATCTGGCTCTGGTCGGAATAGGCGATGAGGTTGGCAAGGCGCACCTTGCCGCCGGGCTTGGCGGCATTGGCCCCCCAGCGGATGCCGGCTGCCTCCAGGGTGGCGAAGGCACCGGGATCGTTGATGCAGCCGAGAACCTTGCCACCGAGATCGCCGATCCCGCGCACCTCCATGTCGCCGGCGCGTCGCGCCAGGATGTAATGAAGATAGGTGTAGCTTTCCGAGAAGGCCGTGCCGCGATAGGCGGCGTTGGGCGGGAGCGCGCTCCACACCAGATCGGCCGGCGCTTCGCCAGGCTGTGGTCCGAGATGCAGAAGCTCGGTGCATTGGTCCCAGGGATATTCGACGAAGTCCGGCTTCACGCAGAGCCATTTCGCAAAGGCCGTCGCATAGTCGATGTCGAGTCCGGTGAGCGGCCCACCCGGGCGCAGGCGGAAGGACAGGCCGACAAAGGCCGGCTCGACCGCGATGCGGATCTTGCCGCGGCGGCGGATATCGGCGAGGCGGTCGAAATCACGGCTGCTCGGCAGATGATGGGCCTGCAGAACGGCGCGCACCGCATCGGTCCCCTGCTCCAGGCTCGAAGCCAGTTCCTCGGCCAATTGCATCGACCAGCGTGACTTGCCGACGACGCCCTCGTTGCGCGCGGTGGCCTGGGGGACAGCGACGGAGATGACCCGGTTATTGTCCTTCAACTCGTCGATGCGCTGATTGATGGTGTGGAAATTGCCGTTGAGCCGGTCGAGTTCGCGTGCCAGATGGTCCGAAATATCCTGCAGCATGTGGTCGGATTTGGTCGCGGTCCCGGCGACGCGGTTCTGCACCTCGGTGAGGTCGATGCTGCGCCCGGCCTCCTTGGCACTCTGCATGGTGCGCTGTGCCAGTTGGCGCACCTCGCTTGCCACCACCCCGAATCCCTTGCCCTGCTCGCCGGCATGGACCGCCTCGATGGTCGCGTTGAGCGCCAGCAGGTTGACCGATTTGGCAATGCTCTCGATCTCGCGCAGGACCTTGTGGGCGTCGCCGGCCTTGCTTTCGATGGCCGACACCACCTGTTCCAGCTCGGCCTTGATGTTGGCGACGACGGCGGCCATTTCGGCGGCCAGCGACTGGCGGAGATCGCCGGCGATGCGCCCGCTGGCCATTACCGCCTCGGTCGATTGCTCAAGCGCCGAACTCATGCGCTGGCTGCGCTCGGCGATCTCACCCAGGGACAGGGTCTGGGCATCGAGCACACGGGCGATGCCGTGCTGCAGGCTCTCCAGACCCTCGAGGCCAGCCTCGACCAGCCGGGAATCAAGTGCGCGGGCCTCGGGAGACCCCTCCGAATTGGCCAAATTCACCCCCTGAGCATCTCGTGGCGCCGGCTTAAACTTCCGGACTAAAGTCACATAATTGTGCCTCATATTAAAAAATTGTGCACCACATTAAACAGGATCGAGGCAGGATCCCAAAACCGGCCTGCCCGCACCGGTTGCCCTCCCCTTCAGGCGCGGCTATAAGGGCCTCAAATCGCCGGTTTACCGCGCGAATTCATTGGGGAATCTCGATCTTGGCCAAATCGCCGACCATCCTCGTCCTCAACGGACCGAATCTGAACATGCTGGGGGTACGCCAGCCCGAGGTCTATGGGCGGGAATCGCTCGACGACATCGCAGCCGCCTGCGCCAAGAAGGCCAAGGCGCTGGGCCTGGGGCTGGAGTTCAAGCAGTCGAACATCGAAGGCGAGATGGTGACCTGGCTGCAGCAGGCGCGGGGGCGCCATGCCGGCATCATCATCAACCCGGCGGCCTACGGCCATACCTCGATCGCCCTCCTGGATGCGCTGCTGGTGACCGAATTGCCGGTCATCGAGGTGCATCTCTCCAACATCCATCGGCGAGAGCCGTTCCGCCATCAGACCTACGTCTCGCAGGCCGCCACCGGCGTCATTTGCGGGCTGGGCTCCCAGGGCTATCTTCTGGCGCTTGAGGCGATGGCCAATCTGATCACTCCGAAGAAGGCACGCGCATGAGTAAGTTCGATATAGATGAGGCGCTGATCCGCAAGCTGGGATCGCTGTTGAAGGAAACCGGCCTCACTGAGCTGGAACTTGAAAAAGACGGGCAACGCATCCGCGTCACCTCGCAGGCAGCGCCCGCCACGGTCGTGCACGCAGCACCGGTCGCCAATGTGACGGCACCGGCCGCAGCCCCGGCCAAGGCGGAGATCGCCAAGAACGCCCTCACCTCGCCCATGGTCGGCACGGCCTATCTGTCGTCGGAACCCGGTGGCACGCCCTTCGTCAAGGTCGGCGACAAGGTCGCCAAGGGCCAGACGGTGCTGATCATCGAGGCGATGAAGGTCATGAACCCGATCTCGGCCCCGGCAAACGGCGTGGTCAAGGAAGTCCTCATCCACGACGCGCAGCCGGTCGAATTCGGCGAACCGCTCATCGTCATCGAGTAACCAAGGATCAGCCGCGACGATGTTTGAAAAAGTCCTCATCGCCAATCGCGGCGAAATCGCGCTGCGCATCCACCGCGCCTGCCGCGAGATGGGTATCCGCACCGTGGCCGTCCACTCGACGGCCGATGCCGATGCCATGCATGTGCGCCTCGCCGACGAGACCGTATGCATCGGCCCGGCGCCGTCGCGGGATTCCTATCTCAACATGGCCGCGATCATTTCGGCAGCCACCATCACCGGCGCCGACGCCATTCATCCCGGCATTGGTTTCCTGTCCGAGAATGCGAAGTTCGCGTCCATGGTCGAGGAGCATGGCTTCACCTTCATCGGCCCGTCGCCGGATCATCTTTCCCAGATGGGCGACAAGGTCGAGGCGAAGCTGACCGCCAAGCGCTTCGGCATTCCCTGCGTGCCGGGATCCGACGGCGCCGTCACCGACGCCGATGCGCCGCGCATCGCCGAGGAGACCGGCTATCCGGTGCTCTTGAAGGCCGCCGCCGGCGGCGGCGGCAAGGGCATGAAGGTCGCCAACAATCCGGGCGAACTCATGGAATCCTTGGCCATGGCGAAGGCCGAGGCAAAGGCCGCCTTCGGCAACGACCAGATGTACATGGAAAAGTACCTCTCCCATCCGCGCCATATCGAGATCCAGATCCTGGCCGACAAGCACGGCAATGCGGGGCATCTCGGCGAGCGCGATTGTTCGCTGCAGCGCCGGCACCAGAAGGTGCTGGAGGAAGCGCCCTCGCCCGCCTTGAATGCCGACCAGCGCGCCGAAATCGGCGAGATCGCGGTCAAGGCCGTCAAGGCCATGGGCTACCGCTCGGTGGGGACGATCGAGTTCCTGTTCCAGGATGGGAAGTTCTATTTCATCGAGATGAACACGCGGCTCCAGATCGAACATCCGATCTCGGAAATGATCACCGGCATCGATCTGGTGCGCGAGCAGATTCGGGTGGCCTCCGGTGCGCCGCTGGGCTTCAGCCAGTCGGATATCACCTTCACCGGTCACGCCTTCGAATGCCGCATCAATGCCGAGGATCCGGTGACCTTCATGCCCTCGCCGGGCCTCATCACAGACTTCCATGCCGCGGGCGGCCTCGGTGTGCGCGTCGATTCGGCGCTTTATGCCGGCTACAAGGTGCCGTCGAATTATGACAGCCTCATCGCCAAGCTGGTGGTCCATGGCAAGACCCGCAACGAGGCCCTGATGCGGGCCCGCCGCGCGCTCGAGGAAATGGTCATCCTGGGCGTGAAAACCAACATCCCGCTGCACCAGCGCCTGGTCACGGCCCCGGACTTCATCAACGGCGATTACGACATCCGCTGGCTGGAGAAATTCGTCGGCATTTGACGCTGCGCCAAAGGTCCGGCACTCTCCCTGTCATGGGGTTGCGCCGGGACAGCAGAGGTCAAGATGTCCAACAGGGTCAAACCGCCGAAGATCACGCCAGAGATGCTGCTGCGCGCTTATGCGATCGGCATCTTCCCGATGGCGGAGGCGCGCAACGACCCCGAACTCTACTGGATCGACCCGGAGCAGCGCGGCATCCTGCCGCTCGAGAAATTCCACATCCCGCGCAGTTTGAAGAAGGCGGTCCGTCAGGGCCTGGCTTGTGACGAGGGCAGTTTCCGCGTCACCTGCGACCAGGCCTTCGAGGAAGTCATCGTCGGCTGCGCCGCCCCGGCGCCGGGCCGCGGGCAGACCTGGATCAACGACACGATCTTCGATCTCTGCCGCCAGCTCTTCGTCATGGGCCATGCCCACAGCGTGGAAGTATGGCAGGGCACGGAGTTGGTGGGAGGGCTTTATGGCATCAGCCTGGGGGGCGCCTTCTTCGGCGAGAGCATGTTCAGCCGCGCGACCGATGCCAGCAAGGTGGCGCTGGTGCATCTCGTGGCACGCCTGCGCCATGGCGGCTTCGTGCTGCTCGACACGCAATTCGTGACCAAGCATTTGAGCCGCTTCGGTACCATCGAGATCCCGCGCGACGATTACCGGATGCTGCTCAACCAGGCGCTGGCAAAGCCAGCCTCCTTCTATTCCGAGGTGCCGGACTCGGTGCTGTTGGAATTGGTGGGGGCGGGCGAAGCTTCGGCAGGCTGAGCTTCGGCAGGCTGATCCTGGACGGGCGGCTCGTCACTGGTGCAATCCAGCACCCAGAGATCATAGACCGGATGTTCGAGGGCCGAGAGTGCCGGGCTGGAGGCGAACATCCAGCCCTGGAAGCGCGGTTGCGCGGCTTCGCCCGGCTTCTCCTCGACCACGTCGAGGAAGGCCGAGGATTCCGGGGTCTCTTCCGGGGGATGCTTGTCGCAGGCCTTGGCGGTGATCTTGAGCGAGCCGAAGGTCACCGTGCCGCCCACCGGCACGGTGATGGTGGAGACGCGGGCGGTGATCTTGTCCATGGCGCGCAGCACGACATTGTCGCCGGGAATGGCCAAAGCGGCATGGCTGCCGAACAGGGTGGCAAGGGCAAGAGCCGCCGCCGCCATGCCGGCCTTCGTGAATTTCATGATTTCTTTCCGTAGGGATTCTCGAGTTTCGCCACGAGATCGTTGAACACCGCGCGGATCTGCGCTTCGTCGCAGCCCATCAGCACGGCGTCTTCCAGCGCATCCTGCGCCAGCTGCCGAATCTCGATCAGATTCTGGTTGAGGACTTTGACTTTTTCGAGGCACGAGACGGGCTGCCCGTCGGGCTGTTTCCAGACGGGCGCGTCGAAACCCGTATTCGCCTTGTCCTTGCTCATGATCGCCTTTCCGCCTTACGGCGTGGCGGATTCTTCCGGCTTGGACGTGGAAGACCCGCCCACGACAAACTTGTTGATCAGTTCGACCAGATCAAGGGCGCCCTGGGCGTAGGCGATCTCGTCGCCATCCTTCAGGATCTCGTCCTCGGCACCCGGTTCCAGCTTGATATAGTAATTGCCGAGCAATCCGTCGCTGGTGATGATGGCAGAACTGTCCTTGGGCAATTCGACATCCTTGCGGATGTTGAGGGTCACCACGGCCTGGAACATCTTGGGGTCGAAATCCTGCGTCGTCACGGCGCCGACCTTGACGCCGCTGATGCGGACATCGGTGCCGGGCAGGACCGAGCCGCCGCGATCGAAGCGCACGGTCAGCTGATAGCCGCCGCGATCTTCCTTGATGCCGCTGCCGCTGTAGATGACATAGAGAAACACCGCCGCGGCCACCAGCACCACGGCACCCATGATGGTTTCAAGAACGTTGCGCTGCATGGATGGAACCTTGGCGGTTGGCTGAATGGGTGGATCCGGATCGGCTGGCAGATCGCCTTAGAGCGGGGCGCCTTAAACGGGGGACCAGGGTTCGTAATCGCCGGTGGCCTTGGCGCGGTGACCACCCAGCAAGGTGTGGCCCGGCGGCCGGTAGGCGAGATCGGTGCCCGTGTGGTTGGGCTCGTGGGGCTTCTGCCACGCCTTGGCCGGCGCGCGGGTGGTGGGCGCCACGGCTGTCGTCGCATGGAGCCAGGCATGCCATTCCGGGGGGACGCGGCTTGCTTCCGCCTCGCCGTTATAGAGCACCCACCGCTTCTGCCGCTTCTGGCCCTTGTTGCGACGATGCACATAATACTTGTTGCCGAATTCGTCGCTGCCGACCAACTCGCCATTCAACCAAGTAAAAAGCCGCGTACCGATGCTCATTCCTGATTCGCCGTCATGGGTTGCACCGGCCCAGAAGGGCCAATAAGTGCAACAGGTTAAGAACTCCGGCGGGACTATACAATCCGGCCGTTTCCCAGGCAAGGAAAGGGAATCCGGGCTAATCCAGGCGTTTCTGCATGACATGGTAGGTGGGAATGGCAAAACCGGGGTGGCTGCGCTGTTCGGTGATACGGAATCCGGCCGCCTCGAACAGGCGGATATTCCCGGGAAGGACCAGGCGGACATTGAGTTCCAGCAAGGTTTCGCCGGTTTCCCGGGCATGGGCCTCGATCGCCCGGAGGAGCGCCTGGGCCACCCCCTGCCGCCGCCAGGCCGGCAGAACCGCGAGGCGCCCGATATAGAGACAGTCGGGATGGCGCTGGCCGACGACGCAGCCGATGCGGGTAGCACCCGCCACGGCGAGGTAGGCCGTCCCTTCCAAGAGGCGCGCGGTCAGGTCCGCCACGTTCTCCCGGTCGGCGCTCGACGGCGGGTCGAGGCTGCGCTGCTCGGCAAAGCCCGCATGGATGAGGCGCACCAGATCCGGCACATCGCTGATGCCGGCGCGGCGAATCTCGAAGGCGGGTGGGTCGCTGGATGACAAGGTCGGTCCGGCCATAAAGGTATCGTTTCAAAGCGCACAATACATGGTCGAGCTTCGTGCGTCTGCCGTCGCCGGTTGCGGAAAACCTGTGATCGCCGCCACATAACGCACAATCATCATTTGCGCCTCCTGCCGAGCCTTTCTAGCGTTGCTGCCACCACAACGCCCCTCGCTGGTCGAGGGCATAGACAGGGAAGCGAACGCATGCTTGAGCGTAAAGAGAGTGACGGCGCGGCGCATAATGGCCTTGAGATGAAGGCGCAGTATTCCGCCGAGGAAGTGATTGACCTGTTGCAGCTCGCCAGGCACGGCATGGTCGATGACGATGAATCCCTCACTTATGTGAATGGCAGCCAGCCGCTGATGACCTTGCGGGAGGGCCGGATGGCCGATCTCTTCGATCACAGCCAGGCCTTCACAGCGCCCTTCCTGGGGCCCAAATTCTTCGGCCTCAGGCGCCTGGCGCGGGTCTATGTGCCCAATGATCCCGACCGCATGTTCCGCGTCGGCGGCCGGCAGGAATATGAGTACCAGCAGACCTATCTCAACAATGCCCCGGTCGAGGGTGTGCCCAATGTCAATCCCCGCACGACTGGCGATCTGTGGAGCTTTGTGAATGTGCCGGCCGGCGAGAAACGGCAGACGCCGTTCAGCATGGCCATGTCCTTCTTCGCCATCTTCCAGCCGGACGCGGTGAGCGACGGGAAGCTGTCGATCGCCAAGGTCAAGCTGCCGCGCCTCGCGGTCAACTGGTCGATGTCCATCAAGGACGATGCCTCGCCCGTGAGCCGGTTGCAGAAGACCGTCGATATCGAGACCTCGGTCTTCATCAACGTCTTCACCATGACGCCGCCGCTCAAGGCGGGCGTGGCGCCCGCCTTCAACCCGCCCCCGCGTTTCCCGCTCAGCAACAACGCGTCGCGGCGGGTGGTGTTCAAGACCGCCCATCTCATTCCCAGCGAAGGGTACCAGGACCAGTTCGAGCGCGTCGATTTGGAGCCGATCACGCATTCCTTCGTGGCCGAGGCCGAGGCCGAGACCAAATACCTGGTCGAAATCGGGCTGGTGCAGGGCGTGCGGTGCAGCGCCCCGCTCTCCTTCCCCGAGACCACCAAGCTGCTGGTCGATGCGCGGACGCGGGTGCCGCTGGTCAGCATCACCACGGACAAGCTGCCCATCTGACAAGCGGGGGGCCTGACCTCGCCATTTGACGACCTATCCGCTTTGCACCATGTTCGGCAGCCAAATCCGACCCGGTGCAAAGCGGGCGTCATCTGTTGGGGGTTATCCTGAACCATCCGTCATCATCGCCCGGCCGCAGCCATTGGGGCGCCCTGGGCCTGCTGTTCGTCGGCACGATCTTCGTCAGCCTGATCACGACCTTTGCCAGCCTCGCCTATCAGGGTGGGGCCACACCCATGCTGCTGGTCTGGTCGCGCTTCACGGCGCTGATGATCGTGCTGGGCCTGATCCTGAAAGCCGCGCGGGTGAGCTTCAGACTCCCGAAGCGCAACATGCGGGCGACGCTGTGGATCGCCCTCTGCCTGATGGCGATGTCGGTGGGCTACTTAAGCTCCGTCGCCTATATCAAGGTGAGCCTCGCCGTCATCCTCCTTTATACCTATCCACTGCTGGTGGCGGTGTTCGCGGCACTCTCGGGGCGCGAGCGGATCAGCCCGTTGCGCGCCATCCTGCTCGTCACGGCCTTCCTCGGCCTGGTCATTGCCCTTGGCCAGGATATCGGCCTGCAGCTCGATTTCTCCGGCATCGCCTTTGACGCGAGCCAGATCACCCTCGACTGGCGCGGGGCGGCCTTTGCGCTCATCGCCTCGCTGGGGGTGGCGGCCTTCGTCACCTGGGGCGGGGCCTATCTCGACGATGTCGATTCCCGGGTGGTCAATTTCTGGGCGCAGCTCTGGATGATTGGCCTCGCCACGGTCTATGTGGCGATGGTGGGTGGCGTATTCCTGCCAGAAACGGGGCTGGGCTGGCTCGGCTATCTGGGGGCGACCGGCTGCTATGTCACCGCCATGATCTGCTGGTTCGGCTCGATGAAGACCCTGTCGCCGACCGAAACCGCCATGACCCTCAACCTGGAACCGGCCATCAGCTTGGTGGCGGCGACCCTAATCCTAGGGGAAGCGACCTCGCCGCAGCAATGGATCGGCACGATCATCCTGTTGATATCCATCATCTTTTCGAGCGTCACCGGCCGTCACAAAAATGAGAATCGGTTAATTACGGCATTTTGCGCTGCGACAAGGCCCAGAAAGGCCCGTAAACCAAGGGCATCCTCAACATCTATGGGCGTCAAGATTAATAATCACCAAATATTGATATTTTCTAGTTGCCGCTGAGCCCCTCGCGGCATCAATATCTGGTCACGGCGCCGGTCTAGGCACCTAGATATAGACGCGCCGAACCAATCCTTTCCCCCGTTTTGCTGAACCAGATTCTGCAGCGGGGCGAGGATTCGGTTCAGACCGGGCATAAACCGAAAAAATTCGGGGGCCAACACATGCGTATTGCACGTCGATTCACCAAAGCCGGCCAGTCACCCTATTCGGAAATCATCTTTCGCCGCACGACGAGCGAGATCAAGAATCCGGATGGCTCGATCGTCTTCCAGCTGAAGGATATCGAGGTGCCGGCCGACTGGTCACAGGTGGCGAGCGACGTGCTGGCGCAGAAGTATTTCCGCAAGGCCGGCGTGCCCGCCGCCATGCGCCCGGTGGTGGAAGGCGACGTGCCGGATTTCCTGTGGCGCCGCGAGGCTGACCGGGAAGCGCTGGTGAAGCTGCCGGCCGAGAAGCGTTTCGTCAGCGAGATGAGCGCCAAGCAGGTGTTCGACCGCATGGTCGGCACCTGGACCTATTGGGGCTGGAAGGGCGGCTATTTCGACACCGAGGAAGACGCCCTCGCCTTCTATGACGAGATGCGCTTCATGCTGGCGCGCCAGATGGGTGCGCCGAACAGCCCGCAATGGTTCAACACGGGCCTGCATTGGGCCTATGGCATCGATGGCCCGGCCCAGGGTCATCATTATGTCGACTTCAAGAGCGGCGAACTGGTGCGCTCTGAATCGGCCTACGAACATCCGCAGCCCCATGCCTGCTTCATCCAGTCGGTTTCCGACGATCTGGTGGGCGATGGCGGCATCATGGACCTCTGGGTGCGCGAGGCGCGCCTGTTCAAGTATGGCTCCGGCACCGGTTCCAATTTCTCGAAGCTGCGCGGCGATGGCGAGAAGCTGTCGGGCGGCGGCCGCTCGTCGGGTCTCATGAGCTTCCTCAAGATCGGCGACCGGGCGGCGGGCGCCATCAAATCGGGCGGCACCACGCGCCGTGCCGCGAAGATGGTGACAGTCGATCTAGATCACCCGGATATCGAGGCCTATATCAATTGGAAGGTGCTCGAGGAGCAGAAGGTCGCGGCCCTCGTCGCCGGCAGCCAGGCCTGCAACTATCACCTCAACAAGGTGATCAAGGCAGCCCATGACGGGGAAGGCCCGAACAAGCTCGACCCGAAGTCGAACCCGGCCTTGAAGGCCGCTGTGCGGGCTGCGCGCAAGTCGAAGATTCCCGACAATTACGTGCAGCGCGTCATCCATTTCGCGGGGCAAGGCTACGACAAGATCGATTTCAAGACCTATGACACCGATTGGGATTCGGACGCCTATCTCACCGTCTCCGGCCAGAACTCCAACAATTCCGTGCGCATCTCCAATGATTTCATCGAGCGCGTGAAGCAGGATGGTGATTGGGATCTCATCCGCCGCACCGACGGCAAGGTCCACAAGACGCTGAAAGCGCGCGACCTCTGGGAAAAGATCGGCCAGGCCGCCTGGGCCAGTGCCGATCCCGGGGTGCAGTACGACACCACGATCAACGAATGGCATACTTGCCCGGAATCCGGCCGCATCAATGCGTCCAATCCGTGCTCGGAATACATGTTCCTCGACGACACGGCCTGCAACCTCGCCTCGCTCAACCTCATGACCTTCAAGAGCGCCGAAGGCTCGGTCGACATCGAGGCGTACGAACATGCCGTCCGCCTGTGGACCGTGGTGCTCGAGATCTCGGTGCTGATGGCGCAGTTCCCGTCGAAGGAAATCGCCCAGCTCTCCTACGAGTTCCGCACGCTGGGTCTCGGCTATGCCAATATCGGCGGCTTGCTCATGTCGATGGGCCTCTCCTATGACAGCGAGGAAGGCCGCGCCATCACGGCGGCCTTGACCGCAATCATGACCGGTGTCGCCTATGCGACCTCGGCCGAGATGGCGGGCGAGCTTGGCGCCTTCCCGGGCTATGCCAAGAATGCCGATCACATGCTGCGCGTCATCCGCAACCATCGCCGCGCGGCCTATAGCGAGAAGACCGGCTATGAGGGCCTCTCGGTCCTGCCCGTCGTCCTCGATCACCAGAATTGCGTCGACAAGCGCCTGGTCGAGGCCGCGAAGAACGCCTGGGATCTGGCCTTGGCACTCGGCGAGAAGCACGGCTATCGCAACGCCCAGACCTCGGTCATCGCGCCCACGGGGACCATCGGCCTAGTGATGGATTGCGACACGACCGGCATCGAGCCCGACTTCGCCCTGGTGAAGTTCAAGAAGCTCGCCGGCGGCGGCTATTTCAAAATCATCAACCGCATGGTGCCGGATGCATTGACGACGCTCGGCTACACCCCGCTGCAGATCGAGGAGATGGTGCGCTATGCCGTGGGTCACGCGACCCTGAAGGACGCGCCCTATATCAACCATCAGAGCCTGAAGGCCCGCGGCTTCACCGACGAGATCATCGCCAAGCTGGAAAGCTCGCTCGAAGCTGCCTTCGACATCCGCTTCGTGTTCAACAAATGGAATCTCGGCGACGATTTCTGCCAGAGCCAGTTGGGCTTTACGCCGGAACAGCTGGCCAGCCCGACCTTCGACATGCTGACCGCCCTTGGCTTCAGCAAGGCCGAATACGAAGCCGTCAACACCTTCGTCTGCGGCGCCATGACCCTTGAAGGCGCGCCGTTCCTGAAGGACGAGCATCTCTCGGTGTTCGATTGCGCCAATCCCTGCGGCCGTATCGGCAAGCGGTATCTCTCGGTCAACAGCCACATCCACATGATGGCGGCGGCGCAGTCGTTCATCTCGGGCGCCATCTCCAAGACCATCAACATGCCGAACCAGTCCTCCGTCGAGGATTGCAAGGACGCCTATCTGCTCTCCTGGCAGCTGGGCATCAAGGCGAACGCGCTCTATCGCGACGGCTCGAAGCTCTCGCAGCCGCTCTCGGCGTCGGTGCTGGGCGATGACGACACGGTTGATGATGTGATCGACGCGCCGGCCGCGGCGCGCGCGCCCATCGTTGCCGAGCGCATCGTGGAACGGATCGTCGAGCGCGTGGTCGAAGCCGGCCGCAAGCGCCTGCCGGAACGCCGCAAGGGCTATACCCAGAAGGCGATCGTCGGCGGCCACAAGGTCTATCTCCGCACCGGCGAATATGATGACGGCAAGCTGGGCGAGATCTTCATCGACATGCACAAGGAAGGTGCTGCCTTCCGGAGCTTGATGAACAACTTCGCCATCGCGATCTCGATCGGCCTCCAATACGGCGTGCCGCTCGAGGAATTCGTCGAGGCCTTCACCTTCACGCGCTTCGAGCCCAATGGCCTGGTCGAAGGCAATGATGCGATCAAGATGGCGACCTCGATCCTCGACTACACGTTCCGGGAACTGGCGGTCTCCTATCTCGGCCGCAATGATCTCGCGCACGTGCAACCCTCGGACCTCCTCCATGACGCCATGGGCAGCGGCGCCGACGAGCAGGCCTTGCCGGAGAAGCAGCAGCAGATGGACCGCGGCGTCGAAGCGGTGCGCAAGATCACCTCGACCGGCTATGTGCGCTCCAACCTCATCGTGCTGAAGAATGCCTCGATGATGGGCGGCTCGATCGGCAACACGGCCCTGGCCCATGACCACGCCCATGATCATGACCATCATCATGTCCACGCCCATGCCAGTGGAAATGGGGGTGGTGGCAGCAACGGCAGCAATGGCGGCGGGATGAGCAGCGTCACCACCACGGTCATGCAATCGACCACGGTCGGCGCCGCGGTGGTCCAGGCGGTGGACAGCCGCCTCGACAAGATCCGCGAAGCCAAGATGAAGGGCTATGAGGGCGATGCCTGCGGCGAATGCGGCAACTTCACCCTCGTGCGCAACGGGACCTGCATGAAGTGCACCACCTGCGGCTCGACGAGCGGGTGTTCGTGAGGGTTTTAGCAGAGGTCAACCAAGGGTGGCCGAGCCAGACCGCCCATCCTCCGACCTCCTGAAACTGGCCAAGAAATGACCACCGGGTCCGTGTGCATCACGGGCCCGGTTTTCTTTTGGGATCTCACCCAATCGTCATGGTCCGCGACGGCGGACCACCCACGACTTGCTTTCTTCAATCGCCGCCAACTCGTGGGTGGTACGCCACAGCTGACGAATGTCGGCCTTGGCCGACGGCGTACCGTGATGATCTGACGCGAAGATGGCCCATCAGGCAGTAGCCCGAAAATTGCCCCAATTACCGATTAGAGAGTTGGGGCAATTCATTTTGCAGATAGTTGTGGGGGGAGTATGAGCAACATGGTTAGTTCGACGCGACAATTGATATACGCCTTGGTGGCCGTTTTAACCGGAGCAATGCTCATTTCCGGCAACGCGCGAGCTGATACGTATTTCAAGTTCGTTCGTGTCACATGCGTGCCGGAAGCGGATTACGCTGCGATCGAAACGCTGGGCCTCTACAATGTGGGCGGAGAAGAACGCGCTGCACTAGCAGCACAGGGGATCTTTGAGATTTGCGATCTGGATAAGCACCCTTATGCATGCAAACTTTCGCACGGCGCACTCTCGATCGAGCTGATCAACTATCATGCACCTCAGCCGACAGGTCAGTGCGGCGGCGTGGAAGATGGCGACCTGCTCGTCACTCTGGCGGGACAAGAGCTAACCAGAGCGACAAGCACGCATGGTGGATGTACGGGTTTTCGGCAGCATGAGATCCGCATCTCCCGGTACGCGCCTCAACACTGCATCACGCGGTTCGACGATATCTTCGAGATTGCCACCTTTAAGGGCTTCTTACCGGTGAATAAAGAATGTAAGAGCATTCCGCTCAATAATTGAGTTCGCCGGCAAGCGCTGAGTTGTCGGACAGAAACTCGTGGGTGGTACGCCTTCGCGTACCATGACGATGGGGGGAGTGCTGGGTCTCGCCTAAAGCCCTGCCAGCGACTTTTCCATCGCGTCGAGGAAGATGTCGGCATGCGCCTGCGTGAAGACCAAAGGCGGGCGGATCTTGAGGATGTTGGCGCCGGGGCCGGTGGCGCTGATCAGCACCTTGCGGCGGCGGAGGTCGTTGACGATGCGGGTGGTCGTCTCGGCGTCGGGTTCCCTGGTCTTGCGGTCCTTGACGAATTCGAGGCCCAGAAAGAGCCCCGCGCCGCGCACGTCGCCGATCCCCTCATGGCGCGTGGCCAGCTTCGCAAGCCCATCGCGCATATAGGTGCCAACCTTGCCGGCATTCTCGGCCAAGCTCTCCTGCTCGATGACGTCGAGCACGGCAAGGCCCACGGCGCAGGAGACCGGGTTGCCGCCGAAGGTGTTGAAGTAGCGCGAGCGGCGGCCGAATTCCTCGACGATGTGCGGCTGCATGATGGCGGCCGCCATCGGGTGGCCGTTGCCCATCGGTTTCCCCACCGTGACCATGTCCGGCACGAGGCCGTGGCGCGCGAAGCCCCAGAAATCGGGGCCGACGCGGCCAAAGCCAGGCTGCACCTCGTCGGCGATGTAGATGCCGCCGGCCGCTCGGATGGCGTCGCGCGCCTCCTTGAGGGAGCCGGGTTCGCCCGGGAAGACACCGTCGCTGGAGAAGATGCCATCGAGCAGCAAGGCGCAGGGCTTGATCCCTTGCGCCAGCATCTCGGCGATCGCCGCCTTGACGCCGGCGGCGAAGTTAGCGCCGACATCGCCCGCGATGCGGTAGGTGTCGGGAGCCGGCACCAGCTTCACCTGGGGACCGCGTTCGACATAATCGCCCAGCGACGGCGAGAGTTCCGAGATGGCGACGGTCAGGCCGTGATAAGCGAGTTTCGTGACGATGACGCCCGTGCCCTTGGTGTAGGATTTGGCGATGCGCAAGGCGAGGTCGTTGGCTTCCGAGCCGGTGCAGGTGAACATCACATGCTGGAGGGCTGCCGGGAACTTGGCGAGCAGGCGCTCGGCATAATCGACGATGGTCTCGTGCAGATAGCGCGTATGGGTGTTGAGGATCCCGGCCTGTTTCGTGAGGGCCGCCACCACCTTGGGATGGCAATGGCCGACCGAGGCCACATTGTTGTAAACGTCGAGATAGGCGTTGCCGTCGGGATCATAGAGCCAGACGCCCTCGCCCCGCACGATGTGGAGCGGCTTTTCGTAGAACAGGCGATAGGCCGGGCCCAGCAGCTTTTCCCGCCGCTTGATGAGGGCTGCGTCGGCCGCGCTGATATCGCCTTCGCGGCCGGGCACATATTGATTCACCATCGCCATCTTGCTATCTCCTGAATTCCCTAATCTGCGCGGAAGTCCCCTCACCCCAACCCCTCTCCCCAAAGGGGCGAGGGGCGCTGCAACGAGCTCGATGGAAACCCCCTCGCCCCGCTTGCGGGGAGAGGGTCGGGGTGAGGGGTGTTTCAAGCAACTTGGTCCCCTTTAGATACCGCACACGCGGCGCAGATTTTCCTGGGCCTGTTCGCGCGGCATGGCGGCGAAGGCGGCAAGACCCGCCCAGGCGCGCGGCGCGTTGCGCAGGATGTAGTCCTTGTTCTCGGGATAGCGCGCGGCGCGCCAGCTGGTGATCGTGGCCGTGGTCGCCAGCCGTGCCGCGATGAGGTCGTAGAGGAGATCGAGCTCGATCTCATGGAGCGGCAGGACGCCATGATAGGCGGCGATGAGATCGCCTGCCTCGGCCAGCGGGTCACCTTCCAAAGCGAGTTGATAGGAGGATGCTACGGCCAGATCATTGACCAGCGGCGTCCATACCATGTCGCCGAAATCGAGGATGCCGGCGACCTTGGCCGGGTCCTGACTGTCGACCAGCACATTATAGGGGTTGAGATCGTTATGGACGAACTGGGTGCGGAGGTTTGCCATCACCGGTGTCATATGCCGGTCGAAATCGGTGAGCACGCGCTCGACCAGTTGTCGCTTCTCTCCCGCTTCGACATGGGGGGTCAACTGCCACAGGCGGCTCGCATGCTTGATGTCCCATTGCAGATCATGATGCGTGGCGGCATGGGTGAAGTCCGCCAGCGCGCGGGTCAGGCGCGCGAGGTTGCTGCCCAGATTCCGCCGCTGGGCGGCACTGCGCGGGGCGAGATGCAGCGGCTCGCCTTCGAGATAGGAGAAGAGACGGAGCACCAAAGGCTGGCCGGCAGCATCTGGCAGGATCTCCTCATAGGTGCCGGAAGCATTGCGGAAGACACGCTGAACGGGCAGATCCGGGTCCTTTTCCGCCACATGGCGCAGCGCCTCGGTCTGCAGGTTGGTGACCAGCCGTTCCTCGGCCGGGTTGGAGAGCTTCAGCACATAGCTCTCGCCGGTCGCTGTCCTGATGCGGAAATTGGCGTCGCGCTCGCTGGTGAGCTTGCTGGCGGTGCCATCGACCCCGAAATGCTGCCGGGCGAGAGCTGCCGCGTCCACTTCGCTGAAGACCGGCGGCGGGGCCGAGAGGGAATCCGCCTCGCCAGGCGACGAAGGAACGGGCGATGATTGAACGGCTGGCATGCAAAATCCACACAGGCGCTGTCGATGGTGGCAAGTGGTGGCTGTTATAGCGGGATTCTCAGGGCCTCGCTGCAAATTTGTCGGGGATGCGGAAGGCTGGATTGCTGCGTCCCGACCGGCTAGGATCGCCCCGAAATCCATCAGACAAGCCCCCAAGGAGCGCATCATGGCTGGTAAAATCGAGGCCCGCTTGGCCGAACTCAACATTGAACTGCCCAAGGCCGCGGTGCCGGTCGCCAATTACGTGCCGGTCGTGATCGCCGGCAACACCGCCTATGTCTCGGGCCAGGTCACCGTGTGGAATGGCGAGTTCAAGTTCATCGGCAAGGTCGGTCAGGACTTCTCGACCGAGCAGGCGGCGCAGGCGGCACGGATGTGCGGGCTCAACATCATCGCGCAGCTGAAGCTGGCGCTGGGCGATCTCGACCGCGTGAAGCGCATCTGCAAACTGGGCGTCTTCGTCAATTGCCTGGACAGCTTCACCGAACAGCCCAAGGTCGCCAACGGCGTTTCCGACATGATGGTCGAAGTGTTCGGCGAGGCCGGCAAGCATGCCCGCTCGGCGGTTGGCGTCAACGTGCTGCCGCTCAACCTCGCCGTCGAAGTCGACGCGATTGTCGAGATTGCGTGAGGGATCGAGACTGAGAATACCCCTCACCCCGACCCTCTCCCCGCAAGCGGGTCGAGGGAGTTTCCAACGCGCTCGTTGCGGAGCCCCTCGCCCCTATGGGGAGAGGGGTTGGGGTGAGGGGCGCTTACGATGACCGAACTCTCCCTCACCGCCCGCATCGTCGATCGGCTGGATAAGATTCCAGCTTCCGCCTGGGATGCCTGTGCCGGGGCGGACAATCCGTTCGTCTCCCCGCTTTCCTCAACGCGTTGGAGATTTCCGGCTCGGTCGGGCGCGGCACCGGCTGGTTGCCGCAGCACATCGTGCTGGAAGATGATGCGGGCCAGTTGCTGGGCGCGGTGCCGCTTTATGTGAAGGGGCACAGCCAGGGCGAATATGTGTTCGACCATGGCTGGGCCGAGGCCTATGAGCGGGCGGGCGGGCGCTATTATCCGAAGCTGCAGGTGGCGGTGCCCTTCTCGCCCGTGCCCGGACCGCGCCTGCTGGTGAAGCCCAGCGCCGATGACGCGGTGATGCGCAGCGCGCTCATCGGCGCGATCACCAGCACGGCGGAGAAATCCGGTCTCTCCTCGCTGCACATCACCTTCTGCACGGGAGAAGAAGCGGGTGAGCTGGTGGAGCATGGTTATCTCCATCGCTTAGGGTGCCAGTATCATTGGCACAATGCGGGTTATGGCAGTTTCGAGGATTTCCTCGGCACGCTTTCCTCGCGGAAACGGAAGGCGATCCGCAAGGAACGGGCCAGCGTCGCCGGGATCGAGATCCGTGCCTTGTCCGGCGACGATCTCAGATCCGATCATTGGGATGCGTTCTTCGAGTTCTATATGGATACCGGCAGCCGCAAATGGGGCCGGCCCTACCTCACCCGCGACTTCTTCGACGCGATCCATCAAACGATGCGCGAGAGGATCGTGCTGGTGATGGCGTTCCGCGACGGGCGGCCCATCGCGGGGGCGCTCAATCTCCGCGGCACCGATGCGCTCTATGGCCGCAACTGGGGCTGCGTCGAGGACGTGCCCAATCTCCATTTCGAATGCTGCTACTACCAGGCGATCGACTATGCGATCGCCCATGGCCTGCAGCGGGTCGAGGCCGGCGCCCAGGGCGAGCACAAGATCCAGCGTGGCTATCTGCCGGTCGAAACGCATTCGGCGCATTGGATCGCGGATGCGAATTTCCGCGAGGCCATCGCCGACTACCTCGACCGCGAGCGCCGCGTGATGCGCAACGAGATGGCGGAGCTGGGCACGCTCTCCCCCTTCCGCCGTGTCGAGAATGACTGACCGCGCCATCGTCATCGGCGGTGGTCCGGCCGGGTTGATGGCGGCGGAGAAGCTGGCAGAAGGCGGTGTCGCCGTCGATCTCTATGAGGCGATGCCTTCGGTCGGCCGCAAGTTCCTGATGGCCGGCAAGGGCGGGCTCAACATCACCCATAGCGAGGCGCTCGAGGAATTCACGGCGCGCTACGGCGTCCAAAGCGGCAAGGTCGCGGCTTGGCTCGCTTCGTTCGGGCCGGACCGCTTGCGCGCGTGGATCCACGAGCTCGGCATCGCGACCTTCATCGGCAGCTCGGGGCGCGTGTTCCCCCATGAGATGAAGGCTGCTCCCCTGCTCCGCGCCTGGCTGCACCGGTTGCGCGCGGCGGGTGTGCGCTTTCATGTGCGGCATCGCTGGCTGGGCTGGACCGCGGACGGGTCGCTGCGCTTTGCGACACCGTCGGGCGAAAAGCTGGTGCCGGCCGGCGTCACGGTGCTGGCGCTGGGGGGCGGCAGCTGGCCGCAGCTTGGCTCAGACGGTGCCTGGCAGAGCGCCCTCACCGCGCGCGAGATCGAAGTTGCGCCCCTGGTGCCGGCCAATTGCGGCTTCGAGATCGGCTGGAGCGCGCATTTCCGCACGCGCTGTGCCGGGGAGCCGCTCAAGAATATCGCCGCCGCCTTCGGCAGCGCGCGGTCCCGTGGCGAGGCGATCATCACCGAGCATGGCATCGAGGGCGGCCTGATCTATGCCCTCTCGGGCCCCTTGCGGGACGCGATCGCGGCGCAAGGCGAGGCCGTGCTGCTGCTCGACCTGTTGCCCAACCATGATGTCGCGCAGATTGCCGATGTCCTGGCGCAGCGTGGGTCGCGCTCGCTCTCCTCGCATCTCAAATCGCAGTTGAAGATCGCGGGCGCCAAGGCGGGGCTGTTGCGCGAATGCCTGGACGCGGAGATCCTGGCCGATCCGGCGCGCCTCGCCAAGGGCATTAAGGCGCTGCCGCTGGGCCTCACAGCGACGCGCCCCATCGCCGAGGCGATCAGTTCGGCGGGCGGGGTCACGTTCGACAGCCTCGATGAGGGCTTGATGCTGAAGAAGCTGCCGGATGTCTTCTGCGCGGGCGAGATGCTGGACTGGGAAGCGCCGACCGGCGGCTATCTGCTGACCGCCTGCTTTGCGAGCGGCCATGTCGCAGGCAATGCGGCGCTCGCCAGGATCAAGTCGCGCGGCGCTTCCAATAAGTGACTTCGCCCGCCTCGACGGTCCAGTCGGTCACCCAGCCCAGGCGCTGATAAAAACCGTGGGCGCGGATATCGGGGTTCTGATCGGTGGTGAGCCAGATTTCCTTGACGCCTTCCGCAAAGAGCCAGTCTTCTGCCGCCGCCATCAGGCGCCTGCCGAGACCGAGGCCCTCGAAGC
Source organism: Rhodospirillaceae bacterium (assembly GCA_016712715.1). Classification (NCBI taxonomy): domain Bacteria; kingdom Pseudomonadati; phylum Pseudomonadota; class Alphaproteobacteria; order Rhodospirillales; family Rhodospirillaceae; species Rhodospirillaceae bacterium. Next base: position 1,056,178 of record JADJQM010000001.1, read on the forward strand.
CCGGCTGCACGAACATGGCGAAGATGGTGCCCTCAATGCGTCGCGCATAAGAGAAGGCCGCCGGCAAGCCATCCACCAGCGCCAGCCAGCCGCGCAGATTGCCCTCCGCCATCTCGGCGGCGATGCCGGCCTCGGTGATGCCGCGCGCCGTCATCTCGGCGACCGAGAGATGGTTTTCGTGGACGCTGGTGCGAATGATCGTGATCGCCGGCAGGTCGGCCGGCTCAACCGACCGTATGTCAATCTGCTGGTGCTGTTCGTTCATGGCGCGATGGTAGCGGGCCACCATCTTGACGTCCAACGATGCGGCACCGTATGAAGGGGGCGATGGTTCCCCGACGGATGAATTCCAGGGGATTAATAGGGAACACGGTGCGGACGACCCAATCGGGGCCTAAACCGTGACTGCCCCCGCAACTGTAAGCGGATAGCTGACTGCCACTTCGTACCACTGATCATCCGATGATCGGGAAGGTCGGCAGAAAGGCATCGACCCGCGAGTCAGGAGACCTGCCATCGACGCGTTTTGATTCAAACCGGGCGGGGTGCCCGAGATGGAGACGTTGACATGGCGCCAGCACAGGCGCGCCGGGTGACCGGCGTTCATTCCCCATATCCAAGTGACGGCAAGGGCTTAGGCCAGCGCCGGTGACTTTCCCCGCTGCTTTGATCAAAAATCGGCCCAGCAATGTGCTCAGCCGGTTGATCCAGTTAAATTCTATATGTAATGTTATAACATTACATCTATAGGCAACAAGGAACCCGAGATGCAAAACCAGACAGGAAACCTAACGCTCCGCCGCACCGCCCTCGCTGCGCTCGCGGCCTTCGCCGGCCTCGCCTTCACAGCACCGAGCGCCGCGGCAGAGCCGACGCAATATCCGCTGACGCTGCAGAATTGCGGCGAGACGCTGACCTTCGACAAGGCGCCTTCTCGCACAGTGGCCATCGGCCAGAGCAGCACGGAGATCCTGCTGTCGCTGGGTCTTGCCGACAGGATCGTCGGCACCGCCGTCTGGTTCGGGCCGGTGCTCGAGGGCTATGAAGAGGCCAATGCCAAGATCAAGCGGCTCGCCGACAACGATCCCAGCTTCGAGAGCGTGCTGGCGCAGGAGCCTGATCTCGTCACTGCGGAATTCGAATGGCATGTCGGCCCCAACGGGTCGGTCGCCACGCGCAAGCAGTTCGCCGATCTCAAGATTCCGAGCTATGTGGCAGCGGCCGATTGCGTCGCCAAGGATAATTCCGGCGGCGGCGACGGGGTGCGCAAGGAGATGTTCAACATGTCGCTGATCTATCAGGAGATCGCAGACATTGCGCAGATCTTCGACGTGCAGGATCGCGGCGCAGCCTTGATCGCTGACCTTAAGCAGCGTGAAGCGGTAGCACTGGCGTCCGTCGACGGCGCCAAGGCGAAAGGCCTCTCCATGGTGTTCTGGTTCTCCAGCCCAGAAGTGAATGGCGATGCCTATATCGCCGGCAAGAACGGCACACCCGCCTATATCATCGAAACGCTGGGTGGCCGGAACGTGGTGACCACCGAGGAGGAATGGCCGCTCGCCAGCTGGGAGACCATCGCCGGGGCCAACCCGCAGGTGATCGTGGTGGCCAAAATGGATCGCCGCCGTTTTGCCGCCGACGATATCGACGTAAAGCTCGACTTCCTGAAGACCGATCCGGTCACCAGCAAGCTCGACGCGGTGCAGAAGAACCAGATCGTCATCCTGGATTCCCAGGCGATGAATCCGACCATCCGCGCGGTTGGCGGCATCGAGGCCGTGGCCGAGGGCATCAAGAAGTTCGGGCTGGTCAATTGAGCCCGGCTGCGATCAATCCGGTGATCCAGGGTGGGTGGGGCCTGCGGGCCTCACTTGCCCTGGCGGCATTACTGGTCCTGGCATTTTCCATCGGCCTGGCGGTCTCCATCGGCGAGGTGCCGATCCCCCTCTTCGCCACCTACCAGGCGATTGCCAACAAGCTGTTCGGCACCGCGTTCGAGTTGAGCCGCATCCAGGAAGGCATCATCTGGGATTATCGCTTGAGCCGCGCGCTGGTCGCCGCCTGTTGCGGCGGCGCACTCGCCATCTCGGGCGCCATCCTGCAGGCGCTGTTGCGCAATCCGCTCGCCGAACCCTACGTGCTGGGCATCTCGGCCGGCGCCTCGACTGGCGCCGTCGCGGTGATGATCCTAGGGATCGGTGCCGGCCTCGTCACCTTGTCGATGGGCGCCTTTGCGGGGGCTGTCATCGCCTTCATCCTGGTGACACTGCTGGCGGCGGGGGCCGGTGGCGGCAGCGACCGTATCATCCTGGCAGGGGTGGCCGGATCGCAATTGTTCAATGCGCTCACCGCCTATGTCGTCACCACCTCGGCCAATGCCGAGCAGGCGCGCGGCGTCATGTTCTGGCTGCTGGGCAGCCTTGGCGGCGTGCGCTGGGAAGATGTCTATCTGGCGGCCCCCATCGCTATCATCGGCTTTGCCGTCTGCCAGCTTCATGCAAGGGCACTCGACGCGTTCACCTTCGGCATCGACGCGGCGGCGGCACTGGGCATTCCGGTGCTGCGCGTGCGCCTCATCCTGTTCGGCCTCACCGCGCTCATGACCGCCACCATGGTCGGCATCGTGGGGTCGATTGGCTTTGTCGGCCTGGTCGTGCCTCATGCCGCGCGCTTCCTGGTGGGACCGGCCCATGCCCGCCTGCTGCCGGCCTCGCTGATGATCGGCGCAGTGTTCATGGTGCTGGCCGACATCGTGTCGCGCATCATCGTCCCGCAGCAGATCCTGCCCATCGGCGTGGTAACGGCCCTGTTCGGCGCCCCCGCCTTCGCCCTCATCCTCTACCGTGCGAGGAAACCGCAATGAGCATCGCCACCACCGATATCAGCTGGTCGACCGCCGGCAGGATGATCGTCGACGGTGTCACGATTCACGTGGCGCCGGGCAAGACGCTGGGCCTGCTAGGACCGAACGGATCGGGCAAATCGTCGCTGCTGCGGCTGCTGTGCCGCCTGCGGCGGGTGGCAAGCGGCGTGATCACGCTGGGCGATATCGACATCACGCAGATGTCGCGGCTGAGCATCGCGCGCCGCGTGGCGCTGGTCGAACAGCAGGCGACGACCGAGGCGCTGGTCACCGTGCTGGATGTCGTGCGCCTGGGCCGCACACCGCATCGAGGGCCCCTCTCCCCCTGGACCAAGGCGGATGATGACGCGGTCGAGAACGCGCTCGGTCATGTCGGCATGGGGTCGAAGCGCGACCAGTCGTGGCAGACTTTGTCGGGCGGGGAGCGGCAGCGCGCCCATATCGCCCGGGCGCTGGCGCAGACACCGAGCGAATTGCTGCTCGACGAGCCGACCAATCATCTCGATATCCAGCACCAGCTGGAGATCCTGTCGCTGGTGAGTCGTCTGCCCGTGACCAGCATCGTGGCGCTCCACGATCTCAACCTCGCCGCCCTGTTCTGCGACATGGTGGCCGTTCTGCAGCAGGGCCGCGTCGTGGCCGCGGGCACGCCGGAAGAGGTGCTGAACGAAACCCTGATCCGCGATGTGTTTGGCGTGCGCGCGCATATCGACCGCTCGCCGCATCATGGCCGCCTGCAGATCCATTTCTCGCCCGATGTTGAGATGGCCTTGCGGAGGGCGGCCGAATGAACAGGCCGATCTCGCAAGGCGCCAATTATGCGCTGAAGGAGGACATCCGCCTTTATTGGTCGAACCGGGCCGAGACCTTCGACCTCGCCTTCGGTCATCGCATTCCGCCGGGCGCAGAATTCGACGCCTGGCGCGCGGCGATCCGCAGTCAACTGGGCGATGCACCGCGCCATGTTCTCGAACTTGCCTGCGGCACGGGTGAAGTCACGAATCTGCTTCTCTCGCTCGGGCACAAGGTCACCGCCATCGATTTCTCGGAGGCCATGCTGGCGGTCGCCAGAGCGAAGCACGCGGACAAGGCCGGCCGCGTGGCATTCCCTGCTGGCCGATGCCGAACACACGATGCTGCCCGATGCCGGCTTCGACGCCATCGTCTGCCGCCATCTGGTCTGGACCCTGACCGAACCCGACGCCGCCCTGCGCGAGTGGCACCGGCTGCTGAAGCCGGGCGGAAAGTTGCTGGTGTTCGATGGCGATTGGACAAAGCCCAGCAGCAGCGGCCGGCTTGCGGCCCGGCTGATTGCGCTGCTGGACCGCGTGATGGGGCCGGACCGGCATTATGACGGCGCGATGAGTGCGAGGCATGCCGACATCATGACCCACCTGCCCTTTGGCGATGGGCTCACGCCGGAAAGGCTGATGCCGCTGCTGCGGGATGCCGGCTTTGCCGACATTTCCCTGTCGTCGCATCGCCCAATTGCGCTGGCCCAGCGCCGCGCGGCGGATTTGCGCAACAAGCTGCGCACCTTCGTCTATCGCCGCTTTATCCTGACGGCACAGCGGGACTGACGGTTTTCAGCTCCGCGCGCTCCGCGGCGCCCCCTCGAGAGCCACCAATCGGCGCGGCGCCATAAGAACGGTTGCTTTAGCGCCAAATAGGGCGCTTGGTGATCGCTTGACCGGGTCGGATCGGTTGTCGGCGGTTGCAAGGCCAGGAGCCAGCGTGGCCTCCCGGTGGAAGCGACGGACAGATCCGATGGGTCCTCCAGGAAATTCATGACCGATTTCAAAGCGATGCTGTGCATCATCGGGGGCGTTGCCCTGGCGATGTGTGCGATCTTCTACGGCTTCCTGTTCTACATCTACCCGGAAGGCGCCACGAGCTATTGACGCGCCGCATGCCGGGCCGACCCGGTCCGCCTTTTACAGAAAGAAATTTCCATGAAGCATTTCACGCCGCCGATCGTGGTGCCGATCGCGTTGTTGCTGGGCGTCCTCATCATCGCCCTTATCCGCAACACTGCCCTCTAGCGACGGCTATGCCGGGGCGTTGATGACGGCCTCGATCCAGTAACCGTCCGGGTCGAGGACGAAGGCTGCATAATAATGCGGACCGTAATCAGGCCTGAGGCCAGGCGCGCCCAGGTCACTTCCGCCTTGGGCGAGCGCTGCGGCGTGGAACGCGTCAACTGCCGCCCGGCTGGGTGCGGCGAAGGCCAGATGGAAGCCCGGACGCGGCACTGAGGTCCCCGGTGACCGCTGCTTGATGGCGAATTTGTCCTGGCCGTTAACGATGCCGTAGCCGACCGCCTGATCGTCCTCGCCCGGCCGGATATCTTCCCAGACACGGCAATAACCGAGTGGTGCAAGCACAGCATCGTAGAACGTTGCCGCACGCACAATATCAGCTACACCGAAGGAAATGTGATGCAGCATCGGGCTGGTAGTTAGCCGCTGATCAGAACGGCCGGGATCAGAACGGGATGTCGTCGTCGAGGTCGCCGCCGCGGCTGCCGCCGCCAGCACCGCCACCCGACGATCCGCCGCCAAAGCCGCCGCCACCGCCGCTGCCGCCGCCATAACCGCCGCCGCCACCAGCGCCACCGCTGTAGCCGGCATCGCCATTGTCGGACATGCCGCCGACTTCACCCTTGCCGTCGAGCATGGTGAGTTCGCCGCGGAAACGCTGCAGTACGACTTCGGTGGTGTATTTCTCGGCGCCGGACTGGTCGGTCCATTTGCGGGTCTGGAGCTGGCCTTCGAGATAGACCTTGGAGCCCTTCTTCAGGAAACGCTCGGCGACGTCCACCAGGCGTTCGTTGAAGATCACGACGCGGTGCCATTCGGTCTTTTCACGGCGCTCACCTGAGCTCTTGTCGCGCCACGATTCGGAGGTCGCGATCGAGAGGTTGGCAACCTTGGTGCCGTCCTGCGTGGCGCGGATTTCCGGGTCACGCCCGAGATTGCCGATGAGAATAACCTTGTTGACGCTGCCAGCCATGACGCTGCCCCCTGCTGAAATCCGATTGAACTGGTGCGCCCGTATAGCGCTTCGCTGTCCATTTTCCTAGCATCCTGGCAAGAAGAACAAAAGGGGTATTACGATGGCCGTAAGGCCGCTATGATGCGCCCCAACTCGATCCCCGAAATAGCGCGATTCAGTCTGAAAGTGCGGTTGCTTCCCCATGGCTAACCATCTGAGAGATCATAAGATTTCCGTGCGCGGCGCGCGCGAGCACAACCTCAAGAACGTGGATGTCGACCTGCCCCGGGATTCGCTCGTGGTGATCACGGGCCTGTCCGGTTCCGGAAAGTCGTCGCTCGCCTTCGACACGATCTATGCCGAGGGGCAGCGGCGCTATGTTGAGAGCCTCTCGGCCTATGCCCGCCAGTTCCTGGAATTGATGCAGAAGCCGGACGTCGATTCGATCGACGGCCTGTCGCCGGCCATCTCGATTGAGCAAAAGACGACCTCGAAGAATCCGCGCTCGACGGTCGGCACCGTGACCGAGATCTACGATTACATGCGCCTGCTGTTCGCGCGCGTCGGTATCCCCTATTCGCCGGCCACGGGCCTGCCCATCGAGAGCCAGACCATCAGCCAGATGGTCGATCGGATCATGGCGCTGCCGGAGGGGACGCGGCTCCTGCTGCTGGCGCCGATCGCGCGCGGCCGCAAGGGCGAGTACCGCAAGGAATTCCAGGATCTGCAGAAGCGCGGCTTCCAGCGCGTGCGGGTCGACGGCACGATCCATGACATCGCCGAGGTGCCGGCGCTCAACAAGAAGCTGAAGCACGATATCGAGGTGGTGGTCGACCGCATCGCCGTGAAGAAGGGGCTGGAGACGCGCCTTGCCGGCAGTGTCGAGACGGCCCTGGGTCTGGCCGATGGATTGCTGTTTGCCGATTACGCCGACAAGCCGGACGAACGCATCCTGTTTTCGTCGCGTTTTGCCTGCCCGGTCTCCGGTTTCACGATCGACGAGATCGAGCCGCGGCTGTTCTCCTTCAACAACCCGTTCGGCGCCTGCCCGGTCTGCGATGGGTTGGGCGAGAAGCTCTATTTCGATCCTGAGATGGTGGTGCCGGATACGGCCAAGAATTTGCGGGACGGGGCGGTGGCGCCCTGGGCCAGCTCGACCTCGCAATATTACACGCAGGCGTTGGAAAGCCTCGCCAAGCATTACAAGTTTTCGCTGGGCACCGCCTGGAAGGATCTGCCGAAGAAGATCCGCGACGTGATCCTGTTCGGCTCGGGCGAGGAAATCGTCACCATGTCGTTCGATGACGGCACCCGGTCCTACAAGACGACGCGGCCGTTCGAGGGCGTCATCACCAATATGGATCGCCGCTTCCGCGAGACCGACAGCGCCTGGGTGCGCGAGGAATTGGGCCGCTATCAATCGACCAGCCCGTGCGAGGCCTGCGAGGGCAAGCGCCTGAAGCCGGAAGCCCTCGCGGTCAAGATCGACAAGAAGAACATTGCCGACGTCGCGGAATATTCCATCCTTCAAGCGGCCGATTGGTTCGGGGGTCTTGCCAAGAAATTGAGCAAGAAGGAGAACGATATCGCCTATCGTATCCTCAAGGAGATCAATGAGCGGCTGGGGTTCCTCAATTCCGTCGGCCTCGAATATCTGACCTTGGGCCGTGCCTCGGCGACGCTGTCAGGCGGCGAGAGCCAGCGTATTCGCCTCGCCTCCCAGATCGGCTCCGGCCTTACCGGTGTGCTCTATGTTCTGGATGAGCCGTCGATCGGGCTGCATCAGCGCGACAATGACCGGCTCTTGGCGACCCTGAAACGCCTCCGGGATCTCGGCAACACGGTGATCGTGGTAGAGCATGACGAGGATGCGATTCGCAACGCCGATTACCTGGTCGATATGGGGCCGGCCGCCGGTATCCATGGCGGCGAAGTGGTGGCGCAGGGTACGCCTGCCGAGGTGATGAAGTCGAACAGCCTCACCGCGCAATATTTGACCGGCAGGCGCAAGATCGACATTCCGACGGAGCGACGCAAGGGGGCCGGCAAGGCCGCGCGCCTGCGCATCGTCGGCGCCAGGCACAACAATCTGAAGAACATCACGGTCGATATTCCGCTGGGCACCATGACCTGCGTCACCGGTGTCTCCGGCGGCGGCAAGTCGACGCTGATCATCGAGACGCTCTACAACGCGCTGGCGAAGCGCCTGCATGATGCGCGCACGCATCCGGGCGAGCATGACCGCATCGAAGGTATCGAATTCCTCGACAAGGTGATCGACATCGACCAGTCGCCGATCGGCCGCACGCCACGCTCGAACCCAGCCACCTATACCGGCGCCTTCACGCCGATCCGCGAATGGTTTGCGGGCCTCCCCGATGCGCTGGCGCGCGGCTACAAGGCCGGGCGGTTCTCGTTCAACGTCAAAGGCGGCCGCTGCGAATCCTGCGAAGGCGACGGTGTCATCAAGATCGAGATGCATTTCCTGCCAGACGTCTATGTGCAATGCGACCAATGCAAGGGCAAGCGCTACAACCGTGAAACCCTCGAGGTGCATTTCAAGAACAAGTCGATCGCCGACGTGCTCGACATGACTGTCGAGGAAGGCGTCGACTTCTTCAAGGCGGTTCCCGCCATCCGCGACAAGCTCGCCATGCTGAACCAGGTGGGCCTGGGCTACGTCCATATCGGGCAGGCGGCCACCACCTTGTCAGGCGGCGAGGCGCAACGCGTGAAGCTCGCCAAGGAGCTCTCCAGGCGTGCCACCGGCCGCACGCTCTATATCCTCGACGAGCCGACCACGGGTCTTCATTTCGAGGATGTGCGCAAGCTTCTTGAGGTGCTGCAGCACCTCGTTGACCAGGGCAACACCATCGTCGTCATCGAACACAATCTCGAAGTCATCAAGGTCGCCGACTGGATCATCGACCTCGGCCCCGAAGGCGGCGACAAAGGCGGCCGCATCGTCGCCGAAGGCACGCCGGAAGACGTTGCCGACACGCCCGGCAGCTACACCGGCCAATATCTGGCGCCGTATTTGAGCAAGCGCGTGAAGAAGAAGGCAGCGAAGGGGTAGGACATGTACCAGCTCTATTGGAATCCCGGCAGTGCGGCGATGGCGCCTCAGGCGATCCTGCTGGAGGCAGGCGCCGAGGTCGAGTTCATCCGTGTCGACGGCGACAAGGGTGACTTGAAGAAGCCCGAGTATCAGAAATTAAACCCGCATGCGCGGGTGCCGACGCTGGTCTATGACGATGGCCAGGTCATGTATGAGAGTGCTGCCATCTGCCAGTTCCTGGTCGAGCGCTTTCCGGAATTGAAGCTGGCACCAGCCGTGGGTCACGCCGACCGCGCGCGCTATCTGCAGTGGATGGCGTATCTCACCAACACCGTGCAGGAAGCCTTGATGCATTGGTGGCATGGCGAGAACTTCATCGACGGTACGGCCGAGCAGGCCAAGCTCAAGGCGCAGGCCGAGCTGCGATTAGCCAAGATGTGGGCGTTCCTCGATGGCGAGCTGGCGGCCAAGGGGCCGCATCTATGCGGCGGGACCTTCTATGCCTGCGACTATTTCCTGGTGATGCTGGTGCGCTGGTCGCGGATGACCGAGAAACCCGGCCATCTCTATCCGCAGCTGAATTCGCTGATCCGGACCGCCATGGCGCGGCCAGCGTATAAGAAGATGCTGGAGCAGCAGGGCATCGAGCAGCTGGTTTAGCCGTCCTCACTCGTTCCATATCGTCATCCCCGGGCTTGACCCGGGGATGACGGCAGAGTTGTTCCAATCTCGTCACATCGCCCGCACGTTCGCGAGGAACTGATCGACACGCTGTTCCAGGTTTGCTGCCTGGTCGGCCAAGCCCCGGGCCACTTCCAGCACCGAGGCGGAGGTGCGGCCGGTGTCCTCGGCGGACTGGTTGACGCCGAGGATATTGCCGGAGACTTCGCGGGTCGCGGCGGATTGTTCCTCGACGGCGCTGGAGATCGAGGTGCTGATCTCGTTGACGCGGGCAATGATCTGGCCGATCTCGCGGATCGCCGATGCCGTAGTCTGGCTCGATTGCTGGATGCCGTCGATCTGCTGGCTGATTTCCTCGGTCGCCCGGCCCGTCTGGGTGGCGAGCGACTTCACTTCGGATGCCACCACGGCGAAGCCACGGCCCGCCTCGCCGGCGCGCGCCGCTTCAATCGTGGCATTCAGGGCCAGCAAATTGGTCTGGCCGGCAATGTCGGAAATCATCTGGGTCACATTGCCGATCCTGTCGGCAGCCCCCACCAGGGTTCCCACCATCTCTTCGGAGCTGCGCGCCTGGCCGACCGCAACGTTGATGATGCCGGTCGCATCCGTAAGCTGGCGGGCGATTTCGTTGACCGAGGCGGAGAGCTGCTCGGTGGCGGCGGATACCGTCGAGGATTGTTGCTTGGTCTGTTCCGCAGCGGCGGCCAATGACTGTGCCGTCTGCTGCATGTGTTCGGCCGAGACCGCCACGGATTGCACCAGCGACTTCACGTTGTCCTCGAAATCCTGTGCCAGGGCAGCATTCTCTGCCTTGCGCTTGGACAGATCGGTCGCGAACTTCACGACCTTGTACGGTCGCCCTTGCGCATCCAGGATCGGGTTGTAGGTGGCTTCGAGCCATATCTCCTTGCCGCCCTTGCCGACGCGGCGGAAGCGCCCGGCCTGGTATTCGCCGCGGTTGAGGCTTTCCCAGAACTGCTTGTATTCGGCGCTGGCTTTATAGGCAGGATCGGCGAAGATGCTGTGATGTTTGCCTTTGACCTCGTCCAGGCGATAGCCGACCACGCTGAGAAAATTCTCGTTGGCGTCGAGGATGGTGCCGTCGAGGTTGAACTGGATCACGGCCTGGGAGCGGCCGATCGCCTCGACCTGGCCCTGCAGGTCGGCGGAGCCCAGCTTCTGCGCAGTGATGTCGGTCGCGAACTTGACAACCTTGTAGGGCCTGCCGCGCAAATCGAGGATCGGGTTGTAGCTGGCTTCCAGCCAGATTTCCTTGCCGCCCTTGCCGATGCGCAGGAACTGTCCGGATTGGAAAGTGCCGCGACCAAGAGTTGCCCAGAACTGTCGATATTCGCTGCTGTCCTTATAAGCCGGCTCGACGAACAGGCTGTGATGCCTGCCCTGGATTTCAGCCAAGCTGTAGCCAACCGCCGCCAGGAAATTCGGATTGGCGGTGATGATCGTGCCATCGAGCTTGAACTCGATGACGGCCTGGGAGGTATGGAGCGCCGCGAGTTTCGCCGCCATTTCACGCTTGGATGAACCGAACACAGGCAAACTCCGTCTTGGGGAAATCGGGGGTTTGCAGTGGTCTACGGGGTCATTTCACGCCTAGATCAGCGACAGTTTACGATAGCAAATAAACTGCATACTATAGTGTGCATTTCGCGTGGACGCCGAGGCTCGGCGCTAAGCCGCCTTCGCGGCAATCGCTTCGACTTCGATCAACCATTCCGGATTGGCGAGTTGCTGGACAACGATCAGGGTCGAGGCGGGCTGGGCGCCGGCCAGTGCCTTGTCGCGGGCAATCCGGGATGCCGGCACATCCTCCCCCCTTGTCAGAATGACGTTCACCTTAACTAGATCATGGACATTCATGCCATCTGCCTCGAGACAGGCAATGAGATTGGCCCAGGCCAGCTCCGCCTGCGCGGCAAAGCCCTGGGCAGTCTGGTGCTGGCGGTCGCAGCCGACCTGGCCGCTGATATGCAGCCAGCGGAAATTGGCCGGGGCCGCGACCATCTGCGAATAGCGGCTGAAGGGCGGCGGGGCCGAGGGCGGGTTGAGGAAGTTCAGCATGATTGGGCTCCTTTGGTTCATAGCCTCCCACCTTCAGGGGGGGGTGGAGGGGGGCCGATCAGTCTCGTTTGTGGCAAGCCATCACCCATGCCCCCACCCTACCCTCCCCCTGAAGGGGGAGGGAATAAGGAAACCTTGCCCCGTCCCGTCCTGGGCGCTATGACCCGCCCCATGACCGAAAGCACTTTGAAGCCCGTCCATATCATCGGTGCCGGCCTGGCCGGTTCCGAGGCCGCCTGGCAACTTGTCTCGGCCGGCGTGCCGGTGGTGCTGCACGAGATGCGCCCGCACCGCGCCACCGACGCGCACCAGACCGACCGTTGCGCGGAGCTGGTCTGCTCCAACTCGTTCCGCTCGGACGATGCGGAGAACAATGCCGTGGGGCTGCTGCACGAGGAGATGCGCCGCGCCGGCTCGCTGATCCTGAAATCGGCCGATGCCAGGAAGCTGCCGGCGGGCGGGGCGCTTGCCGTCGACCGGGATGGCTTTGCCGAACGCGTCACCGCCGAGCTGATCGCGCATCCGCTGGTGACGCTGGCGCGCGGCGAGGTCGACGGATTGCCGCCCGAAGATTGGGACAGCGTCATCGTGGCGACCGGCCCCCTCACCTCGCCGGCACTTGCGGAAGCCATCCTGTCATTGACCGGCGAAGCATCGTTGAGCTTCTTTGACGCCATCGCCCCCATCGTGCACAAGGACAGCATCGACCTGGAGAAGGCCTGGTTCCAGTCGCGCTATGACAAGGTGGGACCCGAAGGCGACGGCGCCGACTATATCAACTGCCCGCTCGACAAGCCGCAATACCTCGCCTTCATCGAGGCGCTGCTGGTCGGTGAGAAGACCGAGTTCAAGGAATGGGAAGGCACACCCTATTTCGAAGGATGCCTACCCATCGAGATCATGGCCGCGCGTGGCGCCAACACTTTGCGTTTTGGGCCGATGAAGCCCATTGGCCTGTTCGATCCGCGCGAACAGCGCAGGCCCTATGCGGTGGTGCAGCTGCGCCAGGACAATGCGCTGGGCACGCTCTACAACATGGTGGGTTTCCAGACGAAACTGAAATATGCCGAACAGGTGCGCGTCTTCCGCACCATCCCGGGCCTCGAGCATGCCGAGTTCGCGCGGTTGGGCGGGCTTCACCGCAACACCTTCATCAACAGTCCGAAGCTGCTCGATCAAGCCCTGCGCTTGAAGGCGCAGCCACGGTTGCGCTTTGCCGGCCAGATCACCGGCGTCGAAGGTTATGTCGAGAGTGCCGCCATCGGATTGCTTGCCGGCCGCTTCGCCGCCGCCGAGCGATTGGGGCAGACGATGGCACCGCCACCGCTCACGACCGCCCTGGGCGCGCTCATCGGCCATATCACGGGCCAAGCGGACGCCAAGACCTTCCAGCCGATGAACGTCAATTTCGGCCTGTTCCCGGAAATCGATGCGCCCGACGGCCTCACCAAGGCGCAGTTACGCGAATGGAAATCCGGCCGCAAGCCGCGCCTCAGCCAACGCGCGCTGGGTGATCTGGCGGAGTGGCTGGCCTAGGAATCTGACCGCGGGCAGCCGTCAGACCGACTCGCCAGCGTTGCGGTACATGACCAGGGCGGCCGCGAGCACCATGCAGTCGATCTGGATTTCCGTCTGGCGCGACCGGCAATAGGCAAGATCGGAATCGTCAACCTGCAGGACCTCGGCGATCTTGCCGGTCAGGCAGTGGTGCAACGTGCCGCCGGCGGGTTTGACGCAATCGACCACCCAGCCGAGCGTGATGCGATCCCAGTAGGATTTGGCGGCATCACGACCGGCGGTCCAGTCGGCAGGATCGCTTTTCTCGCCCAGGCTCGTCTTCATGCGATAGAGCAATGTGCCATGTATGGCGCAATCTTCAAACGCCTCGAAATTGGCCACCCCGACACAGAATTTTTCGATCTGCTCGGCGGGATTGAGATCCTTGGCCATGGCGGTGAAAATGCACTTGTTGCCATTGCGAAGCGCCAGGAGTTCACCAAGATCCTTGCCGGTCATGCAATTCGATATGGCATGCTTCACAATGCGATCGGTCGCGGCATCCCGGCGCGCCATCATCTCCGGATAGCGGGCCCGAGCACGTTCCTGCAGCGCGACCTCACGCTGCTCGGGGGTGAGGCGGGCCATCGCTTCGTCGGACATCTCAGCGCCGACACCGGCGTATGGCTGGCTCAACGGCGCAGCGGCGCTGTTGGCGGCGGGAGATGCGGTCTGGCATCCACCGAGCATGATGGCCAAGCCAAACGAGACAAGAAATGCGGTACTGATTTTCATGGGACTCCCTCGCGCAGCGGCATCTTCGGTGAAGCATCCTGATACGAATAATTGCGCCTACATTTTAGGAGAGCCATCTGAAGTTGTCCAACGGGATCAGCGCGATCATCACCGCCCAACGAATGTCCATGGCAAAGGATGCCACGAGCCGCGGACCCATGCTTCACTGCATCATTGCCCAGCTATGAACCGACGCGCGTCGCCGCGCTCTCGATCAGCTCCAATGCCGCGGCTTCACCGATGCACTGGCCGAAGATGAAATCATCTTCAACCGCGAGGCATGACCGGCCATCTTCCGCCTTGCCGCCGAGGCGTCCCACCAGCCGATCGGCAAGGCAGGCACGGGCCGCTTCGTCGCCGGTATGGCCGGACTTGGTGCAGGCAAAGGATTCGTCAAGGGCGATGACGGCCATTTCGCCGGCCAACACGCCTTCGATATCCTGCCAGGCCGCGGCGGAGATGGGCACCTTGGACTGTTCCCGCACACGCATCAGCATCGAGCCCATCAGGATGCACTTGAAAGATTGCTCCGGTTCCTCGAAGCCGCCGCAATTTTCGTTGGCCGCGCCGCTGGGGTCGATGGCGAGAGCCGTCTTCTCATTGAAGCAGCCCATCAACCCGGCCTTGCTGGCGACTACGCTGTGGTCGCGGGCGCAGGCCGCCATCGCCTTCGAAAACATTTCTTTCATTGCCGCTTCGATGCGGGCATCAAATACGCCGTTGGTCTTGTTGTCGAGGGCCGTGGTGCTGCTCGAAACGGCAGGCGCCGTAACCTTGCTCGATGTCGCGGGGGGCGGCGTGGTGGCGCTGGTCGACTCCTGCCTGGCCTGGCAGCCCATCAGGCCACTCATGGCGATAGCGAAAGTGACCACGGGCAAGATGCGCCGAACACTCATGAACATGGGAGATGACCCTCTCAGATTCGCGCGACCATGAGATCAGCGCCGCTACTTATTGGATAATCGTTCGCCGCAGAACGACTACTACGATCAGCGGATATTGTCGGCTCGCCCGGCCAAAGGCAATCCCCTTTGCGAGGCGACATTGTCCTGGGTCGTCCAAAGCTCAGGTGGCGTCGACGACCAGGCCCGGGGCACCTACCAGATCAAGAGCGCTCGATCTTTAATGAAGATCGTCATGGATTCGCGCATCAGGCAGCCCATGGCATCGACTTGGCGCGCACAGATATCACCAGCCTCATCACCGAGGCCGTATGCCCGCAACAGGAACGCCAGCTGACAATCGGCCGCGGTCGACTTGGCGCATTGGAACATACTTTGTGCCGCGATTTCGGCATTGACGTTTTTCACGGCCAGACTCAGGTCCTGCCATTCCTCGGTCGACAGGACCTTCGGGCTGTCCATGTTGCGCAGAATGTCATTGAGGTAGCTGCCCGCCATCAGGCAGGTAAAGAAATTGTCCCGTTCCATCTCGGCCGCACAGGATGCTTCGCCCAAAGGTTCGTTGAACGCCTCCTTGATCTTGCTGTCGTAGCAAGCTGCCAGTGATAGCAGGCTGTGGGATTCGGACCATGAAGGCAATGTAGGGTCCGATTGGGTGCAGGCCTTTGCCAGCTTGACACGCACATCCGCCCCAATGGCCCGCAGTTTGTCTTGATGTGCCGTGTCGGCCAGTACAGTGGTGTCATACTGCTCCGGATACTGGCTGTGGGAGGATGTCGTGCCACCGGATGCACATGCCCCGAGCAGCGAGGCGAGCAGGGAAACGAGAACCGCGATCCGCATGAGCTGCACTAAGACCTGATCCGCCCGATCGCCGTCTTCCAGCCGGCATAGAGGCGATCGCGATCCGCCTCGGCCATTTCCGGTTTGAACTCCCGCTCCTGCTGCCAACTGGCGGCGGCGGTCTTGAGATCGGGAATGATGCCGGTGCCAAGCCCGGCCGCGATCGCCGCGCCGAGCGCCGTGGTTTCCACCACCACAGGCCGCCCGATCGGCACATGGAGGAGATCAGCCAGGAACTGCATGACCCAATCGTTGCGCGCCATGCCGCCATCGACGCGCAAGCTCTGCACATCGGTGCCGGTGTCGGCAATCATGGCACTCATGAGGTCGCGGGTCTGGTAGCAGACGGCCTCCAATGCCGCGCGCACGATCTCGGCGATGCCGGTGTCGCGGGTAAGTCCCAAGAGCGCGCCACGCGCCATCGGGTCCCAATAGGGCGCACCCAGGCCCGTGAAGGCCGGCACCAAATAGACACCACCCGTGCCGCGCACGGAGCGGGCCAGCACTTCCGTCTCGCCCGCCTGCTGGATGAGCTTCAAGCCGTCGCGCAGCCATTGCACGGCGGCGCCGGCGATGAAGATGCTGCCCTCGACCGCATAGGCGGTCTCGCCCTTCAGCTTGTAGCCGACGGTGGTGAGCAGCCGGTTCTTCGAGAGGACAGCTTTGGTGCCGGTGTTCATCAAGGCAAAGCAGCCGGTGCCATAAGTGCTCTTGATCATGCCGGGGGTGAAGCAGGCCTGACCGATGAGGGCTGCCTGCTGGTCGCCGGCCATGCCAGCGACCGGCAAGGCGATGCCCAGCTCGCGCGGATCGGTCGTGCCGAAACCGGCGGCGTTCTCCTTGATTTCCGGCAGCATCGAGCGCGGGATCTTGAACAGCGACAGCAGTTCATCATCCCAGGCCAGCTTGTGGATGTCGCAGAGCATGGTGCGCGAGGCGTTGGTGACATCGGTCGCGTGGGCCTTGCCGCCCGTCAGGCGCCAGAGCAGGAAGGTGTCGATGGTGCCGAAGGCAAGCTCGCCGCGCTCGGCAGATTCACGCGCGCCTGCAACATTCTCGAGAATCCAGGCAATCTTGGTGGCCGAGAAATAGCTGTCGATGAGGAGGCCGGTTTTGGCCTGGATCTTGGGCTCCCAGCCATCGGCGATGAGCTGCTTGCACATGGGGGCGCCGCGCCGGTCCTGCCAGACGATGGCATTGTGCACCGGCTTGCCGGTCTTCCGGTTCCAGACGACCGTGGTTTCGCGCTGGTTGGTAATGCCGATGGCAGCAATGCGTTCGGCCCCCACCTTGGCGATGACGCCCGGGCTCACCTCGACCGTGGCGCGCCAGATTTCCTCCGGGTCATGCTCGACCCAGCCATCGGCCGGATAGATCTGCGGCAGTTCCTTCTGTACCGTCGCCTGCGGTTCGCCGCGCAGGCTGAAGGCGATGGCGCGCGTGCTGGTGGTGCCCTGGTCGATGGCGAGGATGAGATCCGCTTTGGCCATGATGATCGCCCCCTATTTCGTGCCGAAGAGCCGGTCGCCGGCATCGCCGAGGCCGGGCACGATATAGGCCAGCTCGTTGAGATGGGAATCCAGCGCCGCCACGAAGATGGGCACACTTGGGTGCGCCGCCTGGACGACGCGGACGCCTTCGGGGGCTGCCACCAGCGACATCAGGCGGATATTGTCATCGGAAATGCCGCGCTTGTTGAGCGTGTCGATGGCCGCCGCCGCCGAGTGGCCGGTCGCCAGCATCGGGTCGACCAGGATGAAGATGCGGCCCTCGGGCTCCGGCAGCTTCACGAAATATTCAACCGGCCGCTTGGTCTCGTGGTCGCGGTAGAGACCGATATGGCCCATGCGGGCGGCGGGCACCAGTTCCATGAGACCATCCGCCATGCCGAGGCCGGCGCGCAGGATCGGCACCACGGCGATCTTCTTGCCCATGATCACCGGCGCATCCATTTTCGTGAGCGGCGTTTCGATCTCCTGGGTCGTCATCGGCAGATCGCGCGTGAGCTCGTAGCCCATGAGGAGTGCGATCTCCTTGAGCAACTGGCGGAACAGGGTGGTCGGTGTCGACTTGTCCCGCATCATCGAGAGCTTGTGCTGGATCAGCGGATGATCGAGCACGCTCAGCGTCGGGAATTCCTTGAATGTCTTGACCATGGGCCGCTCCCTATTCCCGTCGCCGGGTTCGTTGCTTCTTGATTGATGCGCGTCAGATGACCTGGAAACCGTGTTTGTAGGGATCGCGATCGTCGATGAAGATGGTGTTGAAGCCGGTGACCCGCGCCCAGCCTTCGATCGACGGCACGATAGCCGGCTTGTTGCCGACGGTTGCCGCCTGCTCGACCCGGCCCTTGAAGAGCGAACCGATGATGCTCTCATGGACAAAATTGTCGCCGACCTTGAGGCGCCCTTTGCCGGCAAGCTGCGCCATGCGCGCCGAGGTGCCGGTGCCGCAGGGCGAACGGTCGATCGCCTTGTCGCCATAGAAGACCGCGTTGCGCGCATCGGCGCCGGCGACGGTGGGCTTGCCTGTCCACAGGATGTGCGAGAGGCCCTGGATGGTGGGGTTCTCGGGATGTTGGAAGGTATAGCGCTCGTTCATCCGGCGGCGGAGTTCGCGGCTCATCGCAATAAGCTCGCCGGCGGTGAAATCCGCCATGTCGCGATAGCCAGCCTGTGGTTCGACGATGCAATAGAAATTGCCACCATAGGCTACGTCGACCTTGATGGGCCCGATCTCCGGGCAATCGATCTCCAGCCCCTCGGAATGCAGGAAGCCCGGCACATTGGTGAGACGCACCGATTCGACATAGTCGCCGACCTGTTCATAGGTCGCGACTACGAGGCCCGCAGGCGTGTCGAGGCGCAGTTCGCCCGGTTTCTTCGGCCGCACCAAACCGTTCTCGATGGCGACCGTCACCGTGCCGATGGTGCCATGGCCGCACATCGGCAGGCAGCCCGAGGTCTCGATGAACAGGATGGCAACATCACAATCGGGCCGGGTCGGCGGATAGAGGATGCTGCCGGACATCATGTCATGGCCGCGCGGCTCGAACATCAGGCCGGTGCGGATCCAATCGAATTCCTTGAGGAAATGCTGGCGCCGCTCGCTCATGCTGGCGCCGGTCAATTGCGGTCCGCCCCCCGACACGACCCGCACCGGATTGCCGCATGTATGCGCGTCGATGCAGGAGAAGGTGAATCGGGCCATGTGGTTAACCTTTTGATGGGTAAGGAAGTTGTTGGCGCCGCCGGACATGACAGCGAGCCCGCCAATTGATATAACCCGGCCCCGGCCTTGGCAATCTTCAACCGACCGAGTCCCATTTGTGATTCGTTGCCGCAGATGACCTGAGAAAAGATGTCTTCAAAGCGTGTCATCAGGTCCTCCGGCCTCAGCTTCCGCCGACAATCGCGGGACAGCCACCCTGGTCGCTGGGTGCTGCTTGTAGCACTCCTTGTGCTCATCCCAGGCCTGCTCTGCGGCGCCAGCGCCATCCTTCTGTGGCGGAGCCAGGAGTTGATGGCGCCGACCCTCGCGGCCGGGCGGCAGGAGACCCATGGCGGTCTCTATGGACCGGCCTCCGATGTCGGCACCTATGCCTACAAGCTGGAACGATATCGCCTGACGCGGCCCGATATTCTCGTCATCGGCTCGCGGCGGCTGTCCGCCCTGCCCGGCGAAGCTTTCGCGACGACGGTCTACAATGCGGCAGGGGCCGCTGGCTCGCTCGACCAGCTCACCAGCTTCGTCCGGGCGGCGGTGGCATTGCATCCCCCCAAATCAATTCTGATCGGCCTCGATTTCTGGTGGTTCCATCCCGATGCGCCGCCGGCCGGCCCGTCGGTTGCTGACGCGCCGAATTTCGCCGCGCATCTCCACAGTCCCGCGCTGTGGCTGCTGACCGGACAGGTCTCGCCCGGCCACTGGTTTGGTGGACTGCTTCCCGCAAGTGATGAAAGCTTCAGCATCGGCGCCCTGGCGATGTTGAACGGCCAGGGCTGGGACGCCTATGGACGCTATGATGGTCCCGCGGCCGACAATGACGAGCCAGCCGGCTTGCGCGATGTTCGCGTCGCCCCGTCGCCGGCGGCCCTGGCGCAATTCACCGACCTCCTCGCCGAACTCAACGACAAGTCCGTCGAAGTGATCCTGATGGTGCCGCCGATGGCCGCATCGCTCCGCGCATCCCTTGCCAGGGATTCGGAGAACCGGCTGGTGCCCCTTTGGCGCGACGCCCTCCGCGCCACGGGCCAGCGCGTGTTCGATTTCGACGATGCCGTCGTCCTGGGGTCGTCCGATTGCGAATTCGTCGACGATCTTACCGGTGGCGAGGTGACCGATATCCGCGCCCTGGAGGCGATCGCGGGCGCGGGCGGCACGATCCTCAGCCAATCCATTGACCGCGATCTGGTCACGAGCCTGATTGCCAGCAATATCGGGCACAAGCGCCTTGTCGAGCTGTTGCCAGCGGATGCAGCGCCAGGATCGCTCTACCGCGACAGTGACTGCGACAAGGCGCGCTGAGAAAAACACCAACAGGGCCATGCGGTTAACCATTTTCCGGACATGCGGCGGGGCATGACATCAGGCCAGCCAGTTGGTATAACCCGGCCCCGGCCTTGGCTATCTCAACCGACTGATTCTGTGCCCGCATGACCCAGGAAAATGTCCTTCCGGATCACGTATCCGACCCTGTGCGCGGCGGTCCGCGCACGGCGTCCGTCGGACGGCGGCGCACGGCGCGCTACCTGACAATTTTCTTTGTGCCGATCCTGATCGCGGTACTGGTCCTGGCAGCTCTCTACACCTTCCTCATACGGGTGGAGGAAACGACCGGACCCGTCGCGGCGGCAAGGCTCCAGGATGAGACCGGTACGCTCTATGGACCGGCCCTCGTCTACCGCCCCTACGCCTACAAGCTGGAACGCTATCGGCTGAAGACGCCGGATTTCCTGCTGGTCGGTTCGTCCCGCGTCATGCCGTTTGCCGGCGAGGTTTTTTCAGGCTCGGTCCTCAATGCGGGTGGTGCCGCCAACACCCTGGACCAGGCAGTCGCCTTCACCCGCGCCGCGATCGCCATCCACAAGCCGAAGTCGATCCTGCTCGGGCTGGATTTCTGGTGGTTCAACCCTAACCGCGATGACGAGATCGATGCCACCGGCACGTTGAGCGACGAGGTCGAGGTTTCCCTGACCCAGTTGATGACGCCGGTGCAGTGGGTGGCAGACGACGCCATTCACCTCAGCTCGTTCCTGGAAGGATTGTCGCCGTTTCACGCGCTGCCGCAGGGCATCGGGGCGTTTGCCAAATTCGGCGGACGCGGCTGGGACGTCTATGGCCGCTATGATTACGGCACGTTGATTGACGGTGGCATGAAAAGCGACGACAGGCAGTTCAAGCGCACCTTGAAGCGCCTGCAAAGCGCCAGGAAGTCGAGCAAGATGAACGTTCATGTCGCACCGTCCGCGCAAGGACTGCAGCAATTGCGCGACCTGGTGCGGGAGCTGGAAACACAATCGATCGAAGTGATCCTGCTGGTCCCGCCGCTGGCCGGGCCTGTGCAGGCGGCAATGGACCAGGATGCCGAAAACCGGCTGGTGCCGCTCTGGCGTGATGCCCTTGGCAGCATCGGTGCGCGCCTGTTCGATTTTTCCGATGCCGGCGCGTTGGGGTCCTCCGATTGCGAATTCGTCGACGGGTTCCATGGCGGCGAAGTGACCTATCTGCGCATCCTCGATGCCATCGGCAATTTCGGCGGCACCAAGTTCGGGCAGGCGATCGACCGCGACATGGTCACCGGCCTCATTGCCAGCAATGCCGGCCATGCGCGCTTGCGCGAATTGCGGCCGGGTGACGTGCCGCCCGAAGTCGATTTCCTCGACCTCGGCTGCGACAAGTCTTCGTGACCGCCTTGAATTCCCTCTCAGCGCCCACACCGAGGCCCTAGCATGCTTTTCAATTCCTACCAGTTCATGTTCGTCTTCCTGCCGGTGACACTGGCGCTGTTTTTCCTGCTCGGCCGCTTCGCCGCACGCGACATGGCGGTGGGCTTTCTCGCTTTGGCCTCGGTGTTCTTCTATGCCTGGTGGAGCCCGATCTACATCCTCCTCATCCTGGGCGAGGTGGTGTTCAGCTTCCTGGTCGGCCGTCAGCTGGAGCGGACCGATCTTTCCAATCGGGCGCGGCGGCTCATTCTGACCGCCGCCATCGCGCTCATCCTGGTGGTGCTGGGCTATTTCAAATACGTCAATTTCTTCCTGGGCATTGTCAACGACACGGCCGGCACGGATTGGAGTCTCGGCCTCATCATCCTGCCGCTCGGCATTTCGTTTCATACCTTCCAGCAGATCGCCTATCTGGTGGATGCCTATCGCCGGTCGGCCAAGCATTACCGGCTGATCGATTTCTGCCTGTTCGTGACCTTCTTTCCGCAGCTGGTGGCCGGCCCGATCGTGCATCACAACGAGGCCATTCCGCAGATCCGCCAGCCGGGTTTCCTGAAGCCACGGGCCATCAACATCCTGGTGGGCCTGTCCTTGTTCGGCTTGGGCCTCTTCAAGAAGACGGTGATCGCCGACACGCTGGCGCAGATCGCCAATCCCGCTTTCGCCGCCGCCCATGCCGGCGCCGACCTCACTTTGGTCGAGGCGTGGATGGGGGCGCTCGCCTACAGCCTGCAACTCTATTTCGATTTCTCGGGCTATTCCGACATGGCGATCGGCCTTGCGCGCATGTTCAACATCCGCTTCCCGGCCAATTTCCATTCGCCCTACAAGGCGGTCAACATCGCCGATTTCTGGCGCCGCTGGCACATGACCCTGTCACGTTTCCTGCGCGACTATCTCTATATCCCGCTGGGCGGCAATCGCCACGGCACGGCGCGGCAGTTGGCCAATCTGCTGCTCACCATGCTGCTGGGCGGGTTGTGGCATGGCGCGGGCTGGACCTTCATCATCTGGGGCGCGCTCCACGGCGCGTTCCTGGTGGTGCAGCGCCTGTGGTCGGGCTTCTGCAAAGGCCGCGGGTTCGCCCTGCCGCGGCCCGTGGGCTGGCTCATCACCATGCTGGTGGTGATGGTGGCCTGGGTCTATTTCAAGGCGGTCGACGTCGCCACGGCGCATAGCGTGTTGGCTTCCCTGGTGGGCGCCAGCGGCTTCGGCCTGAAGACGCCCAACCTGCCCGATCTGCCGCTGGATGGCTGGCCGGTGATCCTGATCGCCGGCCTCATCGCGACGCTCGCCCCCAACAGCACCGAGATCTTCCGCCGTTATGCGCCGACGCTGAAGCTGGTGACGCTGACGCGGCGCCATCTCGGGCGCTATGAGCGCTATCTGGAATGGCGCCCGGTGGCCGGATGGGCGCTGGCGGCGGGTCTGGTGACGACGGCCGGCGCCGTCGCCATCCTCGGCTGGCAATCCGAATTCCTCTATTTCCAGTTCTGAAACATGAAAAGAAAAAGCTCATATCTTCGCTACGCCCTGCTGTTCGCAATCCCGCTGGGAATTGCCTTCGGACTGCTGGGCATTTCTTACCTCGCCTTGCATCGTGCCGGCGAGACGATCGATCCGATCACCGCCGCCAGCATCCAGCAAGAGCACGATGTCCGCTACAGTTCGGGGCTGTTCTATCGGCCGCGCCCCTACAAGATCGAACGCGCGAGGCTTGCCGAGGCCGAGGTCGTGCTGCTGGGTTCGTCACGCGCGATGCAGTTCATTGCCGATCCCTGGCGCAGCAAAGCGATCAATGCCGGCGGCGCCATGCGCGATCTTGAATCCGGTGAGATCTTCGTCAACGCGGTGCTCGAACGCTATCGTCCCAGGCAAATGATCATCGCCCTGGATTGGTGGTGGCTAAGCGCAACCAGGCGGCCGGATGCACCGACGGACGCTTCGCCGGAGACGCCGCTGACACTCCATGAACTGACGCAGCCTGCGGTGTGGCTGTGGAACGGCACGCTGACACCACGGAATCTGTCGACCCTGCTGTTTTCGCCCGAGGATCTGCTGCCCGGCATCGGCCTGCCCGCCCGCTTCGGCGATGCCGGCTGGGATCCTTTCGGTCATTATGACTACGGCATCAGCCTCACCGAGCAGGCCGGCGGCAGCGATGTGGGCTTTGCCGAAACGCTGAAGGATATGGCACGGCAATCGAAGCGCAACGACCGGGCGCCGTGGAACGAATTTTCGGAAGCGAGTTGGCACCGGCTGGAAGTATTGATCCACAAGCTGCAGGACCATGATGTCGAAGTCATGGTCGTGCTGCCGCCGGTTGCCGGCCCAATTTATGAATGGGTGGCAGAACAGTCGGAGCCCAATATCGTCAACGAGGTGCGCCGCCGCCTGTCATCGCTGCCGGTCCTCACCTTCGATTTCCACGACCCATCGAGCCTCGGCACCGATCCGTGCGAATTTGTCGATGGCATTCACGGCGGCGAAGTGACCTATCTGCGGGTGATCGATGCCATGGCGGCCGACCCCAGCAGCCATCTTGATCAGGCGGTCGATCGCCCCCTCATCCGCCAATTGATCGATGCCAACAAGGGTCGCGCCACCGTGGCGCGTGAAGGCCGCGCGCCAGAAGCCGATTTCAACAGCCTCGGCTGCCGGAAATAGTCAGCGGCTGCTCTTCAAGAGGTCGCGGATTTCGGCCAGCAGCTTCTCGCTCTCCGAGGGGCCTGGGGCGGGTGCCGCCTCTTCCGCCTTCTTGAAGCGGTTGATCTGCTTGACCAGCAGGAAGATGGCAAAGGCCACGATCAGGAAATTGATGCAGGCATTGAGGAACAGGCCGTAATTGATCGTGACCACGCCGGCATCGGTCGCTGCCTTGAGCGTGTCGTAATGTTCGGTGCTCAGCGCGATGAAGAAATTCGAGAAATCGATGCCGCCAAGGATCCAGCCGATGGGCGGCATAATGATGTCCTTGACCAGCGAATTGACGATGCCGGTGAAGGCCGCGCCGATGATGATACCGACGGCTAGATCCACCACATTGCCGCGTACGGCAAAATCCCGGAATTCCTTGAACATGGCCGTCCCCTTCATCGTCATGTCGAGACCGGCAGGTTAGGTCAGCCGAGGACGGACCGCAAGGCGCCGACCACCCTTGTTACATCCGCATCCGTCATATCGGGATAGAGCGGAATCGAGAGCTGTCGGGCGTAATAGGAATCCGCACCCGGCAGGTCCTGCTTGCCGTAGAGATCGCGGTAATAGGGCTGCTGATGGACCGGCAGGTAATGCACCATGGTGCCGACACCCAGCGCCTTCAGTTCAGCCATGACCTGCGCCCGCGACTTGCCGATCCCGGCAAAATCGATCAGCACGGCATAGAGGTGCAAGGCAGCGTTATCGCCGGGCTGCGCCGGCACGATCTTGAGCCTCGGCGCGAGGTCGGGCAGCAGCTTGTCATAGAGGGCGGTGAGTTCGCGGCGGCGCGCGATGAAGCGCGGCAATTTAGCGAGCTGGCTTTCGCCGAGCGCGCAGGCGAAGTCGGTGATGCGGTAGTTCCAGCCCAGGGCCTGCATCTCGTAATACCAGGGGTTCGGCTGGCCATCGGGACCGAAGCCCAGATCGCGGTGCCGGAAATCGGCCGCGTCGCGCACCATACCGTGGCTGCGATAGGTCTGCATGATCTTGTAGTGATTCGGGTCGTTGGTCGTGGTGACGCCACCCTCGCCAGTGGTCATGGTCTTGACCGGATGCAGCGAGAAGCAGGCGAGTTCCGAGAGCGCACAGGCGCCGACCTTTGCCGTGCTGCTGTTGCCCGATTGATGGATGCCACCCAGCGCGTGGCAGGCGTCTTCGATCACCTTGATCCCACGCGCCTCGGTGAGGGCGCGGATGGCGGTGAGATCGGCGCAATGGCCGTTGAGATGCACCGGCAGCACCGCTTTCACCTTGGCCGAGCCCGCCTTCGACAGCGCCGCCGCCAACGTCGCGGCGGTCAGCCGCCCCGTATCGGCATCGACATCGGCGAAGATGACATCGGCCCCGCAATAGCGCGCCGCATTGGCCGTGGCGAGGAAGGTCAGGGTCGGCACGATGACCGCATCCCCTTTCTGCAGACCCAGCGCTATGCAGGCGAGATGGAGCGCCGCCGTGCCGCTGTTGCTGGCGATGGCATAACGCGCACCGACCATCTCGGCGAAGGCCTGCTCGAAGCGACCGACGCCGGGACCGGTGGTGAGGTAATCGGCCTGCAGAGCCTTGGTTACGCTGGCGATATCGTCCTGGTCGATGCTCTGGCGGCCGTAGGGCAGAAAGGAATTGTTGCTCATGATCTCTTTGACGCGGCTGATATGGATAGACTGGGACTAAGACCTATAGCGGGCCATACCGGACCACGCCAGTCAGGAGGCGTATCGAGACATAAGGTATTAACTATTCTTCCTTAGAGTCGGTGCGACCGAGGCTTGCTATAGTTATCCACAAGACCTGAGTCGCAGCCGCCTGCACCGCTGGTGCGGGCATCTACCAAGTGAGGCAGGGAGTATCCCCGCAGATGACCGAGTTGGACGGCACGGACGCCCAGGACGGCGAAGGTCAGCCGAAAGTTTTCATCTATCGGATTCAGCAGCGCAAAGGCCTGCCGACGCTCCATGGCGAGATCTTGGCGGAGAACGAGGCCGATGCCGAACGGCAGCTGCGCCTGAAGCTTCTTGCACCCACTCTGCCGCCCCATGTGAACCTGGTCGAAAAGGCCGAGGTCGACGCCGCCGAGCGTGCGGCAAAATCGCGCAATCTGCGGATGCTGCTCGATATCCTCCGGTCGCATCACGACTGGCTGCGGGGTGCCGGCGGTGAACGGGCGGATTTTACGGGACGCAATCTCTCGGGCCTCAAGCTGCCGCGGCTCGATCTCTCCATGGCCAATCTCGCCGGCTGCGACTTTTCCGGCGCCGATCTGTCGGAGAGCAAGCTGCAGGGTGCCAATCTCGCTGGTTGCAATCTCGCCGGGGCCAATTTCAAGGATGCCGACCTCGCGGGGGCCGATCTCTCCGACGCGAACCTCAAGGGGTCAAATCTGTCCGGTGCCAATCTTGATGGCGCCGACCTGTGGCGTGCCAATCTGATGGGGGTCGAGGTGGCACCGGAGGTGCTGCACCGGGCCCTTTCCTGTCGACATCCTGGCAGCAACCAGCCGCCCGAGTAATATTTTCCTTTTTAAATCAAATAGATAAAACAGGCCAACGCAGTTCTTGCGGTCATCGGCCTTGGCTGGGTATCACTGCGCCACTTGGCGCCAGCTGGCGCGAACGAGTCGAGTACGGTCTGGAGTCCCATGAGCGATCTTTTCGAAGGCACGCCCAAGAAGGGCGGCGATTATTCCGCCAAGGATATCGAGGTTCTGGAGGGTCTTGAGCCCGTCCGCCGCCGTCCCGGCATGTACATCGGCGGGACCGATGAGCGCGCCCTCCACCACCTGGTCGCCGAAGTGCTCGACAACTCGATGGACGAAGCCGTGGCGGGTCACGCCAGCCGCATCGAGGTGGAACTGGGCGCCGATGGTTACGTGACGGTACGCGATAATGGCCGCGGCATTCCGATCGATCCGCATCCGAAGTACAAGGACAAGTCGGCACTCGAAGTGATCCTCACCACCCTCCATTCCGGCGGCAAGTTCAGCGGCAAGGTGTACCAGACGTCCGGCGGCCTGCACGGCGTCGGCAGTTCGGTGGTGAATGCGCTTTCCGACGATCTCGTCGTCGAGGTGGCCAAGGACAAGCAGCTCTGGGTGCAGCATTACAAGCGCGGCAAGCCGGTCACCAAGCTTAAGAACGAGGGCAACGTCAATCGCCGCGGCACCTCGATCCGCTTCCATCCGGATCCGGAAATCTTCGGGCAGCAGCTTCATTTCAAGCCGAGCCGGCTCTATCGCATGTGCCGCTCGAAAGCTTATCTCTATCGCGGCGTCGAGATCCGCTGGTCGTGCGACCCGACCTTGATCCATGACGGCGACGATACGCCAGCGCAGGCCGTGCTGCACTTCCCGGGCGGCCTCATGGATTATCTCGGCATGACCCTGGGGACGCGCAAGACCATCACCGCGGCCCCCTATGCGGGCCAGGCCGACTTCCCCGACGAGCAGGGCCGCGTCGAATGGGCCATCGCCTGGCCGGTCGATGAAGACGGCTTCATGAGCTCCTATTGCAACACGGTGCCGACGCCGGAAGGCGGCACCCATGAGAGCGGCCTGCGCACCGGGCTCACCCGTTCGTTGAAGGCCTATGGCGACCTGGTCGGCAATCGCAAGATCGGCCTGGTGACGTCGGACGATATCTGCGGCAATGCCGCGATGCTGCTGTCGGTGTTCATCCGCGATCCGCAATTCCAGGGCCAGACCAAGGAACGTCTCTCCAGCCCCGAGGCAGCGCGCCTGGTCGACAACATGATCAAGGATCATTTCGACCACTGGCTGTCGAACGATCCCGGCCGCGCCAAGGATCTCCTCGACCGCGTCATCGAAAAGGCGGAGGAGCGCCTCAGGAAGAAGCAGGACAAGGAGCTGTCGCGCAAGACGGCGACCCGCAAGCTGCGCCTGCCCGGCAAGCTCACCGATTGCACCAAGGATGCGATGGCCGGGACCGAGATCTTCCTGGTGGAAGGCGACAGCGCTGGCGGCTCCGCCAAGCAGGCGCGCAATCGTGAAACTCAGGCGGTCCTGCCCCTGCGCGGCAAGATCCTCAACGTCGCCTCCGCCACCAGCGACAAGCTCGCCGGCAATCAGGAGCTGATCGATCTCATCCAGGCACTAGGCTGCGGCAGCCGCGACAAATACAGCGAAGAGCGTTTGCGCTACGAGAAGGTCGTCATCATGACTGACGCCGATGTCGACGGTGCGCATATCGCCTCGCTGCTGATGACCTTCTTCTATCGCGAGATGCCGCAGCTCATCGAGAACGGCCATCTGTTCCTGGCGCAGCCGCCGCTCTATCGGCTGGCGCAAGGCGGCAAGGTCGCCTATGCGCGCGACGATGCCCACAAGGAAGCGCTGCTCAAAGGTGAGTTCTCCGGCCGCGGCAAGGTCGAGATCAGCCGCTTCAAGGGCCTCGGCGAAATGCCGGCATCGCAGCTCAAGGAAACGACGATGGACCCGCGCTTTCGCTCGCTCCTCAAGGTGCGCATCCCGCACAAGTATAACGAGGAAGAGCGCGACGAAGCCCGCGAGACCGCCGATCTTGTCGAACGTCTGATGGGCCGCAAGCCCGAGATGCGCTTCCAGTTCATCCAGGAAAATGCCCGCTTCGCCCAGAATCTGGATATCTGAGCCCAGATCGCCCAACACTCTCATTGGCGTGTGAGTCGCTCCCGAACCAAGCCAGGCTGCCGGTCGACCGACATGTGACGGCCGATGCTTCCGCGCGCCTGGCACAAATCCTATCCTTAAGTCATAGGACCAGCCGACGCGTCTGGACGCGCCGTATTGTGTGGCCTACGCTAGAAAATCTTGAGACGGATCTTGAAAATGATGTGCTTACGCGAACTCTCTTGGGGAGTGCTCGCCCTGTTGGTGTCGACCAGCCTTGCCTGGGCCGACCCTGTTGCCCAGGTTGTCAAACTGTCGGGCAATGTCGAGGTCACGCGCGGTGCCGCCTCGGCGCCCCTGGTACTGGGCGCGGCGCTTGAGCCCGGTGACAGGCTGAAAACCGATGCCAGCAGCCGTGTACGGGTGCAGTTGATCGACGGATCGATCATCAACCTCGGTTCGGAATCCGAGTTGTCGATCGAGAATGTCGTGTCCGCCGGCCCGGGGACCGACCGCCAGGTGGGCCTCGATCTGTGGCTGGGTGCGTTGCGGGCGTTCGCAGCGCCGGCGACATCAAAATCACGCTTTGAAATCCGCACGCCCCGGGCGATCACGGCCGTGCGCGGCACGGAATGGGGCATCCTCGCCAATGCCGTGCAAAGCGACGTGCTGGTCCTCTCGGGCCGCGTCGGTGTGCGCAAGAATGAGGTTTCCGGGGTCAGCGCCACCACGCTCACCCGCACGCTGGGCGTCACGGTGACCGATCAGGGGCTGGGGCAGATTACCCGCTGGAACGAGGCGCAGGTGGCGGCGCTCATGGCAGCCACCGAGGTGCCTGGCCCGGAGCGGGGCTTCGATCTCGGCACCGCCCCGGCGCTCGACCTCGCCCCGGCGGCCAAGCCGGTCGCACCCGACAATGAGCAGGGAAAGTCCAAGCCCGGGAAACAGAACTGCCCGGACCCGGATACGTTTTCATGCAAGCGGCGGGACCGCGACCGCGGTCAGACACATGAGCATGACAACGACAACAATCATGAACATGACAGTAACGGCGGCAACACCTGAGGCGCGATCAGGTGGCAAACCCGGCTGGGTCCGGCCTGAGGACACGCCAGCAGACGGACATGACAGCGGAGCCCAGAAGCGCCAGGCCGTGGATCAGTGGTAGACGGGGGTTAGTCTAGGCCGCGATGTGGTCAGTCAAATGTCGAGATTGACGATCAACAGATCCAGTTCGCGCGGCGCATAGAGCGTGGTGCCGTTGCTGAAGGCAAAGAAAGCATGCCCGGAAACATCTTCACCGGTCGCCGTCACCAGGGAATCGATGACACCGGCGTCAATCACCGGTTCGTCGGTCATGATGCGGACGGAAAGATCCAGCCCATCGCCTTCTATGACGATGGCGCCACCGCTATCGGGCAGCAGATCGGCCAGAGAAAGACTGATGGCGTTGCCGTTCCCGGCGTCGCCATCAGCATGAGGTACAAATGGTTGCAAAGTCTCAGGAGCGTCAATCATCACATTCTCGCTATAGCGAAGGCCAAGCCGCCCAGCCCCTAAAAAGGACTGCATTCGCCTCAACTGTTGTTTCCGTCTCCCTTATCGCATTTCCGCGTCCGGAAATGAACCAGCGAATCTTCCTCCCGGATACACAAATGTGTGCGAAAGAGCTTTTCCCGCATATTTGATCGAAATATCCGCGACTTGCCGCCGCAGGGGCCGGACCAAAAAGCCAGCAAGACCGTGGCTTTGGCCGCGTTCCGACCACGCCCGGCGCCAGCCCAGGGGATGCAAACAATGCGTGTCAAATGCCCAGGAATCCGCGCCGGACGGCGCGGATTCTTCGTTCGTGCGACAGGGCTGGACCCGCCCGCCGGTCAGTTGATCTTGCCGAGCGGGATGAACTGCGTTTCGCCGGAATGGTCGTCGACGCCGTCATTGTCGGTGATGACGAAGGCATTGCCAGCCACATCGATGGCAAAGCTCTCAACCTTGTCGAGCACGTAGCCGCCGGGAGCGGAAAGGTCGGGCAGCAGATCGCGCAGCAGCGACTTCTTCACGACGGGCACCGCGGCGGCATCGAGCGGCACCGGCGCCAGCTCGGCCGACGCAACGAAGGTCAGCTGCTTGACAGTAGCCTCGCGGCCGGCCTGGTTGTCGCGTTCGATGAAGACGAGGCCATCCTTGGTGGCGGTGACTTCCGGAAAGGCCGGTCCAGCCCTTCCCCGCCTTGTCGAGCGGATAGTGCAACTGGCCCCAGCTCTGATCCGCAGGTTTGTAAGCCAGCAGCTTCACCATGCCCTTCGGGTCGTTCTTCCATTCGCGCTGGACGGCCAGCCAGACGATTTCGTCGGCACCGGTGCCGGTGACGGCGACGCCTTCGAAGCCGAAGCGCACGGCCTGTGCCGCGAGATCCTTCGGCAGGGCGATCTGCTGTTCGATGACGCCCGCTGCCGACACCTTAAGCAGATGGTTCTCGGTCGGGTCCTTCTCGCGTTCAGGATTGCCTTCCGAGGCCAGCCAATAGCCACCATCCGTCGCCATGGCGATGCCCTCGAGATCGAGCAGCTTCGCCGGCGCCCCGTCCTTGGTGACGGTGAGCGCGCTGGTGATGTTGGCAGGCTTCGCGGTGGCATCGACGGTCATGATGCGTGCTTCCGCAAGCGCGCTGTCGCTCACCACATGGAGGATGCCCGGCAGTGTCGGATCGGCCACGGCGCCCGAGAGGGCTGTCCAGCCGAGCGGCAAGCCATCGTCGCCATTGGCCGACACGATGGTCGGATAGGCGGCGGGGGCAGCGCTCCGTTCATAGATCGTCACGACCGCG
This sequence comes from Rhodospirillaceae bacterium, assembly GCA_016712715.1. Lineage (NCBI taxonomy): Bacteria > Pseudomonadati > Pseudomonadota > Alphaproteobacteria > Rhodospirillales > Rhodospirillaceae > Rhodospirillaceae bacterium. The sequence continues at coordinate 1,087,965 of JADJQM010000001.1, forward strand.
CCGATGAGGCCGTCGGCGCGGAGATCGTTTTCGGCGGCGGTCACAAACAGATTGCGCGCCGACAAGGCGAGCAATCCTTCCGGCCCGATACCGCCCGGCAGCGCCTGAAGATAGGTCGGCTCCTTGCCGGCACCCGCATCCTGATAGACGCCGACCAGCGAGCCGCGTTCCGAGGCCACGAACAGGAGCCGATCGGCACCGAAGGTGGCTACTTCCGCCCCTTCCGGCTCGTTGCCCTTCTTGTTGCGCTTGTCGGGATAGTGGCCGAGGCGCACGGTCAAATACTCGAACGCGGTGCCGCTGTCGAAATCGACGCTGCCATCCTTGTTGAAAATGGTGAAGCCGCGGCTGCCGCCCTTCCAATCGCCTTCATTGGCGGTGACGAAGCGGTCGTCATCGACCCATTGCACGGTATCGGGTTCGCGCGCGACGCCGTCCATCGATCCGGTAAGGGAGATCACCTTGTCCTTCTCGGTGTCGATGTTCTTGAGATCAACGGTACCGGCGGTGAAATGTGCGGTCACCTTGGCGGCCGCCAGGTCGACGATCGCGATATGGTTGTTCTCCTGCAGCGTCACCACGGCTTCGTTGCGGCTGTTGATGTCGACATATTCCGGTTCCGGATCTTCCGGCGCCACTGCGGCGAGGCCGGTGAGATCGACCACTTTCTTCGATGCGCAATCAACGGCGCCATCGGTGAGGGAGAAGATGGTGAGATTGCCGCCCGGCAATTGCGGGAGGGCGCCTTCGTTCACCTCCTCATCGCGTTCGTTCTCGATGACGACGGCGAGGAATTTCTTGTCGGGGCTCAGTACCAGTGAATCCGGCTGGCCGCCGAGATCGCAGGTGGCGCTCACCGCCTGGTCGCAAGATCGACGATGGCGACATGGCCCGCGGGCTTGTCCTTCGCGGGCGAGGTGACCACACCGACCAGGGCCGTGCCGCCGATGACGACGGCCGAGGTTGGCTCGCCACCCAGCGCCACGGTGCCGGCCGGCTTCGGTGCCTTCGCGTCCGCAATGTCGACGAGGCCGATGCGTTCGCCGGGGCTGTCGGTGTAGACAAGGGTCATGCCGTCTTCGGTGGCGGCGATGATTTCGGACACGGTTTCCTTGGCGGGATCGGCATCCGCCGGCAGATTGTCGACGACATGGAAGGTCGCGATCCGGTTGAAGCTGTCGGCCAAGGCCGGTGTCAGCGCGGTCGATGCGAAAAGTGCCGCAAGCAAAGTCGTCCTGGCGACGCGTGTCATGGTTTCAGCCCCCATCCTGTATTTCGCGGAAAGCTGAGGCGTAGCGCCGAATCATGACCGCGGGATTGCGGCGATGTGACGGATTGGTGATCGCTCAGGTGCCGATCTTGATCAGGCGCCGATCTTGAGCTGTGTGATCTTTCCATCCGCGATGGTGAACACAAAGGTGAGGTCGATCGGGCTGTTGGGGAAATTGCCGGTGACCCGGTTCGTGAGCACGGTCTTGCCGTCCCGCGTAATGCAGGTGAGCGGCTCGCTGGTATACTGGTATTTCCGCTTGGCGGCCGCCTTCCAGGCCACGATTGCCTGACGCCCCTCATGGACGTGCCCCTCATCGCGCACGACGGCATCGGCGGCAAAGCAGGCGGCAATGGCGTCCGCGTCGTCGGCATTGTCGGCCGCCACATAGGCGGCGATCGGCTGGGGCAGATCGATGGTCATGGATATCTCCTCTTGGATTTAGGCGCGCGCAGCCACGCGCCTTGCTCACCGAGAGAGATGCAGCTAACCTTTCCCGATGACAAGTACGCACGAAAAAGTTGGGTACTTACCTTCAGGTAAGGTCGTGGAGGCCCTGACGCCGGCGACAGCCGCCGACGGCGTCGAGCAGGTGCTCAAAATCCTTGAAGGACGCTGGAAGCTCACCATCCTGTTTCACCTGTTCGGCGGCAAGACCCTGCGCTTCTCCGATCTCGAGCGCGCCATTCCCGCCATCTCGCAGAAGATGCTGATCCAGCAACTGCGCCAGATGGAAAAGGATGGCATCGTCCGCCGCCTCGTCCACCATCAGGTGCCGCCGAAAGTCGAGTACAGCCTCACCGATTGGGGCCAGGCGCTTTGCCCGGCGCTGGATGCGCTGCTGAAATGGGCGGCGTTGCCGGCATAACAGGCAGGCGAACCATCATCCGCGTGACAGGCGCAACACCGTGACCGGATCGGAGAGGGCGGCCAAGGCATGGGCGCCATGGCTCATTCGGCCAGGAGGTCCTTGTCCATGAACACGCTCAGCGGGTCTGGGCCATAGGCGCCAAAAGGTCCGCGCGCGCGGTAGCCCAAGCTGCCATTGAGCCACCGGGCTTCCACTGACTGGATACCGGTTTCCAGCCGCATCACACGGACCCCCTCCGCCCGCGCCGCCTCTTCGATCGTCCGCAGCAGCGCACGGCCAACGCCGCCGCCCCGTGCCGCTGTCTCGACGAACATGCGCTTCAATTCGGAGGCATTCTCCCCCTGCATCGCATAACCGCCGCAGCCGATAACGGCAGCGTCCGACCGCGCGACAAAGAAGCGGACACCCTGGGAAATGAGATCCGCCACGCTGGCGCCATGACGGTTCTCCGTCGGATAGAGTGCTGCCGCCCGCGCATCGGCGAGGCAAAGCAGGCGGGCGACCTCCGGCTGATCCGGACTCTCCTTGCAATCAAGAGCATTGTTGCTGGTTTTCCTTGTTTTGTTTTCCGGGACGGCTCCGTGCCTCCCTTCACTCCATCGCGGCTCCGGCGACAGGCGGAGAAACAGTGGCCGGTTGAGCGAGACCACGCAGCGCATCGGCGCCAAGAGTCTCGACCTCGGCCAGCAGCAGATCGGTGCTAGCGGTGGGCGCGCTGTGGGTGTGGATATTGGTCGAAATCGGTATCTGACTCGGTTGCTCTGACCACGTTTTACCATCAAGGGGTATCCGCTCCCTCGGGGCACCTATTGAACCTATTGACTTCCCTCGCCCACAATTGGATAGGTTGTGTTTCTAATCCGAAACACCATCGGGGGATGCTATGAACAAGAGAGTGATCGCATTGGGGGCTTGCTTACTGTTGATCGGGTGCGTGGGATCCAAGGCCGCCATTTCCGACATCAATGAGAGCATGGTGAAGGTCCGCGGACTCCGTGGGGTGACACCAGAGTCTGAGATCGACGCTGAAGCAGCACGAGGATGCAGTCTCTACAACGACAAGAAGGCGGTGAAGTTAAGTCGCTATTGTGTTGATGCTCAGTGCGCTTTTGAAGACACGTTGTACTCCTGCGCGGACAAAGACGCTCCAGGCACGCCGTAAAGAGACGCTTTAAAAATGGTAAGAACTTGAGGGCGCACCCTTGGCGGCGTTGGCATCTTTCGCGACACGAGCGACGGCGACTTCAAGCACCGCGTCGTAAGCGCCCTCACCCGTCTTAGCTATGATCAGATCAATGGCTTTGGCGAGCGCCTTTGGGGGAATCGACCCGAATAGCATTGTCATTGCCATTCAAGAGAACGGGCTTTTCGTCCGACCATGGGGCAGAAGCCCCCCTTCTCAGTCTCGGCCCACTCTTTCTTGACCTTAACCTTCGTTTTCCCGTTGAGCATCGTTGTAGAAAAAAAGGAGTCTGACCCCAGATTTCTGAAATTTCATCTTCATTGCCTTTGCTCCTTCGAGCTATCGTCATCGCGTTATTCACGGCCTCCCGTTGGAGCGAGACCGTCGCTCCGAAATCTATCTCCATGCGAGAGATAGTAAGGCGAAGAAGGCCGCTGCGCGTGAAATCACGCTTTCGCTGACACCAATTGCTGGACGAGGGCCTTCACGAGACGCGGCAGGTCGTAGGGAAAGCGGGCGGTGATGAGATTGCCGTCGACAACGCAAGGCTCATCCGAGACCACGGCACCGGCATTCTCCAGATCGATCTGGATGTTCCAGACGGCGGTGGCGCGCTTTCCCTTCAGGATCTTTGCGCTGACCATCACCCATTGGCCGTGACAGATGGCCGTCGGGTTTTCCGGCTTCATACATCGCGCGCACCAAGGCCAGCGCGTGCTTGTCCATGCGTAGCGCGTCCGGATTCCAGCAGCCGCCGGGCAAGAGGATGGCATCGTAATCCGCCGCCTTGGCCTCATCCGTGTAGCGGTCGATCTTCAGCCAGCCGGCATTTTCCATGAGCCGGATCGCCAGCACATGCGTGGTGCTCTGCGGCGGGAAGCGCAGACCCAGGGTCGGATGGAACTCGCCAATCCGCGGGGAGACGATATGCACCGTGGCGCCATGTTCGGAGAGCCAGCGATGGGCCCCCAGGATCTCGACCTCCTCAACGCCGTTAGTGCAGCAGATCGCGATCTCTTCCCTTTGAGGAGATTGGGATCGGTCGGCGGGTCGAACAGAAAACTATTGAGCTCCCGGTTGAGATCGCCATCCGCCGTCGTGAGGAGTTCCGTCGAGATCGACGGCACCGGCGAGGCCGACATCAACTGCTGCATGCGCAGGAAAGCGGCGGCTTGGATTGGATTGCTCATTCTTCATGCTCCGATATCGATTGAGTGGCGACGGTCATTCATCCAAACGAGAAGTAGCGAGGTGAAGACAGTCGCTGAGAACACGCTGCCTTCGAACTTTTCCACATCAAGCCCATAGAGGGCCTAACCGAACTGTGTCGTCAAAAAAGCAATCCGGAGAGCGCGACATTGGACGGCTTTGATCTTGTCGCTACTCCTGAAAGTCGTAGCCGACCGTAGCGCGATTTTGGGCGTGCCGGAAGGGGCGGCGCGCGGCGATTGCCCGATGCCGGTTTCCAGATTTGCTGACGGGAGAGAAAATGGTCGGAGCGACAGGATTTGAACCTGCGACCCCTAGACCCCCCAGTCTAGTACGTTACCAGGCTGCGCCACGCTCCGACACTCTTTCGGGCTGCCCGTGAGACGGGGCCCGGGCCAGCCGGCGAAGGGTCTGGAAAGCTCCAATCCCTAGGGGGTGCCGACGGCGCGCTTTATATAGCGGGCGGCCAGCGCCCACGCAACGTAAAGAAACCGCCCCGACCCCAGATTGATTAAGGGCGGGGGGAGGACGTCTGATCAGGCGGCAGGAAGGCTCAGCCCAGGACTTTCCGGAGGCGGTCGCGCAGTTCCTCGAGTTCGTTGGTGATGGCCTTCACCTCACGGATCTGGCGCTCGTCGAGGGCTGCTGCCTTGAACAGAGGCAGATCGAGCATGGCCTGAGCCTGGCCGATCCTGGCCGCCAAGGTCGGGTCTGTGGTGCCGTCGGCCAGATGACCGGATTCGAGCCCGTCATGGCCGTTGCCGACGGGGTCCAGCCCGCCAGCCAGGGCCTCGGCATCGGCGAATTCGGCGCCGAGGCGCAGGGCCCCCTCGCGGATCAGCTTCTGGACGCCCTTGATGGTATAGCCCTGGTCATAGAGCAGGCCCCGGATGGCGCGCAGCAGGTCAACGTCTTCCGGCCGGTAATAGCGGCGGCCACCGCCCCGCTTCATCGGCTTGATCTGGGGGAATTTGGTCTCCCAGAAGCGGAGCACATGCTGCGGCACTTCGAGGTCGTCGGCCACTTCCGAGATCGTGCGGAAGGCGCCCGCGGCCTTCTCCACCCGGCGGGCCGCCGTGCGGCGCTGGGCCGCGACCGAGTCCGATTTCTGAGATGCCTGATCCGATCCCAGGACCCGATCGGCGGTGGGGAGTCGTTCTGCCGAGGAGCTCATGGTTGTTTTTCAGCGCCCTTGTTGACCCGGTCCTTCAGCACGTGCGACGCGCGGAAGACGAGGACGCGGCGCGGCTTGATCGGCACTTCTTCGCCGGTCTTCGGATTGCGGCCGACACGGTCGCCCTTGAGGCGGACGAGGAAGCTGCCGAAGGATGAGATCTTGACGCTCTCGCCACGGACGAGCGCATGCGAAACTTCGTCGAGCACGGTGTCCACCAGCTCGGCTGATTCATTGCGCGAGAGGCCCACCTCTTGATAGACGGCTTCGGCCAGATGCGCGCGAGTGATCGTGTTGCCCTTCATCTCCCCCTGCCTTTCTAGTCGGCTCTTGATGAATGAGCGTATCGTTTACTCTGAAATCAGTCAATTAGAGAGCGACATTGATCTGTAGTCATATGTGTAGGGATTGGTTCAGCAATGTCACGGAAGATTCAGTAGCGAATCAGGGCCGAACCCCAGGTGAAACCACCACCCATAGCTTCCATGAGGACCAATTGGCCACGCTGGATGCGCCCGTCATTGACCGCTTCCGCGAGTGCGAGAGGGATCGAGGCGGCCGATGTGTTGGCATGGCGGTCGATCGTGACCACCACTTTTTCGGGCGCGAGCTTCAGCTTGTTGCCCATGCTGTCGATGATGCGTCGATTCGCCTGGTGCGGCACCAGCCAGTCCACATCGTCGGCCTTGATGCCGGCCGAGGCGATGGCCGCATCGACCGCGGCCGCGAGATTGACCACGGCATGGCGGAACACTTCCTTGCCTTCCATGTGGACGAAACCCGCGGTCTGAGTCGTCGAGGGGCCGCCATCGACATAGAGCTTGTCGTAATAGGTCCCATCGGAGAAGAGATGGGTGCAGAGCACGCCGCGATCCTTGGAGGTGCCGTCGCCCTCCCCCGCTTCCAGCACGACCGCACCGGCGCCATCGCCGAACAGGACGCAGGTGTTGCGGTCCTTCCAGTCGAGGATGCGCGAGAAGGTCTCGGCGCCGATGACGAGGGCGCGGTGCGCCTGGCCGGCGCGGATGAAATTGTCGGCGGTGGCGAGGCCGAAGACAAAGCCGGAGCAGACCGCCTGCACGTCCATGGCGAAGCCACCCTTCATGCCGATGCGCTGCTGGACCTTGGTGGCGGTGGCCGGAAAGGTATGGTCCGGGGTGGTCGTGGCGAGGATCAGCATGTCGATATCGGCGCCGCGCAGGCCCGCATGGTGGAGCGCCTGCTCGGCCGCATGGACCGCGAGGTCGGAGGTCAGCTCACCGGGGGCCGCGATATGGCGCTGGCGAATGCCGGTGCGCTGCGAGATCCACTCATCGGTGGTGTCGACGCGCTTGGCGAGTTCCGCATTGGTCAGGATCTCCTTGGGGAGATAGCTGCCGGCGGAAAGAAGAAGGGATCTGCGGGCCATGGCTAATCTGGGGCCAATCTTTGAAAGAGACGTTCTGAAAAGTGAATGGTCGCTGGTCTAGAGCGCCGCAGCGACGGCTTCCGCCCCGGGCACAGCCATCAATTGGGCGAAATCCTGCTTCATGCGCTCCATGGCGTCATTCTGCACCATGTTTACCGCAACTCCGATGGCGTTGGCAAAACCATAGGAATCGGTGCCGCCATGGCTTTTGACACAAATGCCGTTGAGACCCATCAAAATCGCCCCGTTATAGCGGCGCGGATCGACCTGGGCCCGCAGGCCGTTGAGGGCGGGACGGGCAAAAAGATAGGCGATCTTGGACCACAAAGTGGCTGAGAAAGTCTGCTTAAGCCAATGACCGTAAAGCTTTACCGTGCCTTCGATGGTTTTCAAGGCGATGTTGCCGGTGAAGCCGTCGGTCACCACCACATCGACCGTGCCCTTGGCGATATCGTCACCTTCGACGAAGCCCACGAATTTGCCGGGCAGCGGCACGTCGCGCAGGATAGCGGCCGCCACCTTGACCGCGTCATGGCCTTTGAGCTCTTCGGCGCCGACATTGAGGATGCCCATGCTGGGCTGCTGGACGCCGAGAACGAGTCTCGCGAACACATTCCCCATGACGGCAAACTGGACGAGATTGTTGGCGTCGCACTGAACATTGGCGCCGAGATCGAGCATCACACTTTCCGACCGCATGGTCGGGAAGAAGGAAGCGATCGCCGGGCGGTCGATGCCGGGCATGGTCTTCAAGACGAACTTGGCCATGGCCATGAGGGCGCCGGTATTGCCGGCCGAGACCATGGCCCCGGCTTCGCCGTTATGGACGGCATCAATGGCAAGACGCATCGAGCTCTGGCGGCCACCGCGCAGGGCCTGGCTCGGTTTGTCGTCCATGGAGACGACGGAATCGGTATGGCGGATTGTGCAGACCTTGGCGAGGGCAGGCAGCGCATCAAGCATCGGCTTGAGCTTCGCCTCGTCGCCGAACATCAGGAAGTGGACATTGGGGAAACGCTGGCGTGCGATCTCCGCGCCCCTGATCACCATATCAGGAGCGTTATCGCCACCCATCGCGTCTAGAGATATAGCCAGGCTGGTGCTCACCCCGTCACTCCTTCCCGGCCATCATAGCAGCGGGTCTGGAGTTACGCTGCGTCTGCCTCGGTGCCCTGCGCGACAACCTCACGGCCATCATAATGACCGCAGGAGCCGCAGACATGGTGCGGGCGCTTCAGCTCACCGCAATTCGGGCATTCGGCCGAGGTCGTGACCGTCAGCGCATGGTGGCTGCGGCGCATGTCACGGCGCGACTTGCTGGTTTTCTTCTTGGGGACTGCCATGATCCACTCTCTTCACAAAAAAATAGCGGCGGCAAGCGTGCCGCCAATGGGCGGGTAGATAACGAAAATCCCCGGGGATGGCAAGCGTCTTGCCGAGACCGGGCCTTTTGCACCGGTACAGGCCTGGATTTCCTATTTCCTCAATTTATCCAGCCCCAGGAAAGGCTTGCGCTTGCCTGCCAGCTGGTTTTCGGCGGCGATCTCAGCTTCATTGGGGGCAAATTCCTGCGGCAGGGCTGCCTCCTCCTTGCGGGGATAGGGGTCGAGGCCCAATGAGAGCTGCTCCGCCACCAGGGCGCCGAGGTCGATCTTGCCGTCCAGAATCGGTTCCGGCGGGTCGGAATCCTCGAAATCGATGTCGATTTCGCTGAGGTCCGGTTCCGGCTGGGCATCGCCGAAGGTGAGGCGGAAGGTTTCGGCGACCTTCGCCGGTACGGGTTCGAGGGTGACGCCGCAGGTCTGTACGACCTCGCTCTCCAGGGCCCCTTTGACCTCGATCAGCCCGGAGCTCAAACGGCGCAAGGCAAGCTTCGCCACGAGCCTGTCCATGGCCTGGAGGTCGAGCACGTCGGCCAGCGCCGCGCGTTCCGCCGGGTTGGCCTCAAGCTGGCGCTCGGAGCTGCGGGCACTCACCGAGCTCGCCTCGATGATGCGTGAGAAAACTGAAATATCAGTAGGTTGCTGTGTCATCCTCAATCCAATCCATAGCTTGATTGGCCACTTGATCCAGCCACATTGGGCAAAGACGGGAAGTCAAAAATGCCCCGCATGATGCGATCGATCGGCTGCGTGTCGGCCAGATCCTTGGCGCGGCGCAGATAGTTGGCGACGGCGCGGACGGCATCCATGTCGGGGTCGGTGGTGCCATAGAGGTTGCGGCGGAGCGCTCCCTCGATCTCGATCTGGCTACCCGCCAGCGCCTTCTCATAGGCATTAATTCTGCCCTGCAGCGCCTCGGTCATCACGCGGATTCGCTTGCCGACGCCGATATCGCCAGCCCCCAATTGCCGGAGAGACGCTTCCATGTCGTTGATGAGTGCATCATATAGCGCCTGGGAGAGGATCGCCGAGCGGTCCCCCTGCCCTTTCAGGCGCTGGAAGATGAGGAAGGTGTGCAGGGCTACCATGTCGAAGCGGCCGTCGACCGTGTCCGGCACGCCAAGACGCTCGTAGAACACGCGCTCCCGCGCCTGGGACACCAGCCGGTTGAACAGCTTTGCCGCCACCTGTTTGACTTCGCCCGGCCCCTGCAGGAGTCGGGAGATAAGGCCGCCTAAAGCCGATTGTGCCAATTTGAAACCTTCTCAGTATTGACCCTGGCTTGACCCGGGCCAGCGGACCGCGGTCGGTATAGCGGGTAGCGCCATGGCGGCACCCTATCCCGAGCCATTTCCTTGACGTCCGCCGGCGCTGGTGCGAATTTGCCACCGCTTGCCAGCGGAATTTCGAGGACCGTACTTTCGGGCCGACGCGGGCGCAACACATTTGGCAGTTCCCGGAACCCGACCCATGGCCGACCGTCGCAGCAGCACCCACCCCTTCCGCACGGCTCTCCTGGCCGGCGCTGTCGGACTTGCGATCGTGCTGACCGGCTGCCAGGCCAAGATCCTCCAGCATGGCAATGTCCCGGACGAAGATGAGGTCGTGCAGATCCAGCCGGGTCAAGACGACAAGAACCGGGTCGAGCAGCTGCTGGGTTCCCCCTCGACAACCGGCACCTTCGGTGACGACATCTGGTATTACGTGTCCAAGCGCACCAGCCAGACCGCCTTCTTCGAACCCGACGTCATCGATCAGGGCGTGCTGGCCATTGCCTTCGACAGCCAGGGCATCGTCCAGGACATGAAGGTCTATGACAAGAGCGACGGCCGCCTGGTCGCCATGGTCGACCGCCAGACGCCGACCCACGGCAATGAACTGACCATCATCCAGCAAATGCTCGGCAATCTCGGCCGCTTCAGCCCGGATGAGGGTGGACCCAAGAAAGGCCCCACCGGAACCACGGGCGCCCCCGGCGGCGTCTAGTCGCCAACGCGCCACTTAATCGGGCAGCGGTATCACCGGCTCCGGCGTCATAGTCAGGGTCGTGCCGACCGAGGCGCAGACGATAAGACCGATCGCCACCCACTGAATGATCGGCAAGGCTTCCTGTAGAATGACGAGGCCCGCGAAGGCGCCGATCGCCGGTTCCAGGCTGGTCAGCGTGCCATAGGTCTGCGCCCGCAGGCGGCGAAGCGCCACCATCTCAAAGGCAAAGGGCACGGCACTCGACAGGGCCGCGACCACCAATGCCATGGGAAGGATGGCGGGGCTGAGCAGCGCGGCGCCTGCGTGATCGATACCGACCGGCAGCACGACGAGCGCTGCGATGATCATGCCCAGGGCCGGCGTATAACCGCCATGCTCCGCCCCTGCCTTCTTGCCGACGATGATGTAGAGCGCCCAGCCGACACCGGCGCCAAGCGCCAGCGCGACGCCCCAGGGATCGAGCGCATGCACGGACTCGCCGATCGGCAGCAGCAGCAGGAGCCCCACGGCCGCGAGCAGGATCCAGACGAAGTCGAGGCGTCGGCGCGACGAAAAGACAGCCACAGCGAGCGGCCCGGTAAACTCCAGCGCTGCCGCGATGCCGAGCGGGATTCGTGCTACCGAAAGGTAGTAGAGAAGGTTCATGGCGCCGAGGATGACGCCATAGAGTACTACCGCACGCCAGTTGCGCCGCGTGAAGGTCGTGCGCCAGGGTCGCAGCACGATGGTCAGCATCAGGGCGCCGAGTCCGAGACGCAGGGCCGTGGTGCCCTCGGCGCCAACCAGCGGAAACAATCCCTTGGCAAAGGAGGCACCTGCCTGGATCGACACCATGGCGATCAGCAGGGCGCCCACGGGCAGCAGGACAGACGTCGCGGTTTTCATCGGGCGATCCAGAATTAGCGGTAGAAGAAAGTGCGGTGGCGCCCAGCAAGGCGCAAGGGCCAGAAGCGTCCGGCCCTGGGATACAGTTTGCAGGCGCGATCAGGCGACAAAAGAAACCCCCGGCCGATGTCCCGGCCGGGGGTCTCCGTTTCAGCGATGAGCGACCTGCTTAGTGGGCGAGTGCCGCCAGCAGGAGCAAGGCCACGATGTTCGTGATCTTGATCATCGGGTTGACGGCGGGACCGGCAGTATCCTTGTAGGGATCGCCGACCGTGTCACCGGTCACCGCGGCCTTGTGGGCGTCGGAGCCCTTGCCGCCGTGATGGCCGTCTTCCATGTACTTTTTGGCGTTATCCCAGGCACCGCCGCCAGAGGTCATCTGGATGGCGACGAAGAGGCCCGTGACGATCGTGCCCAGCAGCATGGCGCCAAGTGCGATGAAGCCCTCGGCCTGCGACGAGACCGCCGCCACCACGAAGTAGAGGACGATGGGTGCAGCCACCGGCAGCAGCGAGGGGATGATCATCTCCTTGATCGCCGCTGTGGTCAGCATGGCGACCGCCTTGCCGTATTCGGGCTTGGCTGTCCCTTCCATGATACCCGGGATCTCCTTGAACTGACGGCGCACTTCGACGACGACCGAGGCCGCCGCACGACCCACCGCCATCATGCCCATGGAGGCGAACATGAACGGCAAGGCGCCGCCGATGAACAGGCCGATGACCACGTAGGGGTTATTCAGCTCGAACTTGATAACATCGATGAGCTGCGGGAAGTAGTGCTTCAGATCCTCGGTATAGGCCGCGAACAGCACCAAGGCCGCAAGGGCCGCCGAACCGATGGCGTAGCCTTTGGTCACGGCCTTCGTGGTATTGCCGACCGCGTCCAGAGCATCCGTCACCTTGCGCACTTCCGGCGGCAGTTCTGACATTTCCGCGATACCGCCGGCATTGTCCGTGACCGGGCCATAGGCGTCGAGGGCGACGACGATGCCGGCCAGCGACAGCATGGTGGTGGCAGAGATGGCGATGCCATAGAGACCGCCAAAGCTGAAGGCCGCGACGATCGCCGCCGAGATCACCAGCACGGGGAGCGCGCAGGCTTCCATCGAAACCGCGAGACCCTGGATGATGTTGGTGGCATGGCCCGTGGTCGAGGCCTGCGCCACCGAACGCACCGGACGGTAAGCCGTCGAGGTGTAGTATTCGGTGATCCAGACCAGGAGGCCGGTAACTGCGAGACCAATGACCGCGCACCAGAAAATGGCGCCGCCGGTAAGCTCCGTACCCTCGATCAGGCCAAAGCCGAACAGGGTGTGAACCAGCCCCGCGATGATGATGATCGAGATGACGCTCGCGGTGATGAGGCCCTTGTAGAGGGCACCCATGATGTTCTGGCTGGCGCCCAATTTGATGGCGAACATGCCGACCACCGAACCGATGACACTGGCGCCGCAGATCAGCAGCGGCAGCAGCATCAGCATTTCCTGGGCCGGGCCGGTGAAGAAGATCGAGCCCAGCAGCATCGTGGCGACCACCGTGACCGCGAAGGTCTCGAACAGATCGGCCGCCATGCCGGCGCAATCGCCGACATTGTCGCCGACATTGTCGGCGATGACGGCGGGGTTGCGGGGATCATCCTCGGGGATACCGGCTTCGATCTTGCCGACCAGATCGGCGCCGACATCTGCGCCCTTGGTGAAGATGCCGCCGCCAAGGCGGGCGAAAATGGAGATGAGCGAGGCGCCGAAGGAGAGGCCGACCAGCGCTTCCAGCATCGCGCGCATTTCGACGCCCGAGGATTTCAGGATGCCGTAATAACCAGCGACGCCGATGAGGCCGAGGCCGACCACCAGCATGCCGGTGATGCCGCCCGATTTCGCGGCAACATCGAGTGCCGGGGCCATGCCGCGGCGCGCCGCTTCGGCCGTGCGCACATTGGCGCGGACCGAAACGTTCATGCCGATATAACCGGTGACGCCCGAGAGGACGGCGCCGATGACGAAGCCGAGTGCGGCCAATTTCGTCAGGAAGGCCAGAAGGATCACGGCCACAATGACGCCGACGATGGCGATGGCTGTGTACTGCTTGTTCAGATAGGCATTGGCGCCTTCCTGGATCGCTGCAGCGATTTCCTGCATGCGCGCATTACCGGCGCTCTCCGCCAGGACGGATCTGGTCGCCCAGATGCCGTACAGCAGCGCGAAGACGCCGCAGGCGATTACTCCCCAAAGCCACGAATCCATTCTTGCATCCCCTATTCAGAATTGAGTTGGCAGGTTGCCGCTTGGGGTCGGTCGAGGGCCTTGGGTGGGCGCTCAAAGTCACCTGCGGCAATCATTAAAAGTGGCCGGAACATAAAGGAATAGGCATGCCGTTGCAACTGACCGGACCGCCCGGCACCGGGCCGCTGGCATCCAGATGGCTGCCAACCCACGACAGCACCATCAAAATTCCGAGTCGGCGCGATGTTGCGCCGCAGCGACGGCTAGGCAGCGGGTTTCGTGGCCCATATCCTGGCCGGGCGCAGTTCGCCTTTATCGAGTACAACCGTCAGGGAGCGCCAGTCTTCGATGAAATGGGCATTCCCGGCCTCGCCGAGCTCCGCCAGCATCATGCCGGCAAGCTCGCCCTTCATGCGGGCCAGTTCCTCATGTGCCTCGGCGCGGTAATGGTCGGTGATGTCCTCAAGCCGGATGTCGGTGAAGCCCGCACCGTGCAGCAGCTCGCCATACGCGGCCAGGGTGACGAGATGGTAGGTGAGCCCCTCCATCTCGAAGAAGTATGCCATGTCGCGGCTGTAAGGCCCCGGCGATTTCATCCAGTCGCCGGCGGCGATGCGCCCGCCGGGCTTCAGCACGCGGCGCACCTCGGCAAAATGCGCCACCTTGTCGGGGATGTGCAACCAGGCATCCTTGCCGAACACCACATCGAAGCTCGCATCGGCGAAGGGGAGTGGGCCGGGTTCCACCAGCTTGATCTCGATCTTCTTGTTGAGGCCGGAGCGGCGGATGCGTTCCTGCCCCCGTTCGACGATGCCGGGCGAAACATCGATGCCGGTGACGTGGCCAGCGCCGAGCATGAGCAGTACCTGGTCGAGCCCACCGAGGCCGCAACCGATATCGAGCACCCGCTTGCCGCCAAGATCGATCCCGGCAGCAATGTCGCGCACAGCCTGTGGACCGCCCGGCGACAGAAACCCCTCGCCCCAGATCATCTGGAGCAAGGTCAGCATGCGGCCGTCATATTCTTCGTGGGTCTCGGTCATCATAGTGGCCCGCCTCTTTACGCGTCATCCCCGGGGCTTGCCTCGGTGATCCACACTATCAACGGCGACAGTGGATCCCCGGGTCAAGCTCGGGGATAACGATTCCTTGGGAGGCGGCTCAAATCCTTCCTCTGGCGCTATTTTCCACGCTTTAAGTTCTAACGAAATTAGTCCCTCTGCCCGAACCAATTCGTAATATCGAAATAGATATCGCGCTGAGCGCCACTTTTCTCCAAGGTGATCACGTCGTAAATGCGCACTGATGGGCCATTCATCACAGCCTGCGCTTTCCACGTCCACCCCGAAAAAAAAGAAGCCAACGATCAAGTGTTCTGTGCGAATTCCTGCCGATTCGCTATGAGCATCGGGGAGAAAGATTGCGCGCTCCCGGGATGAACCGTCAGCGCCGTCCACGCGAGGAAGCCCTCTGGAATATTTTTGCTCAAGCAGGTCTTCTATCTTCTGAAGCGCGTCGCTTGCGGCAGTATTTCCACGTTCGGCAGATCTTGCGATCCAAAAACGCGCAGCTAAAACCTCTTGCTCAAGGCCCAATCCCTTCAAGTACATGAGGCCGACGGCATACTCTGCGTCGGCGTCACCTGTCTCAGCGAGTGGCAACAACAGTGCGTGTGCTTTCTGGAAATCGCCTTTCTCAAAAGCATCAAGACCGCTGCTCGTATCAGCAGATGCGGACGAAACTAGAAGAAAACACATTGCTCCGAACGAGAGGTTGATAACGACCCGATATAACTGGAGTGACATCTATTTTCCCGCGAGCAGTTGCCAAAGGGGCATGGGATTTTACCGGCGAGTGCGATACGATCAAATTCGGCAAAAAATTGCAATCACGATGCATACCGGGCAATCACATTGACTTGGTCAGCGGATCAAGCTCGGATGACGAGGTGGTTCAGGACGCGGTCACTCGCTCACGCCGCCACCCAAACAGCAGCGCCAGGGCGATCAGCACCACCGGCACGATCGCACCGCGCAGCACCCAATCCCAGCCGAAGGCCTGCTCGACGGTGCCGGCGATGAAGGAACAGACCGCCACGCCGGAGAAGACCATGCAATCGTTGAAGGCCTGGATCTTCGCCCGCTCCGACGGCCGGTAGCATTTGGTGAGCTGGCTGGTGCCGGACACATAGAGGAAATTCCAGCCGAGCCCCAGCAGCACAAGCGCCAGCCAGAAATGGTGGATGTCGATGCCGGCCATGCCCATGGCGATGCAGCCGGCATAGCAGAGGACCCCGGCGGCCATGACCTTGAACTCGCCCACTCGTCGGATGATATGCCCGGTAACAAAGCTGGGCGCGAACATCGCCAGCACATGGCCCTGGATGACGAAGGCGATGCCGGTCTTGAGATCGAAGCCGCAGAAGCGCATGGCAAGGGGTGTCGCCGTCATCACGAAGGACATCACGCCATAGCCCAGCATGGCCGCGACGATCGCGGAAAGGGCGCGCGGTTGCAGCACGATCTCGAGGAGAGGCCGCGACGCTGCCGGCTTCACCCCATCCCTGCCGGCGGCCTTGTCGTCGGCCATCGGCGGCAGATGGAGCGGCAATAACAGCAGCACCACCAATACCGAGAGACCGACGATAAAAACGAAGCCGCCGGTGAAGAGATGGGGCGCCAGGAAATCCTGCCCCGCCTTCGACAATTCGGGGCCAAGCACGGCAGCGATGACACCGCCCGCCATAACCAGCGAAATCGCCTTGGGCCGGAACGCATCGTCGGCCGCTTCCGCCGCGGCAAAGCGGTAGAACAGCGTGAAGGCTGCGGAGATTCCGAAGATCGTGTTGCCAACCGTGAACAGCCAGTAGCTGGCGATGTAGGAACCGGCCGCCATGACGAGGCCGCCCAGGATGCCGATGAGGGCGCCGATGATGAAGCCTTGCTTGCGGCCGATGCGCTTCATCAGAAAGGAGGCCGGAAAGGTGGTGAGCATGGTGGCGATGAACTGGCAGGCGAGCGGCAATGTCGCCCAGCCCTTGTCCGCGGCCAGCATCTGGCCGGTGAGGGCCGAGGTGACGATCATGATGGAGTTGCAGATCATCGCGGTGGCCTGCGCCATGGCCAATACGAAGACGGCGCGGTGCGCGCTGACGACCGGCAGGGGTGCTGCGGTCATTTATAGACCTGCATGTCCCGGATATAGATCTTGTAGAAGGTGCCGGCGCCGAACTTCTCCTCCGCCATCTTGGTCAGCCGCTGTTCCAGAAAGACCCGGTCGAAGCCGCCCTGCTCTACCATCTTGCGCGGCAGCAGGCTGTGGAGTTCCGTGACGATGGCGTCGCTCAGGCGCGGCATGCGCTCCGTCACCAGGGCCTGCTTCTCGGGCGCATCGAAGACCAGGGAGATCAGGAAATCAATGCGCTGGGTCGATTTGTTGTTCTTGATGATCGAGATGGAAATCAGCGGCAGATCAATCTGCGAGAGGACCGGCGGGGGCACTTCCTCGACGACCGGGGCGCCGTCTTCGGGTGGCTTCAAGAAGAACCACCACACCGCCGCGGCGCCACCGCCGAGCAGGAGCAGGATCACAAGGAGGATGATGATTTTCTTCATGCACCTACCGGAACGCGCCGGGATTGATTTCGGGCAACGCGACAGCCCCTCTACACGAACGCACTGATTCCCCGAAAGCAGAGGATTTTCATTGCCATAGGCGCCGTCATCTTCGACTTCGGCAATGTCCTCGTCGGCTGGGACCCGGAAAATCTCTATCGCCGGCTGATCCCGGACCCCGAGGCGCGCCGCGCGTTCCTGCGCGATGTCTGCAGCCCGGCCTGGAACCTGGAACAGGATCGCGGCCGCAGCTGGGCCGAGGCGATCGCGCAGTTGAGCGCAGAGCATCCGCAGCATGCGCCGCTGATCGAAGCCTTCCACGCATGCTGGGACGAGATGGTGTCAGGGCCGGTCGCCGAAGGTCATGACATTCTGGAGAGGGTGGTCGCCGCAGGCATCCCGGCCTATGGCCTCACCAATTGGTCGGCGGAGACCTATGACACGCGTCAGCATCATCTGCCCTTCGTGAAGCACATGGAATATGTCGCCGTTTCCGGGCATCTCAAGATGGTGAAGCCGGACCCGGCGATCTATCACCATCTCCTGGAGCAGATCGACCTGCCGCCGGCGCAATGCGCCTTCATCGACGACAATCCGGCCAACATCGAGGCCGCACGCAGGCTCGGCATAAAGGCAGTGCATTTCCGCAATGACGGGACGGCGCTGGAGGAACTACGGGGATTGGGGTTGGGGATTTGATCTAAATCGTCATGGTCCGCCTTCGCGGACCATGACGCAATAGCTAGAAATGCCGAAAGCCGCTGCTGCCGATTTCAAGCGCGGCGCCGTCGCGGTCGATGACATCGACACCCCGGCCAGAGACGATGTCGCCGATCACAGTGAGCGGTACATCGAGTTCGGCGGCGAGGCCGAGGAGATCGGCGACCGCATCGGGTGATGCGGTGAGCAGCAGTTCGTAATCATCACCGCCGGTGAGGAGCAGCGGCAGCAGGTCCGGTTGATCGGCGAGGATCGCCGCCGCCGGGTCAGAGAGCGGCACATCGGTGGCGCGCAGGATGGCGCCGACGCCGGAAGCCTCGGCGATATGGGTGAGATCGGCCACCAACCCATCGGACACATCCATCATGGCGTGGACATGGCCGGTCCCGAGCAAGGCCTGACCAAGGGTCACGCGCGGTTGCGGCAGGTGATAGCGATCGCTCAAGAAATGCCGGTCATCCGCCGGTGCATCCAGGAATTCGTGGCGCAGTACTTTGAGACCAAGCGCGCCATCGCCGATGGTGCCGGAGACCAGCACGACGTCGCCCGGTTTCGCGCCGTTGCGGCGCAGCGCACGGCCCGTGGGCACGGAACCGATGGCGGTGAGCGACAAAGTGAGCGGCCCGGGGGTTGCGACCGTGTCGCCGCCCATCAGGCCCAGCCCGAATTCCGCCTGGTCGGCGGCAAGGCCGCGGGTGAAGGCCGCGACCCAGGCCTCGTCGATATCGGGCGAGAAGGCAGTCGCCATCAGATAACCGAGGGGGGTCGCACCCTTGGCGGCGAGATCGGAGAGATTGACGCGCAGCATCTTGCGGGCGACGAGATCAGGCGGGTCCTCTGGGAGGAAGTGGATCCCGGCTACCAGGGCGTCTACGGTCAGGACCAGTTCCTGGCCCGGTGGCGGCGTCAGGGTGCAGGCGTCGTCGGTGAGGCCAAGGGCGCCGGGCATGCCGGCCGCCAGCGGCGCGAAGTAGCGCGCGATGAGGTCGAACTCACCCGGTAGTCTTGCCACCGCGTCCCGTTCCGATCTCACCCGGGCGCAGGGACTGCGCCAGCTTGTCGAGGACACCATTGGTCATGCCGGTTTCCTTCTCGCCGAAGAAGGCGTCGGCCACGGCCACGTATTCGCTTATGACAACCTTGGGCGGCACGTCCTGGCGATGGGCCAGTTCGAAGGCGCCACAGCGCATGATGGCGCGCAGGATCGATTCCAGCCGCTCGACACGCCATTCGTCGGAGATGACGGCGGAGAGCATGTCATCAAGTTCGGACACACCGGACGCCACACCCCGGACCAGCTCGGCAAAGAGCTTGCGGTCGGCCGGCGGCAATTCGGCATCCTCGCCCTCCTGGGGGCGGCGAGCGATGCGGTGGACGCTGAATTCGGAGATGATCACATCCGGCTTGGCGCCGGTCTGTTCCCACTGGTAAAGCGCCTGGACGGCGGCCAAACGCGCCGCCCGGCGTTCCAGCGCCAATTGCTGGCTGCGTTCCTTGGCCGAGAGGGCTTTTTCCTCGGCCATCTCAGGACACCAGACGCTTGCGCGCGGCAATCAGGCTGAGGGCAGCGAGGGCGGCCCCGCCACCCTTGTCGAGTTCGTTGGCCTTGGCGCGAACCCAGGCCTGCGCGTCATTCTCGCAGGTGAGGATGCCGTTGCCGATGCAGAGGCCAAAATCGGTGGCAAGCGTCATGAGGCCACGGGCGCTCTCGTTGCAGACGGTCTCGTAATGGGTAGTCTCGCCCCGGATGACACAGCCCAGCGCCACGAAACCGTCGAAGGGCTTCTTCATCTTTCCGGCCTCGGCTGCGAGATGGGCCAGGCGGATGATGGCTGGGATCTCCAGCGCGCCAGGAACGGTGAAGCGTTCATAGGTGGCGCCGACCGTGGTCAAGGCGCGCTCGGCACCTTCCCACAGGGCGTCCGAGAGGTCCTCATAGAAGCGGGCCTCAATAACCATGATATGTGGCTTAGCGGTCATAATTCCTAAACTCTGAAGGGATTGTTGGCGCCTTCTTAGCGGCTTCGGTCGGCAAGGTCGAGGATCGCTTTAGTTTCCGTCCCCGCTTAGTTTCCATCCTGGCCCAAGAGCCGTGCCACATAGCGGGCGATGAGGTCGATCTCGAGATTGACCCGCTGGCCGACCATGGCCTTGCCGAGATTGGTGGCCTCGCGGGTGATCGGGATAAGGCAGACACCGAAGCGCCGACCGGCCACCTCGTTCACGGTGAGCGACACGCCGTCGATCGTGACCGACCCTTTGGAGGCGATATATTTTGCCAGATTTTCAGGGGCTTCGATGGTCAACCTCAAGCTGCCTCTGTCTTCAGCGGCGACCACCACCGTGCCAATACCGTCGACATGGCCAGCCACGATATGACCGCCCAGTTCGTCGCCGACCTTGGTCGGGCGTTCAAGATTGATGCGGTGTCCTACCTGCCAATCCTTCAGCGTGGTGACGTTGAGGGTCTCCTGCGCCGCCTCGAAAGCCAGCCAATCCGGCCCCTTTTCGACCACGCTGAGGCAGCAGCCATTGCAGGCGACCGAGGCGCCAAGGGCGATATCGGCCGTATCATAGGTGGTGACGATCTCAAGGCGCGTGACGGCGCCCTGCCGCAGCGACCGGACGGTGCCGAGGTCGGTCACGATTCCAGTAAAACATATTTCAATATCCGTGTCTTAGCCGATCAACCGAATCTCGAAGCTCAGGTGCTGCGGCGATAAAAGGCGACGCCATCCGGCCCGGCCCGTTGCTCGGACAGAAGCGCAAAACGCTGGGCCCGGTCAAGCTGCGCCCTGCCCAGTTCGCCGATACCAGCCATGCCGTCATCGCCGATCACAAGGGGCGCCTGGAACCAGGCGAGGCGGTCGACGAGATCGGCTGCCAGCAGACTGGTAGCGAGATTGGCACCGCCCTCGACCAGCAGGCGGGTGAGGCCCCGCTCACCCAGAACCTTGAGAACGGCCGCAAGGTCGACCCGCCCGGACTTGCCCGTCGGCAGCTGGATGAGGGTGACGCCGGCCTCGCGATAGGGCGCCAGTTTCTCGGGCGCGTGGTCGGCCCCGGTCACCAGCCAAGTCGGATGGCGGGTCTGGTTGGCGACCAGCCCGGCCGACAGCGGCAGGCGCAACCGACTGTCGAGGACGATACGGACCGGCGAACGCTCGTCCAAACCGGGGAGGCGGCAGGTGAGTTCCGGGTCGTCGGCCAAGGCGGTGCCGGATCCCACCAGGATCGCGTCATGGGTCGCCCGCAGCAGGTGGCCGATTGCGCGGGCGGAAGGGCCGGTGATCCATTTGCTTTCCCCCGACAGGGTGGCGATCTTGCCGTCCAGGGAGGTGGCGAGTTTCAGGGTGACAAGCGGCCGGCCCAGGGCGATCCGGGTGAAGAAGCCAGCATTGAGCTCCCGCGCTTCCTCTTCCAGGACACTCTCCAGGATCTCGATCCCGGCGGCTTTGAGGATGGCGATGCCGCCACCGGCGACGCGGGGGTCGGGGTCACCGGTCGCAATGACACAGCGCCTGATGCCTGCCGCCACCAGTGCCTCGGCACAAGGCGGCGTCTTGCCGTGATGGGCACAGGGTTCGAGGCTGACATAGGCGGTGGCGCCGCGGGCCTTGTCGCCCGCTTGGTCGAGGGCCTGGGCTTCGGCATGCGGCCTGCCACCCGGCTGGGTAAAGCCGCGCGCGACCAAGCGGCCATCCGGGTCGACGAGGACGCAGCCGACGCTGGGATTTGGCCAGGTCCGGCCAAGCCCGCGGCGAGCAAGGCCCAGCGCCGCGCCCATATGGGCACGGTCGCTATCGGTGGCGACGTTAGTCGTTCTCGCCACCGAGCTTGCCGATGAAGGTCTCGAAATCCTTGGCTTCGCGGAAATTGCGATAGACCGAGGCAAAGCGCACATAGGCCACCTTGTCGAGGCTGGCCAGGGCGTCCATGACGGCTTCGCCGATCATCGAAGTCGGCACTTCGCTTTCGCCGGAGCTTTCCAGGCGACGGACGATGCCGTTCACCACCCGCTCGAGCCGCTCGGCATCGACCGGGCGCTTCCGGAGCGAGGTCTGCATCGAGCGCATCAGCTTTTCGCGTTCAAAGGGTTCGCGCTGCCCATTGCTTTTCACCACCACGAGCTCGCGCAGCTGCACGCGCTCGAAGGTCGTAAACCTGGCGCCGCAATTGCCGCATTGGCGGCGGCGTCGGATCGCGGCGTTGTCGTCGGTCGGCCGCGAATCCTTCACCTGGGTGTCTTCATTGCCGCAGAACGGGCAGCGCATATTTCCCCTCTTCCCCTTTTACCCCGACTATCGGTTCGGGTAGATCGGAAACTTGGCGCACAAGGCTTTCACTTCCTTGCGCACGGCCGCTTCCGTCGCCGAATTGTCGTCAGGATGCGCCGCGAGCCCATCCAGCACGCGGCAGATCAGTTTACCAATCAGGCGGAATTCCCCGGTGCCGAAGCCGCGCGTCGTCCCTGCCGGGGTACCGAGACGGATACCGGAGGTGATCATCGGCTTTTCGGTGTCGTAGGGAATGCCGTTCTTGTTGCAGGTGATGCCGGCATGGTCGAGGCTGATCTCGGCCGCCTTGCCGGTGAGTTTCTTGGGCCGGAGATCGACCAGCATCAGATGGTTGTCGGTGCCGCCCGTCGTGATGGCGAGGCCGCCTTCGATGACGGTTTCGGCCAGCACCTTGGCATTGTCGATGACCTGCTGGGCGTAGACCTTGAATTCCGGCTTCAGCGCCTCGCCGAAGGCCACGGCCTTGGCTGCGATGACATGCATGAGCGGACCGCCTTGCAGTCCCGGGAAGATCGCCGAGTTGAGCTTCTTACCCAATTCCTCGTCATCGGCCAGGATCATGCCACCACGCGGACCGCGCAAGGTCTTGTGCGTGGTTGTGGTGACGACATGGGCGTGCGGGAACGGGCTCGGATGGACGCCCGCCGCCACGAGACCGGCGAAATGGGCCATGTCGACCATGAACACCGCGCCAATCGCATCGGCGATCTTGCGGAAGCGGGCGAAGTCCCAGACGCGCGGATAGGCCGAACCGCCGGCGAGGATCAGCTTCGGCTTGGCTTCCAGTGCCAGGCGCTCGACTTCATCCATGTCGATGCGCAGGGTCGCGGGATCGACCGTGTAGGACACGACTTTGAACCACTTGCCCGACTGGTTGGCAGGCGAGCCATGGGTCAGGTGACCGCCGGCCGCGAGGTTGAGGCCCATGAAGGTATCGCCCGGTTGCAGCAGCGCCATGAAAACGCCCTGGTTGGCCTGGGCGCCCGAATGCGGCTGGACGTTGGCGAATTTGCAGTTGAAGAGCTTCTTGGCACGGTCGATCGCAAGGGATTCGGCGATATCGACATATTCGCAGCCACCGTAATAGCGCTTGGCCGGATAACCTTCGGCATATTTGTTGGTAAGGACTGAGCCTAGCGCCTCAAGCACCGCGCGCGAGACGATGTTCTCCGAGGCAATGAGCTCGATCTGGTCCTGCTGGCGGTGAAATTCCTTGCCGATCGCGTCGAAAATCGCCGCGTCCTGCTCGGCCAGCGGCTTGTCGAAGAAGCCCGGCATCGGCTTATAATTGCTCGTCTCTTTGTTCATTCTCTTAACCTTTCCTGGCCATCGCCTGGCGCTTCTGATTGCCGCCGGCTCACGCCAAACCTATCCCAGCTTGGCGACGCGATTTTGGTGACGGCCACCTTCGAATTCTGTCCCAAGAAACACCTGCAAGCAGTCCCGAGCGACATCGACGCCGGTCGTCCGGCCGCCTAAGCACAGGACATTGGCGTTGTTGTGCCAGCGGGCGAGATAGGCGGTCAGGTGATCGTGGCACAAGGCGGCACGGATATGGGGGTGGCGATTGGCAGCGATCGAAATGCCGATGCCGGACCCGCAGATGAGGATACCGCGTGTCGCCGGACCCGATTTCAGGGCCTGCGCCATCTTCACGGCAAAATCAGGATAGTCGACCGAGGCCGGGCCATCGGTGCCAAGGTCGAGCGGCTCGAAGCCGAGCCGTTCAAGCTCCTGCTTCAATTGGGTTTTCAGGTCAAACCCGCCATGGTCGCTGGCGATCGCGATCTTCTCAGCCATGTTCCCGGTATCTCGACGGCCCAATATGCAAGATGCCTGAACCCGCCGGGCGCGGCGAGTTCAGGCGGGACCACCATATAGCCGGGCCGGGGTCCGCGCCAACCACAAACTATGCCGTGGAGAGCGGTTGACCGCGCTATTTGCGCATGATCAGCCCATCCTGCCAGACATACCAGATATAGTTGCTTTCCCGGAGGTCGCCCTTCTCGTCCCAGCTGATCTCGCCGAGGATGGTCTTGACGCTGTTCTGGCGGAGATAGTTCGCAATGGCCTTGGCGTCGGTGCCCTTGGTGGCCTCCGCGCCGGCGGCAAAGACCCGGACTGCAGCATAGGCATTGAGGGTGTAGTTGGTGGGTTCGATACCCTGCGCCCGAAAGCGCGCGACCACCTCGGCCGCTTCCGGCCGCTCGACGGCTGGGGCGAAATCACTGAAGCGTACGCCGTTCCCCTTGCTCTGCGAGAAGGACCAGAACTCCGGGTTGTTGAGGACGTCGGGGCCGACCAGTTCGATATCCAGCTTCGCCACCCGCAAGGCCCAGGCGATACGACCGATGTCATCATGATAGGCCGCCACATAGAGAACGCGGGTCCCCGACTTCTTCAATGCCTCGACCAGCGTGGCATAGCTCGTCTGGCCTTGCGTAAACTGGCCGTCGATCACTGGCCGAATGCCCTTCTCCTTCAGTTTCGCCAGCAGGCGCGCCGCAATGCCCTTGCCGTAGAGGCTGTTGTCACTGACGACGGCAATGGGCTGGCCGGCATGAGACGTTGCCAGCCACTCACCGGCGAAATCACCCTGCATGTCATCGCGTCCGACCACGCGCAGCAAGGTCGTGACCTTGTCCTGCACTGCCGTGTCGGTCAGCAATGAGTTGGTCGAGGATGGCGTGATCTGGAGGACGTCGGCACGCGCATAAATCTTGCCGCCGCGGATAGAGGAGCCCGAGCAGAAATGACCGTCGACGAAAACCACGCCACGACTGACCAGCTCCCTGGCGGCGGCGTCAGCATCCTCGATCCCGCAACGGTCATCGGCCACTTCCAGGACCACCTCTCGCCCAAGCACGCCACCCGCGGCATTGATATCGGCAACCGCCAGTTCCGCCCCACGCCGCATATCGATGCCATAAGCTTCGAAGTCGCCGGTCATCGGGCCGGCGACACCGATATGGATTGTGCCGGCTTCCTCGGCCGCCGCCTGGGCCGCTGCCACCTCGGTGGCGAAACGCGCGGCCGCGGCCTCCTTCTCGGCCTGAGTGGGACCGCTTGGGCCGCCGGCACATGACGTCAGCAGCAGCGCCATCAGAAGCTGAGCGGCGATCAGGCGGCTGTCTATCACGATACGCGACCTCATTGATATTCCCCGGATTGAAACGCCCTGGGCGCCTACGATTACTGAGCGCAGTCGCGCCGCGCAAGCCCCCAACACCATCTGCAGGCGCAGCGATCGCAGAAACAAAAAAGCCCGGGCCGAGGGCCCGGGCTTCTTCCCTTGGTTCCGAAGAACCGAAGGCTTAGTTCAACGGTTCCTGGATGGCCTTGCCATCGTGCCAGACATACCAGGCGTAGTTGACCTTGGTCAGGTCGCCCTTGGCATCGAAGGTCAGGTCGCCGATCGCGGTCGGGATCGGAGCAGCGCGCAGCGCTGCCGCAACCTTGGCACCATCGGTGTCGCCAGCCGCCGTCACCGCCGCAGCCCAAGCCTGGATCGCGGCATAGCTGTTCAGCGTGTAGCCTTCCGGTTCGTAATTGTCGGCGCGGAACGCCGCAACCACGTCCTTGGCGGAGTCGAGATTGACCGCCGAGGCGCCGTCGCTGTAGCGCAGGCCTTCGCCGGCCGGACCCGAGATCGACCAGAACTCAGCGGTGTTGAGCGCGTCAGCCGAGATCACAGCGGCTTCGAGGCCCTGTTCACGCGCCTGGCGGACGATCAAGCCCACGTCGTTATGGTAGCCACCGATATAGACGGCGTCGATCTTGGCGTCCTTCAGCTTGCTGATGAGCGCCGAGAAGTCTTTTTCCTTGGCGGTGTAGGTATCGCGGAGCGCGATCTTGCCACCGGCCGCTTCAAAGTTCTTCGCGGTTTCATTGGCGAGACCCTGACCATAAGCCGACTTGTCGTCGAGAATGGCGACGTTCTTGCCGGGATAGGTCTTGGCCAGCCACGGACCTGCGAACACGCCCTGGGCGTCGTCGCGGCCGCAGGTGCGGAACACGGTGTTGACGCCCTTGGCAGCCATGTCTTCGGTGAAGGCCGGGTTGGTCGAAGCCGGGGTGATCTGCACGATGCCTTCTTCAGCATAGACAGCCGAGGCCGGGATCGAGGAGCCCGAGCAGAAGTGACCGGCGACGAAGGTGACACCCTTCTTCACCAGGTCGTTAGCGACCTGCACGGCCTGCTTCGGATCGCACTGGTCATCACCGATCTCCAGCTTCAGCTGGTTGCCGAGAACGCCGCCCTTGGCATTGATGTCGGCAACCGCCTTTTCCGCACCGCGCTTCAGCTGTTCGCCGAAAGCGGCCAGTTCACCGGTCATCGGACCGGCAACCGCGATGGTGATGTCGTCCGCCTTGGCAACCGAAACGGTGCCAAACGCGCCAATAGCCAGAACGGCGGCCAGCGCCGTCGAGCCAATCAAATTCTTAAGCATAGATCCCTCGCATAAAGCCTGAGTTTCACTTACCCCTGCGATCTTCCGCCGTCAGGTTAAGCTGGCGGCATCTTCTCGCCTAACGGCAGCCGGGTCAATCCTAACCGACTGCAAAACTCCGTGATCCGGCGGATCACGCCGTTTGTCATACTTAACCTTGGGTTGTGGCCTTCTCGCGCCAGGTAAACACACCGGTGCGTTCATAAATCCAGGGATATTGAGCGACCATCTTGCGCGCCTGGGTCAGCCGGTAGGCAACCAGGGCGATGCCGATGATCACGATCGTATCCAGCAGAATCTCCAGCACATCAAAGGCCGGCTGCTTGAACAAGACCGCGGCAAAATAGCGGTTCGCGATCACCAGCAGGATTCCATAGGGAACGTTCTGCCACATGGGCCGCCATGTCTCGCCGATGGCCTGTCCCATGAGAAAGGCGGTGCCGCCGAAAATGCAGACGGTGAGGAACAGGAAAACCCACATATCAATCTCCAGCTCAATGGCCGCCTTCAAGGTAGGCCGCGCGCACTTCGGCATTGGTCAGGAGCTCGGCTCCGGTACCCGACAAGGTGATGGTGCCGTTGACCATCACATAGCCGCGATGGGCAAGCTTCAAGGCATGGTTGGCGTTCTGCTCGACCAGGAACACCGTCATGCCCTGCTGCTCGTTGATCTCGCGGATGATGCTGAAGATCTGCTTGACGATCAGCGGCGCCAAACCCAGCGACGGTTCGTCGAGCAGCAGCAGACGCGGCCGGCTCATCAGGGCGCGGCCGATGGCCAGCATCTGCTGCTCGCCACCCGACAGAGTGCCGCCGCGCTGTGCCGCGCGTTCCTTGAGGCGCGGGAAAATCGAAAAGACCCGATCGAGATCGGTGTTGAAATGCTGCGGGTCGCCGGTGATAGCGCCCATGCGCAGATTTTCCATCACAGTCATGCGCGGGAAAATGCGGCGCCCTTCCGGCGATTGCGCGACGCCGAGGCGCATGATCTCGAAGGTCGGCATCTGGGCGATGTCCTTGCCCTCGAAGATGATACGCCCGGTGAGTGCCCGGGGCGTGCCGCAGATGGTCATCAGCAAGGTCGACTTGCCAGCGCCATTGGCACCGATCAAGGTCACGATCTCACCCTGTTTGACTTCGAGGTCGACGCCCTTGAGCGCCTCGATGTGACCGTAGAAGGTGTGAACGCCTGAGATCTTGAGCATCGCCAATTCTATTCCTTCTCGTCTTCACCGAGATAGGCGCGAATGACGGCCGGGTCGTTGCGCACGTCGAGCGGCGACCCGTCTGAAATTTTGCTGCCGTAATCCAGCACGACAATATGGTCGGAAATCCCCATGACAACGCTCATATCGTGTTCGATCAGGAGCAGGCCGATGCCGAACTCGTCGCGGATCGAGAGCAGCAGGGCATTGAGCTCGGCCGATTCCTTCGGATTGAGGCCAGCGGCCGGTTCGTCGAGGCAGAGGAGGACCGGCTCGGTGCACATGGCGCGGGCGATCTCAAGCCGCCGCTGGTCGCCATAGGGAAGGCTGCCGGCGGGTTCGTCGGCCACGGCCGTGAGCTTCACGCGCTCAAGCCACTCGATGGCAAGGTCGCGCGCCGCCGCTTCCGCGCGCCGGAAGGACGGCAGGCCGAGAAGGCCCAGCACGGTCCAACCCGAGGCGTGCATCAGCTTGTTATGCTGCGCCACCATCAGATTTTCGAGCACCGACATGCCGGGGAAGAGGCGGATGTTCTGGAAAGTACGGGCGACCTTGGCTTTCTGCCCGATGCGAAAACCGTCCATCCGTTCCAGCAGGAAGGGTTCACCATGCGCATTGCGCAGCGCGATGCGGCCGACGGTCGGCTTGTAGAAGCCGGTGATGCAGTTGAACACGGTGGTCTTGCCGGCACCATTGGGGCCGATGACACCGGTGATCTCGCGCGACCTCGCCGAGAAGCTGACGTCGTTGATCGCGACGAGGCCGCCAAAGCGCATGGTCAGCCGCTCCACCTCCAGCAAGGTGTTGTCGGCAAGATGGGTCGTGGCCGCCGCGGTCATTGCGCCGCTCCCGGCGTCGAGGCCAACTCTTTTTCTTGCGATCCTTGTAGAGGATGGTGGGCACGCGATAGGAGAGCAGGCCCTTGGGCCGCAGCAGCATGATGAGAACCATGACGCCGCCAAAGACCAGCATGCGATAGAGCGACAGTTCGCGCAGCACCTCGGGTAGGCCGATGAGCAGAATAGCCGCCAGGGCGACACCGACCTGGCTGCCCATGCCGCCGAGCACGACGATCGCCAGGATGATCGCGGATTCGAGGAAGTTGAAGCGCTCCGGGCTGATGAAGCCCTGGCGGGTGGCGAAGAACGAGCCGGCGAAGCCGCCGAACATGGCGCCGATCGCGAAGGCGGTCAGCTTGGTGTTGGTGGGATTGATGCCGAGGGCGCGACACGCGGTCTCGTCCTCACGCAAGGCTTCCCAGGCACGGCCGATCGGCATCTTGCGCAAGCGAATGGTGACGAAGTTGGTGATGAGCGCCAGGCCGATAATGACGTAGTAGAGGAACACGACGCGCTGGGTGGTGCTGAACTCCAGTCCGAACAGCGTATGAAAGGCCAGCGTACCCTCGGCCGGATTGCGTTCGAAGGGAATGCCGAAGAAGTCGATCTTGGCGATGTTGCCGATGCCGTTGGGGCCGCCGGTAAAGGCTTGCCAGTTGACCAGGACGAGACGGATGATCTCGCCGAAGCCAAGGGTCACGATGGCGAGGTAGTCACCGCGCAGGCGCAGCACCGGAAAACCGAGCACAAGGCCGAAGGTCGCCGCCATGGCGCCGGCCAGGGGCAAGCTCTCCCAGAAATTGAGGCCAAGCGTGGTCGAGAGCTTGCCATAGGTATAGGCACCGACCGCGTAGAAGGCGACGTAGCCGAGGTCCAGCAGGCCGGCAAGACCGACCACGATGTTGAGGCCCCAGCCCAGCATGACATAGGTCATCACCAGCACCAGACTGTCGACCAGCTGACGGTCACCCCATGGCGTCATCGGAATGACCAAAGCGAGGATGATGAGGATCGGGCCAAGAACGCCCGAAATGTTGCGGGCAAAGCTGGCCTGGCGCGCCTCCGCGGCTTCACGCACCTCGATCGTCTGGCCACCCACCGTCTTGCGGCGACGGGTCCGCACCGACGACGCAAAGATGAACAAGGCGCCGAGGCCGAAGATGACGTTCACCATCGGCTGTTCGAAGGGCAGGATGTCCGGCTGCAAGGGATCCGGGGTTACGAACAGCGTTTCATAGATCGGCAGTTCAAGGACACCGATTACACCGGCGCCGAACAGATAGAGACAGGCGAGTCCACCCAGGATGAGGGCCGGCAAGGTCCGGTCGAACCGCGTGAGGGTGAGCAGGAAGCGGCCGGCCGACATCAGGACCACTGCCCAGGCGACGTCGGCATAGCGCGTGACGTAGCTCATCTGCTTGCCCTGCAGCACCTCGGTCTGGTAGCCGACCATCAGGAAGCCCAGCAGGAACACAAGGACAGCGGTGAAGAGCGCTTCCTTGAGAGATTCGACATACGGGTTGGGTTCGGCTGGCCCTGCATCGGCGGCGCGGACGTTACGGCCTTGCGTCATATCAGTCATGGCGGTCAGACCTTTTCCACTTCAGGCCGCCCCAGCAGACCCGTGGGCCGGAAGATCAGCACAAGAATCAGAACCCCAAACGCCGCCACATCCTTGTATTCGGCCGAGAAATAATTGGACCAGAGAGCCTCGATGAGGCCGATGAGAATGCCGCCCAGCATGGCGCCGGGCAGCGACCCGATGCCACCCAGGACCGCCGCCGTGAAGGCTTTGATGCCGGCGATGAAGCCCATGTAGAAATCGTTGTTGCCCCAATAGAGCGTCACCATCATGCCGGCCACGGCGGCGAGGCCGGCGCCCATCACGAAGGTGAGCGAGATGGTGCGGTCGACATTGACGCCCAGCAGTGAGGCCATCTTCATGTCCTGCTCGCAGGCCCGCTGCGCGCGCCCCAGCGTGGTGCGCGAGATCATCAGCGCAAACCCCGCCATCAAGGCGACGGTGATCAGGAAGATGATGATCTGCATGTAGCCGAGCTGGACCACGAAGGTGCCGTCGGACCGGCTCATCAGCTTGAAACCACCCTGGATGACAGGTTCGACCGGCTTGGGGCGCGGACCTTGCAGGAGCTGCACATAGTTCTGCAGCACGATCGACATGCCGATGGCGGAGATGAGGGGAGCAAGGCGCGGCGCACCGCGCAAGGGTCGATAGGCGATCCGTTCGACCGTCCATCCATAAGCCGCGGTGAGGACGATGGCCACCACCAGCATGATCAGCAATTGCAGCGGTACCCAGGAGATGCCCAAAGTGCCGCACAGCAGCAGCACGATCATCGCCTGGAAGGCGCCGATCATATAGACGTCGCCATGGGCAAAGTTGACCATGCCGATGATGCCGTAAACCATCGTGTAACCGATGGCGATCAGGCCGTAGATGGAACCAAGTGTCAGCCCGTTGATCAGCTGCTGCACGAAGGGTGGGAATTTCTCATCCAGCAGCGGCGATAAAGATAGAAACCATTCCATCTCTGGCGTTATCCCCTTCTCCCATGGCCTTGCACCGGTGATGCGTCGGCCAATCCCAAGAGCCGCAGAGCGCCGCGATCGGAAGAGGAATGCTGCTGCCGCATGACGAGGAAGATCTTCCCTGCCATGGACGTCACATCAAACGAAAGGCCCCCATTCCGGCCGCTTCTCGCAGGCCGTTTCCGGCCTGTCGGCGTGCAGCTCGTCATTGCTGCGGAACCTATCGTGACAATTCCGGGCGGACAAGGTGTTATTTGCGTTCGCCTGCCGTTCCGTCAGCAACTGTGCCATTTCGCCGGGCCAGGACATATTTCAGCTTGCGGATCGCCGCCTGGGCGAGCTGGCCCTGGGACATGCTGGCCGGCGCCACCATCGAGACCTCGGTCAGCGAGACGGGATCCATGATCGAAACCTTGACGTAGGACCCGACCTGGTGAAACTCGATGAGGTAGTCTTCGTCCGACAATACCGCTCCTGATAGCAAGGGACGCCTGCATGGCTCACATGCGCCCGCAAGATAGCTGGGCGGGTGGGACATGTGTGGCCTGCGCCGCGCTGCCTGTCGCGCCGCCAGTCCACATGATATAGCATCCGCTGCCAACGCCTATAATCTTGTCAAAAGCCGGAGTACCACATGAGTTCCGCCCGCACCGCCGCCAAGCCCGAATTCCAATGGGATGATCCCCTCTTCCTCGACGCCCAGTTGAGCGAAGAAGAGCGGCTGGTCCGCGATACCGCCCGCGCCTATGCGCAGGACAAGCTGATGCCGCGCATTGTCCAGGCCAACCGGCACGAGCGCTTCGACCGCGAGATCATGAACGAGTTGGGCGAGCTTGGACTGCTGGGCTCGACCATCGACGGCTATGGTTGCGCCGGCACCAACTATGTCGCCTACGGCCTCGTCGCCCGGGAAGTGGAACGGGTCGATTCCGGCTACCGTTCGGCCATGTCCGTGCAGTCCAGCCTGGTGATGCACCCGATCAATGCCTATGGCACGGAAGAGCAGCGCCAGAAATTCCTGCCCAAGCTCGCGACCGGCGAACTGGTCGGCTGCTTCGGCCTCACCGAACCCGATCATGGGTCGGATCCGGGCAGCATGGTGACGCGTGCCAAGAAGGTCGATGGCGGCTACAGCGTCACCGGCGCCAAGATGTGGATCACCAACTCGCCGATCGCCGATATCGCCGTGGTCTGGGCGAAGACCGATGACAATATCATCCGCGGCTTCATCCTGGAGCGCGGCATGAAGGGTTTCTCGACCCCAAAGATCGAGGGCAAGTTCAGCTTGCGCGCCTCGGTTACCGGCGAGATCGTCATGGAAAATGTGTTCGTGCCGGACGAGAACCTGCTGCCCAATGCCAAGGGCCTGGGCGGCCCCTTCGGCTGCCTCAACAATGCGCGCTATGGCATCGCCTGGGGTGCGCTTGGTGCCGCCGAGTTCTGCTGGCACGCAGCACGGCAATACACGATGGACCGCAAGCAGTTCGGCCGGCCGCTGGCCGCGAACCAGCTCATCCAGAAGAAGCTTGCCGACATGCAGACCGAGATCACCCTGGGGCTGCAGGCTTGCCTGCAGGTTGGTCGCATGAAGGACGCCGACAACTGCCCGCCGGAAGCAATCTCGCTGATCAAGCGCAACTCCTGCGGCAAGTCGCTCGACATCGCCCGCATGGCGCGCGACATGCACGGTGGCAACGGTGTCTCCGACGAGTTCCACGTCATCCGCCACGTCATGAACCTGGAAGCCGTGAACACCTATGAAGGGACCCACGACGTCCACGCCCTGATCCTGGGCCGGGCCCAGACCGGGCTTCAGGCCTTTACCGGCGCATAGATCAGCCAGAATCACCGTTTTAGGGGCGCGCATTGTCGCGCCCCTTCTTCTTTGGCCGGTCGGCGATTGACAGGGCTCCACATGGTCGTTAGGCCCTAGCAGCACTTCTTTTGGCGAGGCATTTCGACATGTTTGAGACGGCACTTCCCGATCTGAACGGGAAATCGATCCTGGTGACGGGTGGGACGGGCTCGTTCGGCAAGGCGTTCATCAAGCGCGTGCTCAAGGATTGGAAGCCGAAGCGCCTCATCATCTTCTCGCGCGACGAATTGAAGCAGTGGGAGATGCAGCAGGACCTCAGCCAGGAGAAGTATCCCTGCCTGCGCTATTTCATCGGCGATGTGCGCGACGGGCAGCGGCTCGAGATGGCGACGCGGGATGTCGACTACATCATTCATGCCGCCGCCTTGAAGCAGGTGCCGGCTGCTGAATACAACCCGTTCGAATGCATCCACACCAATGTGATCGGCGCCGAGAACGTGGTGCAGGCGGCGATCAAGAACAAGGTGAAGCGGGTCGTGGCGCTTTCGACCGACAAGGCCGCCAACCCGGTCAATCTCTACGGCGCCTCGAAGCTCGCCTCCGACAAGATCTTCATCGCCGCCAATGCGCTCTCCGGCGGCCATGACCCCATTTTCTCGGTCGTGCGCTACGGCAACGTCATCGGCTCGCGCGGCTCGATCGTGCCGGTGATCCAGGAACTGGTCGCCAAGGGCGCCAAATCGATTCCCATCACCGATGACCGCATGACCCGCTTCTGGATCACCCTCGACCAGGGTGTGGCTTTCGTGCTGTCCAGCATGGAGATCATGCGCGGCGGCGAGATCTTCGTCCCGAAGATTCCCTCGATGAAGGTGACCGAGCTTGCCAACTGCCTGGCGCCCGGCCTGCCCCACACCATCATCGGCATCCGCCCCGGCGAGAAGCTGCACGAGGTGATGATCACCGAGGATGACAGCCGCTCCACGATTGAGCTCAAGGATCGCTGTGATCGAGCCGGTGTTCAGTTATTGGACCCGTCGTTCCTTTGCCCAGGATGGCGCCCCAAAGGTGGCAGAGGGCTTCCGCTTCGCCAGCGACATCAACACCCAATGGCTCGACGCCGCGTCCCTCAAGAAGATGATCTAGCGGACCGGCCGCGCAAATTAGGCTGCGCTAAGGGGCCAATGCCAAGCCGACGGTCGCTCTCCTTAGACGTATCTTAAATAGAATAAACCCGTTTTAATAAAGACGTCGTGTTCCGCAATTGCGATCTTCATCCGTCTCGCGGTAAATAGCCGCGCTGCATTCGGCCAAGAAGCATGCTGGAGTGATTGCCTTCTGCCAGGATCGGCTCGGCTGCCATTCCCGATTCGGCGTCGAACATGCTAGCGGACTGGTTTGTTGGGTTGAACGTTTCATCGCTTGGTAGCGACTAAGGCCTGGAAAACAAAGGGAATTGCTTTTGTTTAAGACGCCATCAACAGCCGCGGGCAACCCGCCCGCCCAGACGCCGCCCCTGCGGCGCCTGCTGTATCTGCCGATGGAAATATCGTCCCGGGAACTTGATTCGCGCCTGCTCCTGGCCGCGCTGGCCCTCAATCGCGGTTTCGAGGTTGTACTGGGTCAGAAATGGCTGATCGAACGCAACGTCGAAGCCATGCCGCCGGGCATCTATCTTTCCAAGAGCCTGACCCAGCGCGACGCCCGCACGATCATGCGGGTCCAGGAACTCGGCTACAGCGTGGCGGCGATCGAAGAAGAGGTTCCCGGTCTCGTTACCAAGCCCGACGAATTGCGCTGGATCGCCGATGACGCGGTGCGGCACACCGATGCCATATTCATCGGCGGCGAGGTCAACACAAGTTCGATGAAGCTTCGCTTCCCCTTCGCGGCGGAGCGGATCCATATGACCATCAATCCGCGCTGGGACCTGCTGCGCCCGAACATGCGCAGCATCCACCAGGCCGAGGTCGATGCCATCCGCAAGCGCTTTGGCCGTTTTCTCCTGGTCAATACCAATCTCGGCTGGACCAACTCTGAAAAGGGTCCGGTCGACTTCATGGTCCAGGATCAGGCGCGCCAGGGAAAACTCGACCTCTCAGACCCCGCGGCGCGCTCGTTCATCGAGAACTACCTGATCATGGAAGGCGACAACCACCGCGCGGTCGTCGGCATCATCCAGCAATTGCTTGAGCGCCTGCCCGACATGTCGATCGTCCTGCGGCCGCATCCCAGCGAGCGGATCGACACCTGGCTCAATCACTTCAAGGGCGCACCGCGCCTTTCGGTAGTGCGCGAAGGCGCGTCCATTCCCTGGATCCTGGCATCCGAAGCTCTCATACAGACAAATTGCACGACTGGCGTCGAGGCCATAGCACTCGATCACCCGGCACTGTGCGTCATGGCGACCGAAAGTCCGGTCGTCAGCCGCTATGTCGCCAATCGCGTCAATCCGGTGGCGCATTCAGTAGACCAGGCAGTTGCGATGCTGCTCGACCACGTAGCCGGCAAGCCAGCGCTTGCCTATACCGACGAGATGCGCGCGGCCTTTGTCGCCAGCATGAGCTTTGATCCCGATCGAATGGGCGCCCAGACAATCATGGATGCCCTCGACAACCTGCTGGCAGCGCACGCAGCACCACCGACCACGGCAAACGATTCGGTCAGCGATTGGCGCCCCACCTGGAACTACCAATGGAGTCTCAAGGACAAGAACGTGCGTGGCACGCTGTTCCCGGATTTCGACCACGAAATGATCATGGAGCGGCTGCGCCGAATCGCCGGGGCGCTCGGCATCAATGTCAACCCAAGCATCTATTCCTGCGGATCCAAAGTGGCGCTGCTGACGCAAAAGAATGTCAGCATGCCAACACGTCTGCAGCAATTTGTGCGCAGCAAATTCGCCTAGGGCGCGTCCACCAAAATGAACCTCCAGGACATTCAGCAGCATTGGCAGAACTGGGCCCGTTCATACGGCAAGGATCTGCGCGCCACCACCAAGGGGCGTACCGCGAAGATGATCGAGATTGCCGCTATCGGCCGGGTTGTTGCGCGGGCACGGACTGAACTTGGCAGACCGCTGCGGATTCTCGAGGTCGGCTGCGGCAACGGATTCAATTGCAGTTGGGTCGCGCAAAACTTTCCCGACTGCCATGTGACCGGCCTCGACTACATTCCCGAAATGATCGACGCTGCCAGGCTTCGCCAGGCAGAAGACGGCATCGATGCCGCCCGGCTGTCCTATCTGGTCGGCAACGCGGTCGAGCTCGACAATGTTAGCGGTCCTTTCGATCTCGTTTTCACAGATCGCTGCCTGATCAATCTCAACAGCTGGGACCTGCAGCAGAAGGCCTTTCGGTTGATGGCTGCGCTGCTCGGACCGCAAGGCTACCTGGCAACGATCGAGAATTCGTCCGAGGCCCGTGCCCGGCAAAACAGCCTGCGCGTGGCTCAAGGTCTCCAGGATCGTCCCATCGACAGTTTCAATACTTTCGTCGCGGACGGACGGTTTGAGGCGCTGGCCGACGAACTTGGCCTGCAGGTCGTTGCAACCCAGTATATCAGCACGCTGCATGACCTGTTGCTTTATGTCCTGCTGCCGATGACCAATGGCGGCATTGTCGATTACGATCATCCGCTGATCGAGGCCTCGGCCAAGCTGAATATCGACCTGACGGGATCGCTCGACCTCGATCTTGGGCCGATCGGGCAGAATCGCCTGGTCCTGTGCCAAAAGCCCGCGCGGACCTGAGGCGGACTGACACGATGTCCGAACCGGCATCCAGGGCA
The DNA here is from genome assembly GCA_016712715.1 of Rhodospirillaceae bacterium. Classification (NCBI taxonomy): domain Bacteria; kingdom Pseudomonadati; phylum Pseudomonadota; class Alphaproteobacteria; order Rhodospirillales; family Rhodospirillaceae; species Rhodospirillaceae bacterium. Next base: position 1,124,842 of record JADJQM010000001.1, read on the forward strand.
GTCACATCCCGGCGTCGCGCGCTGCTGTTGGATTTCGACGGAACGCTGGCCGATACCTTGCCCGGCTTGCGTGCCGTCTATGCCGACTTCCTCAACAGCATCGATGCGACCGGCAAGGCACCCAGCTTTGCTGAGGTGAACGGGGCCAATCTGTTCGAC